>NZ_NMOK02000023.1:0-480684 GCF_003399985.2 Paenibacillus sp. ATY16 | reverse complement strand
CGGCCCGCGAGCAGCTGCGCGCCGCTGCCGAGGCGCGCGCCAACGCGCTGCAGCGCAGCGAGCAGCTCGGCGCCGGCCGTGCCGAGCTGGCCCGCCGGCACGCGCGGCTTCGCGCTGCCGCCGGCGAACGCCGCGAGGCTGCCGCCGCCGCGGCGGCAGAGCGCGCAGCCGCTGCCCGGCAATGGCGCGGCTGGCTGGAAGCGATAGCGCTGCCGGACATGTCGCCGGATGCAGCGCTCGAAATATTCGAGCTCGCCGAGCAAGCTTTGCACCGGCTCCAGCAGCGGGACCGCCGCGCAGCGAAGCTCGCCGCTGCCAACGCCCAGCTCGCCGCGTTCGAGGCCCGCGCGGCGGAGCTTTGCGCCGCCTTCCCGGACGCGGCGCAGCGTCTTCCCGCGGAGCCCGCATTGGCATTGCGGCTCCTGCAGGCGGAGCTGCGCCGGCAGGCAGCGGCGCAGGAAGAAGCCGCCCGGCTGGATGAGCGGCTTCAAGCTCTTCAATTAGCCTTAACGGCGGTCGGAGACAAGCAGCAGCAGCTCAACTCTTCGATCCGGCAGCTTACGGAAGCTGCCGGCTTCCATAACGAAGCCGAGTTTGCAGCCGTTCTCGTTCACCGGAATCGATTGGAAGCCATCGATAACGAGCGGAATAAGCTGCGGATCGAGATCGAAGCAGGCATGTCGGAGGAACGGTTAAAGGAGCTGGAGCTGCTGCTCACCAGCCACGACGGAGATGAGCTGAAGCAGCTTTGCGAGCGGCTTCAATCGGAAGCCGAGCAGTTGGAGAGGAAGAGGGGAGATCTGCTCGATAAGCGGGGAAGACTGCGCCAGCAGCTTGAGCATTTGCTGCAGGAGGAGAAGCGCCGGGAGCTGCTGGCCGTCAAGGAAATGACGCTTGCCCGGATCACCGAGGATGCCGAGCGTTACGCCGTGCTGGCTGTCAGCGCCTCCCTCATTCGGACAACGAGACGGATATACGAGGAAGAACGGCAGCCCGCCTTGCTGAAGCTGGCAAGCGAATTTGTACGCCGTCTTACGGAAGGGCGATATAGCCGGGTGATGACGACCCCGGACCAGCCTTCGCTCCGGCTTGAGACGTCAGATAACCGATTAGTCGATTCCGTTATGTTAAGCCGCGGCACAGCCGAGCTGGTGTATCTGGCCATGCGGCTTGCGCTTGCCGTAGAACGAACAGCAGCAGCGGGCATGCCGCTGCTGCTGGATGATTTGTTCGTTAACTTCGACCGCCAGCGCCTGCAAGCCGTCGCCCAATTGCTTGGCGAATTGTCGTTATCGCGCCAATTGATCCTGTTTACCTGCCATGAGCATATTCGGGCTGCACTTCAGAATGGCATTCCTCATGCTAATCAAATCGAGCTGCCTGGCAGAAGCAGGCCGTTAGTGAGCCATCCTTCGTCGGATGACCAGGTATAGCCAGCCTAAGCTGATAAGGCCGAAAATCGGATAAAGCGTCGAGAGCAGCGGGCCAAAGCCGATTTGGCTCGCGAAATAGCAGAAGGCGAGAATGCCCAAGATGATTAACGGACGGGACCATTTCAGCCGCTCCTGGAGCTGGAGGGTCAGACCGTAAATGTCGGCAATAAGCGTCGTAAAGATCTCGGCGAATATGAGGAAAATATAAATATACTGCACGAAATGGCCAAGCTGCTTGGCGATGCCTCCCATCGGGATGGCAAACTGCTGGATGCCGGGCATATGGACGGATAACGCAATATGTCCGGCTAGCAGCATAATGCCGATTCCGATTCCGCCAATCCATGAGCCCAGTACAATGGTTTTACGGTCCTTAACCTCCGAGCCAAGCGGGACAAGCACGGCTTGCGCCATCGACAGGTTAAAGGCGGTATACAGGAATGGGGAAGCCCATGCCGCCCATACCGAGTGGTCCGTCGCAATCGTTATGAACCTGTCGGCTTCGGGCGTTTGGAACGTGTCCAGCATAATTAGCGCGGTGAATAGGAGCATAACCGGCACCACGATCGCGTTAACCGTCAGAATCGCTTTCATGCCTTTGCGAAGCAGGAAGTAACATGCGGCAATGGTGACGAGTAATCCCGTTTGATAAGAGACATTCCAATTCTCGTAAAAGATGGTGCCCGCACCGGCAAGCATCACGGCGGTTACGCCAAGCAGCACAACCAGCATGAAATGGCTGATCCATTTCCCGTACTTATCGCCAAACAACGCAATGTTCAGATCCTCGTAGGACTTCGCCCCGATTTCGCTTGCAATCAGCATCATCTTGCCGCCTAGCCATATAAAGAGCGCCGTCGCGACAGCGATCGTCAGTGTACCCCAATAGCCGAAGCGGGTGAAAAACTGCAAGATCTCTTGTCCAGTCGCAAAACCGGCGCCTACAATCGTGCCAATATAAGTGGATGCGATTTGAAGAGCCTTACCCGTACGCTTTACCATGGCATGTCCTCCCGAAAATAACCTTCTATATAAGAAGGTATGTCCAAAGAGGGACGGGCATGACAGTAACTTCCGGATAAGCGGTCCGGTTAAGCTCCGGCTAACAATTTGATCGAAACGATTTTGTTATGATCCGGATCCAGATCAAATTTGAGCAGCGAGTCTTTTCCTTGGTAAGTAATGATGTAGCTGTTCTGGGAAGTTGGTTTGCCAAGCGCTTTAAGCACGGTTTCCGTTTTGTCCTCGACGCGAACGCCGCTGAGCCCGGTTGCAATCGACTTATCGTAAACCTCTATGTACTGGATCGCTTTGTCTTCGTTGATCCCTACGGCAAAACCTTTGTATTCGTGAACCTCTATCGTCTCCGAATCGTCCTTCAGGCTGTATACGTCATTTGCTTTGCCATAGCGCTCGGATACTTTCGTGTTGGAATCGCCGATCCGAAGACCGAGCATGACAGGGTGGGAAGCATCCCATTGCTGCTGTTTGCTTGCCGTGCCAGTGCCGGACGGCGATGTGCTTTTGCCGGAGGATTCCGCGCTCGTATCTCCGCCGGACGCATTTGCGCCGCTTGCTGCAGGCTCCTTGGCGTAACTCCCGCTATCCTGTCCTTGGGAGTAGGTTTTCTGCGGACTGTCGCCCGTTGGGTAAGTGTCCGACGAATGGTCGGCTGGCTGCAGACTTAATGGAGTGTCCGTGTTCATCGTGTTCGAACAGCCTGTTGTCGCTATAAGGGAAAGGGCCATTGCGGCCGTCCATTTTGCTGCATAATATGTTCTCTTTGTCTTGTTCATGCGATTGCGCTCCTTTTGGGTCGCTTTTTGTCCTGAAATCTTATCTTTATTTACGTCCATATCTGGAAGAAGTTGCTTTGCATTATATATCTCTTCTATATAAAATGATTCCTCTCCTGCTTCGATAAAAAATTTGAAAGAGCCGGGTTGCGTTGTTTGCCTATCCTATGGTAAGTTATCGAAAAGAGATTTTGGTGGAGGGAAATGACGATGGATATTTTAAAAGAACGAATTTTAGAGCAAGCATCGGTACTTTCAAGCGATGTGTTGCGGCTGGATTCCATACTTAACCACCAGGTCGATCCTGCTCTTACGATGGAAATGGGACATGAATTCGCAAAACGGTTTGCTGACGAGAAAATTACGAAAGTTGTTACGATCGAATCCTCTGGTATTCCCGTTGCTTATGCTACGGCGTACGTACTAGGAGTACCGCTTGTATTTGCACGTCGCAAGAAAACTTTAATCGCGGATCCGGATGCTTATTCGGAGCGTGTTCCGTCCTTTACAAAAGGGATGGTGACCGATATTATGGTGTCGAAGCAGTTTTTGTCGGCTGAAGATAAAGTGCTCTTCATCGACGATATTATCGCTAACGGCGATGCAGCCCGCGGACTGATCAAGATCATTGAGAGATCCGGCGCAGAGCTGGTGGGCATGGGGATTGTTCTCGAGAAATCGTTCCAGGCCGGTTCAAGAACGCTTCGCGAACAAGGTGTGCGGGTTGAGTCGCTAGTAAATGTTACTTCTTTGAAAAACGGGCAAATTCAGTTCGACTAAGTTATAATGAGGGTGAAGGAACCGAGGGGAGGCAGCGGCAATGATAACTTCTGAATTTTTGACTGCGAAACTGGGTGACGCGAAAGTTCACTTCGAACGCGCGTTAGATTGCAAGCATACGGAATTTGATGATTTGTATCCTTATATGATTGAGCATCCGCAATTTTTCTGGTACAAGCGTTATGTTGCATGGTCGGAGCTTCTTACGATTGTGAAGCTTTGCGAAGAGCTCGGTGAGGAATGGAAAGGTCAATTCACGGAGCGTCAGGCAGAATATATCGCAAAGCGCGTCATGTCTTCAAGAGTGCTTGATGAATGGTATGAAACCAATGATTCCAAGGAGCATGTCGGTTAGTCCGCACGGAGGTATTAGCGGTGATTAGTGAAGAGCAGTTGGATCAGTTTCGCCAAAGCGGCGAGAAGATCCGTGTCGTTCGGGACGAGATGGAAGTAAACGACGTGATTGGAATCGTTGTTGCTTGGGATGACGCATCGGTTGTCATCCGTCGTCACAACAGACGGGTCGTCAAGCTGAGCCGCAATTACCGCTTTGAGCTTGCCTCAAGCGAACGCGGTTCTGTAGAATAGCAAGTACAGCATACAGCAGGAAACTCTGGTACGCAGGGTTTCCTGCTTTTTTTGCGTCGAGGCATACAAAAAAAGGTTTTGGTTGTCTATCGCTAGACTAACCAAAACCTTTGACTGTTTATGTATGGTGCGGTCGAGAGGACTCGAACCTCCACGGCTGTTACACCACTAGAACCTGAATCTAGCGCGTCTGCCAATTCCGCCACGACCGCAAATGTTGTTGCCAACGAAAGATATCATACCATTAAGTAAAGAGAAGAGTCAAGCTGTTTATTTAGAAATAGTTAAGACAAAAGAAAAAGGCTCCAGCTCATGCGCTGGAACCCTTTATGCATGGTGCGGTCGAGAGGACTCGAACCTCCACGGCTGTTACACCACTAGAACCTGAATCTAGCGCGTCTGCCAATTCCGCCACGACCGCATGCCTTATTACGTCCCCTATGGTAGCATGTACGGGTTTCATTCGTCAACCCATCCAATAAAGTTGCAAAATTCAGCATATTTTTCCTCCGTTGGACAAACAATGAAGGGGATAAAAGGGAAAGGGTGTATGACGTGAACAAACGAAAAAGAGCAGCTGTCATTTGGATCATTGCACTCGTGTTATTCATGCCGGCCGGTGCGGGACAAGCGATGGCCGCAGAGGAAGAACAAGCGAAGTCCGCAAGACAGTTTGCGATTGTAATCGATGATTTCGGCAACGGAATGAACGGCACGGATGAGATGCTGCAGCTGCCCGTTAAATTTACGGTAGCGATTATGCCGTTTATGCCAACCACCAAAAAGGATGCCGAAGAAGCGCATCGCCTTGGACACGATGTTATTGTGCATATGCCGATGGAGCCTAATAAAGGGCAAAAAAATTGGCTGGGTCCAGGGGCAATTACCGCTGATCTCAGCGATGCCGAAATTAAGAAGCGGGTAGAGGATGCCATTGATAACGTTCCGTATGCGGTAGGCATGAACAATCACATGGGCTCCAAAATTACGGCTGACGAACGGATTATGCGTATCGTCCTTTCGGTCTGCAAGGAACGGGGATTATTTTTCCTCGACAGCCGTACGACTTTCAAAACGGTTGTACCCAAAGTAACGGAGGAGCTTGGCGTACCGGCACTCGCAAACAACGTATTTCTTGATGACGTCTATACGGAGCAGCATGTATCGAAACAAATGACGATTGCGAAGAAGCATCTGGAATCCCATGCTACTTGCATCGTTATCGGCCATGTTGGGCCTCCGGGCAAAAAAACGGCAGCCGTCCTTAAGGCATCCATTCCAGGGATGCAATCAGACGGCCAAGTTCAATTCGTCAAGCTGTCGGATCTGGTTCCTTCGTTATCGGGTGATCCATTTATACTGCCGAATCCCTGAGGCGATTGCCGTGGCAACGCGAAGCTGCTCGCGTGGGTCGGTGAGCATCGTACGGTCGCCTTCATGACTGATAAAGCCCATCTCTACAATGACGGCCGGTTGGTCGACCTTGCGCAGCAAATAAAAAGGCTTGCCTTCTCTTGGGTAAAAAGCGGTTTGTTGTTGTCTATTCAGCGTGTCCTGTATGCAAAAAGCAAGAAGGGCGCTTTCACCCGTAGACTGATGCAGTACAAGCGGACCATGCTTGGATCTGTCCTTGGTCCAGTTCACGTGAAGGCTGACCAGCATGGTTGTCTCGATCTCGTCGGTTAACTGGCGGCGTTGCGACAAATCGCGCTTGTGACGAGATCTGCTCACATGCCACCGGTTCTCTTCGCTAAGCGCATAATCACCGGTGCGATTCAGCACGGCCGGAATGCCTTGACTATTAAGCAATAGGTACAGCTTTTGGGCGATGGCCAAATTTATATCCTTTTCCAAGGTATTTCCGGCTGTTGCGCCTCCGTCAATCCCGCCGTGTCCGGCATCGATCAACACGATAGCCGAAGGCATCGTCCAACCGTCCTCGGGAGCGTGCGCAATTTGCTGTTTGTTTTCCGGAACGGCAGCTGACAGCTGGGGCGCAAGACTAAGCAAGCCGATAAGCACAAAAACGGTAACCCGCATGACAAACAATTTGAATTCCTCCTTCAATATGCCAAGACTTGCGTGCAAAGCAGCTATCGATAGCGTGGCTTATTGAAGGAAAACTCATGCATGTTTACGATCTGGACAATCCGGGCAAACTTCTAGTAACAAATAAACCGAAGAGGTGATCGGGCAGTGGCAAATGGACATGATCTTATTAAATACGTGACCGTGGAATTTGTGAACTACATCGAGACGCCGAGGGATGAACGAAAAGCAGCCAAAGCGACAGCCAAGGCTGCAAGGGAGCATTGGCTGTCGCGCTGGTTCGGATGGGGCGGGGCAAGCGTATTGCTATGGTGGAAAGGCCGTACGGAACGTTAGCGATAGAAATGACCGAGCTCGGCAAGAAGCTTGAGGGGAATGTACCTTGTGCTGCTGCCGAGCTCATCCGTTTCCAGAGCGGCATAGACATTGCCATCCCCCCAGCTGTGATACCCGGTTACCGACCATACATAGAGCATCTCATTATTAAAGCGTTCTACCGTAAAACGGAGAGGCGTCTTGGAGCTTAGCGCTTTGAGCACGATGCTGGTATCCTCGGCGGAAGCTGGTATAGGTTTCTCGGTCAGCCACGGCATTTCGCTGTACGGATCGAAAGAACGGCTTTTCACGGCTCTTTGAATCAAGGTGTTCCCTTGCAGGGCGTAACGTGCGGCAAGCCCTTCTTCTGCCTTGGCTGTCTTCTCCAACGTTGCTTTTTGCAGGGGCAGCCATTCACCGCTCATTCCGTCCAAATACGTATTTTCCGCTGAACCGTTCACGTCCCAGACGGCCAGTAACGGATGAATATATAAAGCTTGGTTCGTATTAGGCAGAGAGGAGAGAAGCTCCAGCTGCGCAAGGGATTGATGCAGCGTTGTCTGGTCAAACAAGTATTCCCCCGTTCCGTATTCCCCAAGCGCAAACCCGCCATTTTCCTTCGCCTGAATAACCAGGTATCCGGCCGGTTGACCTTTATCCTTAACAATCGCTATCCAGCTATGCGTGCCGGGTCCAAGAGGCGACACGGTAAATTCGGCATGACTCCACGCTTTGAACTCCGGTAATTTCGCAAGCTCGTCCATCCAGCCTCGTACGGCGGATTGAAGCTCCGTTTCCTGTTGAGCCGTTACGGACGGCATTGATTCCGCCTGAAGGCTTTGAGCCGTGACAAGGAATGTTGACACCACCAATGCG
Organism: Paenibacillus sp. ATY16; assembly: GCF_003399985.2. Taxonomy (NCBI): domain Bacteria; kingdom Bacillati; phylum Bacillota; class Bacilli; order Caryophanales; family Paenibacillaceae; genus Paenibacillus; species Paenibacillus sp. ATY16. The sequence continues at coordinate 472,847 of NZ_NMOK02000023.1, read as the reverse complement.
GCTATAACCGTTTGTCGAATCCACTTTTTCACCCTGGCACATCCTTTCTTTCTTTTGCATCTGTTTCTGACATGGTCTCATTATATTGGACAAGCCCGCAGAAGGCTGTTGGAACCTGTCGCGGGCGTACGTCAATCGGTTGTTCTATTTTTGGCGTATTGCTGCGAATGCCGTCTGATTGTCTCTATTCAATGCCTTCCAAGTGGAAAATACCGCAGTTAATGGCGGAAGCCGTCACCCGCGGCTCATACTGCCATTTGATCTCGGTCTGGCGTTGGTTGAATTGCTCCTCGATGGCTGCCTTGGCATCCTCTTCGGCGTGTTTGATCATCGGATCGTAATAATGCCGGATCCTATCGAGCTCTTCCTCCAGCCTTGCCGCGGCATCGGAAGCCCAGGTATAGTCGTAATTTCTGAGCTTGCGTTCAAGCGAAGTCTCGATAACGCCTAATGCCTTGGCATGGGAAAGACCATTGCGGGTCAAATGAATATTCGATGGCAGCCGCGGCGTAAGCTTCATATTTTTAAGGCGGTCATAGAAGTTCTCGATCACGAGTCCCGTTGCGAGAGAGACGCCATAGCTGTGAATTTCCTCGCGTTTCCTGTCGCAGGCGAATTCGACACGCATATTGACTCCGAGCCATGCGGTATAAGGTGTCGATTGGAACGGAGTGCTGGACCTCCGTTCCGGCTCCTGGAACAGGTTCACGTAGCTGCCGGAGTTTTTGGCTGCGCCAAACAGTTGCTCTAGCTTGCGGGAGCCGAAATAAAGATCTTCCCTTGGCGTGCGGATACCGCCGGCCATATTGTTGTTTACGAATCCGAACGAACGGTTTAAAGCCGCATCCACGGCGTTTGTTACGGGGCCTGGTGTTGGCGGCGGGGCAGCAAGCTCCTCCTCGTATTTCTCCTTGTCCGTTACGAACAGGTAAGTCATCGTCTCCGGATCGGAGCCCGTGCGGTCAACAAAGCTCCAGTAGAAGGGACGGTTCGTAAGCTCACGGTCGGCAGCAGGGGAAAGCTTAACCGTGAAGTGGGCAGGCGACTTCTCCAATATCGAGCATTGTGTGGCTTCAAGAAACCGTTGTACGTATTTGTGGACCTGCTTCGAATTCACGGTCTCACCTCGACTTTCTGGCCTAGCGCGGTCATTTGTGCCAGGATGGTTGGTCCTTGCGGCGTATCCGGCGTATCCGGCGTATCCGTCTCCTTCTCTTCACGAAGCTTGGATATCGTGGAGCCCAGATGATTAAGCCTTTGCTCCAGATGAACGGCGTCTCCTTCGGATTCGAGCAGCATCCGCGCCAGCTGCTGTTCGATGGAGCCGGCATCCGATTCGAACCGTTCGAGAATATGATCGAGTTCCCCGATGACAAGCTCGAACAGATTGATTTTTTCATGCAGCAGGTTCACGATATGCTCTTCGATGGTCCCGAGCGTACACAAATTATAGATCTTGACGTCTTCCTTCTGACCAAGCCGGTGAACGCGGCCGATCCGCTGCTCGACGCGCATGGGATTCCACGGGAGATCGAAGTTGATCATGTTGTGGCAGAACTGCAGGTTGATTCCTTCGCCGCCGGCTTCGGTAGCGATAAGCACTTGGGCGCGGCCGCGGAACAGATCCATCATCCAGTCCTTTTTCCCGCGGTTCATGCCGCCCCGGTAAGGTACGGCCAAAATATTATGCGAGCGGAAGAACTGAAGCAGATATTCCTGCGATGCCCGATACTCGGTGAAAATGATGACCTTGTCGTTAATCTGCTGAATAAGCTCCATCACTTTCTCGGCTTTGGTATTGGCTTTGATCTGTTTAATGAATTCAACCAGCTCCCAGATTTTCGGGCGGATCGGAGAATCCTCGGCCGTTTTCTTGAACAGATTAACAAGCGTAATAAATACCGCATCCCGGCTGCTGCATACTTCGCGTTGCAGCGTAACAAGCGGAAGCATACTCATCATATCGACGCCGTCTTCCTTGTAACGATCCCGAACGAATGCCGTAACCGCGTCATAGAGAGCCTTTTCTTCGGAAGAAAGCTCCAGCGGGATATTTTTCACGACGCGCTTGGTGAACGATATGCCGCCATCTCCGCGCCGGTTGCGAATCATGACGGTGGACAGCGCATCCTGCAGCTGATCTTCGTTTTTCGGCAGACGCTTGTCGACAACGAAGTTGGCTGCGAACTCGCTTTGACCTCCTAACTGGCCCGGCTTAAGCAGCGTAATAAGGTTATATAACTCATCCAGATCGTTCTGAATCGGAGTAGCCGTAAGAAGAAGACAATATTTTTTGCGGAGCTGGAGCGCAAATTGGTAGTTTGTCGTCTTTTTGTTCTTGAGCTTATGGGCTTCGTCAATAATGATCATGTCGTAATCCTGGCCCAGAATAATCTCGCGGTGCGGATCGCGCTTGGCCGTATCTATAGAGGCAACCACAACGTCGTATTGCCACGTATGCTCTTTCTTTTGAGCGACGGCCGAGATGCCAAACTTTGAATTCAGCTCTCTCACCCATTGCAAGACGAGGGAAGCCGGAACAAGAATCAGAGCCTTTCGGACGAGTCCGCGCACCATGTATTCCTTGATGACGAGTCCGGCTTCAATCGTTTTGCCAAGTCCAACTTCATCGGCGAGAATAGCGCGGCCGCCCATCTCGTGAACAACCTTGCGTGCCGTGTCCACTTGATGCGGCATCGGCTCGAAGGAGGGGAGCGTTCGCAAGCATTGCAGCTGTTCGAAGCTGTCGACCCGCTTGGCCTGCTCGGCTTCCATCGTCAGCTGATAGAGCGTCCAATTGTCCCAAGGACCATTTTTGGCGACCCGGTTCTGAAGCTCGTCGAACCAGGTGCGGTCGCATTGCAGGTCTACAAGCGGATGAAGCTTGCGCCGGACCATATTAGCTTCCGTTGAGGCGGGATTCACATTCGCCTGATCATTCATAGTAAAGGTCACGATAGGCAGCTCCTTTTGCGAATAGAGATAGTTGTCACTAGTATGGCCTTTTTCATCAAATCTTAGTAAATAAGCAGTAAAATTAGCGAAAGGACAAGCAATAGAAAGAGAATAGCCAATGTAAGCGGAGAAAAGCGGCGAAATAGGTAAAAACAACTGTGGATACCGATATGTAGTATAGTATAATAATCAGTACACACAATATATGGTGCCCGACACATGCGATAAGAGGTGTGTACACGATATAAGGGACATGGGAGGAAGGACCAATCGGATGGCAATGACTCAGAAATTGGAAGGCCTTAGCGAAAAAATATTTTTGGACCGTTATGCTTGGAAAAACGCGGACACAAAGAATACCGCAGTAGGGGATGTCGTACTGGTCCTGACGAAGGATGATCCGAAATTCCCGGCCAAAGAGGTTGGGGAAGTCATCGGACGCAGCGGCGACGAAGTGACCGTCAAGCTTAGAAGCGGAGATACCGTGACATCCAGCGTGGAGAAACTCACGCTTACTATAGAAAAGACTCCGGAAGAGATGTGGGACCGTCTGGCCGGTGCGATGGCTGGCGTCGAGCAAGGCGAAGAGAAGCGGCGTGCCTGGACGGAAAGATTCCGTTACATTCTCGATGACTGGAAGCTGGTTCCTGGCGGCCGCATTGCTGCCGGCGCCGGCGCGAGCGAAGAATTGACGTTGTTCAACTGCTACGTTATTCCTTCGCCAAAGGACAGCCGCGGCGGCATTATGACGACTCTGTCGGAGATGACGGAAATTATGGCGCGCGGCGGCGGCGTGGGGATCAACCTGTCTTCGCTGCGTCCTAGACGCGCCATTGTCGCTGGCGTTAACGGATCCTCCAGCGGGGCCGTATCCTGGGGGGGCTTGTTCAGCTATACAACCGGCCTGATTGAACAGGGCGGAAGCCGCAGAGGCGCGCTTATGCTTATGATTAACGACTGGCATCCGGATGTGCTCGATTTCATTACCGTCAAGCAAACGATGGGGCAAGTGACGAATGCGAACCTGTCGGTATGCGTAAGCAATGCGTTTATGAAAGCCGTGAAGGAAGACCTGGATTGGGAGCTTGTATTCCCGGACACCAAGGAAACCGATTACGACGAGCTGTGGAACGGCGATCTGGAAGCATGGAAGAAGCTTGGCAAGAGGGTTATCCATTATAAAACGGTTCGGGCGCGCGACGTATGGCATACGATTATCGAATCGGCATGGAAGTCGGCGGAGCCTGGCGTCGTCTTTATGGAATACTACAACCAAATGTCGAACAGCTGGTATTTCAACCCGATTATTTGCACGAATCCTTGCGGCGAGCAAGGGTTGCCGGGCTGGGGCGTCTGTAACCTGTCCGCGATTAATCTGTCCAAATTTTACGATGAGAGCAAGCATGACGTGAATTGGGAAGAGCTGGCGAAGGTAACCCAATGGTCCGTTCGCTTCCTCGATAACGTTATCGATACAACCCCTTATCATTTCGAAGAGAATGAGAAGAATCAGAAGAAGGAGCGCCGCGTAGGCCTTGGCACGATGGGCCTTGCCGAGCTTATGATCAAGCTTGGTGTCCGTTACGGCAGCCCTGAATCTCTTCTGTTCCTCGATAAAATATACGGTTTTATGGCACGGGAGGCTTACCTCGCTTCGGCTGAGATCGCTTCGGAGAAAGGCTCGTTCGAAGCGTTCGACGCGGAGAAGTTTCTGCAAAGCGGCTTTATGAAAAACATGGTGTCCGAATTCCCGGAGGTAGGCGAAGCGGTTCTGGCCAAAGGCATGCGTAACGTGACCGTTATTACGCAGGCTCCGACGGGCAGCACCGGTACGATGGTTGGTACGTCGACCGGCATCGAACCGTATTTTGCCTTCGAATACTTCCGTCAAAGCCGTCTAGGCTTCGACAAACAGCTGGTGCCGATCGCGCAGGCATGGAAGGATGCGCACCCTGGCGAAGAGCTACCGGATTACTTCGTAACGGCAATGAATTTGTCGGCGAAGGATCATATCCGCGTGCAAGCGGCGATTCAGCGCTGGGTCGACAGCTCGATTTCGAAGACGGCGAACTGTCCGAGCGACTTTACCGTTGAAGAGACGAAAGAGCTGTACGAGATGGCGTTTGATCTGGGCTGTAAAGGCGTTACGATCTACCGCGACGGCAGCCGCGACGTTCAAGTTTTGTCGACGAAGAAGGAAGACGCGAAGCCGGATGCGGCGGTTGAAGCGGCTGCAGCTGCGGAAGCGGTAAAAGAAGAAGATAAACTCGAGACGCTGAATACGGCGCTTAACGCGAAGGTATCGCCGCAGGCGGAGCAGGAATTCGACAAGCAATATAAGCGCCGTCCGCAAATTCTTCGCGGGGCAACGTACAAAGTAAACACGCCGTTCGGCATGGCCTATATTACGATTAACGATCTGAACGGCATTCCGGGCGAGATCTTCCTGAACGTAGGCAAAGCCGGCTCCGACGTATTCGCGATGGCGGAAGCGCTTGGCCGCGTATGCTCCTTGTTCCTTCGTTACGGGGATCACGGCAACAAAGCAAAGCTCCTGATCAAGCATCTCAAAGGCATTGGCGGAACCGGTGCCATCGGCTTTGGAGCCAACCGCGTAGAATCCATCGCGGACGCGGTAGCGAAGGCGCTGGAAATTCATATCGAGAGCACGAATGAGCAGGCGGCTGCGTATGAGCCGGTAAAAGAGGCACCAGCCTTGGCTTTCGCCGCAGCACCTGCCGTAGAGGATTCGCATAAGCATGGCGAAGTTACCTCTCGCGACTTATGTCCATCCTGCGGATCGGCTTCGCTGATTAATGTCGAAGGCTGCAAGCAATGCAGCAACTGCGGCTATAGCAAGTGTAATTAGAAATTAATTAAGCTCGGATCCCTTCGGATTCGGGCTTTTTTATATGAAGCGGTATCTCAGGTGATTATCTGCATCGGATTTATGGACGTGTTAGACATTGATCTCATTTTACTTAAATAGGCATTAAAAGAGGTCGTTTAAAGTTCAAACGAATAAAATATTTCAACGCCATTTTGGTAAAAGGCAGAAGAGTTGATTTCTGTCTTTCTTTGTCTGAGCGATTACTAAAAAGCCAAAGCCATACTCAGATAATTATTTTTCCAAAGTAGCAGGTATTATCTAATTCACTCGAAATCGATTGAGCTAGAACATATTGCAAAAACACTAAAAATGAACTGGGGGAGGTTAAGTGAAGATCCTTATGGTTGCTCCGGAGCAATTACCGGTTCCGGGCAATGGATCGGTTGAAATATGTATGCTGGCAATTGCTAAGCAGCTTGCTGTAAGTCATAAGGTTACGATTGTCAGCAGACAAAGGTCAGGTTTACCAAATGTTAGTAACCATGGAAACTTAACTATTGTTCGAGTGCCTTCGGGAAGTTCACAGAAATACATCGCATCGGTCCTGCGTTATATCAAAGGAAAGTATTATGATATTATACAAGTGGATAATCGTCCCCACTATATGGCTAAAGTGAAGCATGCCTTCCCATTAACCCCGGTTTCGCTTTTCCTTCATTCTCTCACTTTTGTTCCACGTACTAAAGCTGTGGCAACCAGCTTGGATAAGGCCGATTTGATTATTGCGAACAGTGTCTCATTAAAAAGTAATTTATCCCGCTTGTTTCCAACGCAATCCTCTAAGATAAGAACAGTATATCTAGGTGTGGACACCATTCGGTTCAAACCTAATGACTCTAAAAAGAAGTCTGATACCTTCCAGGTCCTGTTTGCAGGACGAATTATTCCACGTAAAGGTGTACCGGTTATTATCCAAGCAATTGGAATTATGAAAAGAAAATATCCCAAAGTAAGATTGATCATCGTCGGGGGAGGTAAAGCGAATTATATCAATAGCCTTAGATTATTAGTACGAAAATATCGTATAAATGCGCGCTTTACTGGAATGATTCCTCATAATAGGGTCCACCAGCTATACAAGAACGCAGATTGCTTCGTGTGTCCTTCACAGCGACATGAGGCATTTGGGCTTGTCAATGTGGAAGCTATGGCCTCTGGACTTCCCGTCGTTGCATCCAGTATCGGAGGGATTAAAGAAATAGTGAGACATGGGGCGAACGGGTATCTCGTTAAACAATACAAAAGTCCTCATTCACATGCCGAGTGGATTGGGAAGCTAGCGGGTGACAAAAATCTAGCTTCGAAATTGGGCAAACAAGCAAGAAAAGATGCGGTCGAGCGGTTCAGTTGGAGCAAAATGGCCTATAAGCTAATGACCGTATATAAGCATGCATCATCTAATTCTAAGAAAAAGAGGACTTCATAAACCATAAAGAAGCTTAGCAGCATTGCTGCAAGTGCTTTTGGATACGATTTGAATATCATATAAAAAATCGCCTTCACCTTATGACTTAATATAATCCGCCTTTATTAATCTACTGCACGACTCACTGCCTCTATTGCTATGGTTATTGCTGGTACGATGAGAGTATTGCGGAGGTGATCCCATATTACTTGATTAGTGGTAACGATAAAGGCGACACGGTTATTATCACTGCCAATATCTACTCGTATTCAATATCAGAAGCAAATGCTGCAGTACTTATTAAAGGAAGCGAATATAACTTAATTTAATGACTTCTCATTTTTTTAGCAAATAGCTACTACGATATGACCTAATATGAATTAGAAACACGAAACACTAACAGCAAAAAGACGAAATGAATCCGTTTTTAGTTGTTAGTGTTTTATTTATGATATGCGATCAACCATCATTGGGTGTTTTTTCCTCCTTGGCATAGCGAATAGACTTTCTGAATCTCTGTTTATTTCCATACATTTATGGGTGTAACGTTTTTACTATTACCAAGAGCCGGTAATCCATAGAAGTCTTCGATAGTTCGCAGCATATTATAATGGTTTGTTTTGGTCGTGTAGGCTTGATGTTTAATTTTTTGTCCAACCATAATAGTGGGAATTTTATTCTTAGCACTCATATCGTCTTCGTCCCACGTTAGAATAAAGATACTATTATGTTTTATAGCCCATTCTACATAACCTGCCATGTTCGTCTTTAACCAATCGTCTGCTCCTTTAATCGTCCCGTCATGTATGTCGTGGTTTAGATTTGGGATAACAAAGGAAACAGTTGGCAGCTTACTATAGTCTTTTGGAAAAGATGTAAACGGCATATTTACTTTTGCGGGAACGTTAGTGAAATCAACCCAAGGGTTATGTTTTCGAGCATACAGAGTTTTCAGGTCATAGGGTCCGGTAAATCCTACACTTGGCAATCCGTCAGAATAACCTCCAAATGAGTAGCCGTGCTTTACAAGTTCATTAGCTAAATTGTCCGACTTAAAAGTATGGGATGGTTTATCATCGGTGACACCTTGATTTGAGCCGGAAAAAAGATCAATGTAGTTCGGCTGGCTGGGGTGTTCAATTGCATAATGGTTAGTTAAATTGGCACCGGTTTTTACAAGTTGATTAATATAAGGGGCATTTTTATTCCCTATAATCTCTTTGTAGGAATGGTTCTCTTCTACTACGATGACGATATGATCCGGTGCTAGTCTGGTTTGCGATGTGGGTTTAGAAGCATGAACCGTTTTAGGGTTTTGCTTTGCAAATAGACCCATTGTTACATACAGTACAAGTACAACAAATATAACGCTAACTATTCCAATTTTCATTTTTAGCCCTCTCTTTTTTATTTTCCCGGGGTTTTACTATCATAGCTCGTATTTCTCCAAAATGATGCACCCTATGATCGAGTTAATATTTATTTAAGATTTATTTCACATTGGCTTAATGGGATGTGCAAGGGTCGGACTAAAGTCCGGCTCTTTTTATTTTTTACCTTGATATTAATATCCAGTTAATATAATTTTCATTTTTTTACGCTATCCTACAGAAAAAAAATTGATAAATTCTCGTTATCACTTGAGAGGGGGATGTGAATGGCTGTGTTACAAAAAGAACATAATCAGCTTTTAAGCAAGGTGCCGCAAGTTACCATTTTTTTTTGGTTAATCAAGGTATTATGCAGGTTACCGCTGCAAAGGATGAAAGCCTGATCCCATGATCAGACTTTTTTATTTACTTCATAATAGTTAATAAAAATTTAATCGGATGTTCACAGCTCGTTGAGAATTGAATTTTAAAGTACAAGGAACTGATGCTTCATTTATAGCTTGGAAAGGAGTTATTAGAGATATGCAAAGTATTATGGATTGGATCTCGAATTTAGCGGTCCAACTAATTGATGCGATTGGCCTCTACGGCATCTTTATCGGTATGGTCCTGGAAAGTGCTTGTATACCTATTCCGAGTGAAGTCATTTTATTAAGCGGGGGTCTGGCTGCTGCTAACGGAACGATATCATGGCAGGGGGTGGTCATCGCAGGTGTACTCGGAAATGTTCTCGGGTCAATAATTGCGTACCAAGTTGGATCTCTTGGCGGAAGGAAAATACTTAATAAGTACGGGAAATATGTGCTCTTTAGAAGCTCGCATCTTGATCAAGCGGAGAAGTGGTTTACCCGATATGGTGCAATGAGCGTATTCTTTACCAGAAATCTTCCTTTTATCCGAACTTTCATATCCTTGCCGGCGGGCATAGCTAAGATGAAGTTCTCTACATTTCTGCTATATACTTTTTTAGGCTGTATTCCGTGGAATATTGCATTGGCCTATGCGGGTTTTAAATGGGGAGCGAATGCGGATGTATTGGAGAGTTACTTGCATCCGATCAGTTATGCTGTTGCGATAGTAGTTGTTGGACTATTTGCGTATTGGCTCCTTATTAGGAAACGGACGAGAGTCTGATGGATACGGCGGCGATACATGCATCAACCTCAAATCTGATCATGGAGCATTTTGAGTATGACTACTCGCCCGGTGGAGAGCCAGTTATTTATTTAATTGCAGGGGCTATTGTTACGCTCATAAAAAGTCGTACTCAATCTGAAAAATAAGGGGATAGTCATGTACAATTATAAAACGGAAATTAACCCACAAGCTACAACGATGCTAGCAAAAGTACCTGAAATTACGTTGTATTTCTGGATAACGAAGCTAATTACAACTGGTCTTGGAGAAGTGGCATCAGATTTTTTATTTGAAAAATTAAATCCATTCCTCTCCGTGCCCATAAGTGTAGCGATTTTTGTTGCAGCTATGGTTCTCCAGTTCAAGTCGAAAAAGTATATCGCGAGTCTGTATTGGCTGGTTGTCATAATGGTAAGCATATTTGGTACTACAGCAGCTGATGTTATACGAGCTGGTTTGGGAAATACGGTTTCAACTCTCTTTTTTATTGCCTCGCTTACAGCCATTTTCAGAATTTGGTATGTGAAGGAGAAGAGCTTATCGATTCATAGCATTAACACGCGCCGCAGAGAAGTGTTTTATTGGATGACGGTACTGACCACATTCGCTCTCGGCACTTCTGCAGGCGATTTAACAGCCTCCAGTATGCATTTGGGATATTTGGATTCCGGAATAATGTTCTTTGCTTTGCTATTCATACCCGCATTATGTTATCGGCTGTTTCATCTGAAAGAAATTACAGCTTTCTGGATCGCTTATGTTTTGACTCGTCCTGTGGGCGCGTCCTTCGCGGATTGGCTATCTGCTGCACCAGGCAATGGCGGAGTTGGTTACAGCAAAGGACTCGTTAGTCTAGTCCTCTTGATTGTGATTGTGCTTCTCGTTGTCTTTCGAGGCGGTACCCCTGCAAAGATGGAGGAGAGTCAGCAGGTCGCTGTTAATCAGTAATGGAGGATCTTCTTATTTTCATGCTCATTTCATAGTTTATTGGTATATTTAAGGTCTATGAAATTGCAGGAGGTAAGATAACATGCGCGTCTTGCTTGCAGAAGACGATGAAACGCTTGGCGAGTTAACCGAGTATCAACTTAAGCGAAGATACCATGTGGTAGATTGGGTAAAGGATGGCTCTCAGGCAAAAGAAGTCATTACAAAAGGTTATTATGATGTCTATGTGCTGGATTGGATGCTGCCGGAGATGACGGGTATACAGCTCGTGAAAGAGATTCGAAGTAAGGGTGATCATACGCCAATTTTGCTTCTGACAGCAAGAGATGCGGTACAAGACAGGGTGGAAGGGCTGCATGCTGGAGCAGATGACTACATGATAAAGCCTTTTGCATTCGAAGAGCTGGAGGCGCGGCTGATCGCCTTATTCCGCAGGCAGGAGCGCGGGTTTCAATCGGATACATTATCCTTTGGGGATATAACCGCGCACTTAAACAGATTTGAAGTAAACCGTGGAGGCATGGCTATTAGGCTTACGAGACGCGAGTTTCAATTGCTTGTTTGTTTAATGCGTCATGCTGGACAAGTTTTATCACGCGAACAGCTGCTTGATCATGTATGGGGAATCGGCTCGGATGTAACCCTAAACGTTGTTGATGCCACCATCAAATTACTTCGAAAAAAATTGGACGGGCCCTTTGAGTCTAAAGTTATTCAAAGCGTATATGGTGCCGGTTATCGGCTGACAGTGGACGGGGGCACGCATGTTTAAACAAACGAGAACACGGCTAACACGCGAATTCTCTCTAACCGTAGGTATTATCTTAATGATAACTGCGGTTTTTTCTCTATGGATGGTACAAAATATGCTAACGACGACAGAGGACAATCAGCTTACGACGTTAAGCGGTCAATACAAGTCAGAACTGCAAAAGCTGCTGGAATCTCCAAAGGGTGACGTCTTGTTCGATTCTTATGAGAATTCGGAAAAGGGGTATGCTCCCTCGGGTTTGCAATTGAATCAAATGGCATGGTTAGTTGATCCTCATGGGCAAATCATTTTCGAATCCCCCTCAGCGACAAAACTGGGTTTAAAGGATGAAGTGGCAGAAGAGGTTTTTCCGATAAATGCACTATTGCCAAGTGTTCTCGAAAAGCCAGCTCATGACTACCATAATGTTCGAGCGGATGGACGTACATTCCGAATTGGAGCGTTGGTCATCTCAAGCGGGGAGCTCAATGAATATAGGGTTATTGTCGCACAGGAAATAACGAGCGATGCCGTGTTGATAACGCAGTTAAGATGGGCGTTTGCAGGGCTTGCTCTAGTCCTGCTATTATCTGGCGGAGTTGCAGGTTATTTGTTAGCTGACCGCGCCATGAAACCGATTGCGAATGCTTTTCAAAGGCAGGAGCAATTCACCAGTGATGCGTCTCATGAGCTTCGAACGCCGCTAAGTATATTGAGATCCGCTTATGAGGTGTTGGATGAGGAAAGGGATAAGCTTCCGGAGTTTCATCGTCATGTACTAATGAAGTCGGGGCGAGAAATTCATCATATGAGCCGGCTTGTTGAAAATCTGCTTATACTTGCACGCAGCGACAGTGGCAGGATTGAGCTTGCACTCTCACGTTTCTCTTTGTGGTACACCATTAATCAAGTCATTGAGCAGCTTCAGCCGATCGCGTCGTCGAAGAATGTATCTCTGGAATGGGATACCAGCCCAGGGAGAACTGCAGAGGATGATGCAATGATTCAGGCAGATGAAGTGCGAATAAGGCAGCTAATCCTTATCTTGGTTGAAAATGCGATAAAGTACAATCGTGAAAGCGGCAGGGTAACGGTTGCCCTGGATGTGAACACGCAGAAGGCATCCTTCACGGTAACGGATACAGGTTTCGGAATCGAGAATGAACATTTACCGCATATTTTTGAACGGTTTTACCGGATGGATAAAGCCCGCACGCGACGGTCCGAAGGGACGGGACTTGGGCTTGCGATTGCTAAACAAATTGTCGATGCTCATCACGCAAGGATTGAAGTGTGGACCGAGCCGAAGAAAGGAACGATTTTTCGGGTAACCCTACCGAGCATTTCATGATCCTTTCAGAATGTTTCCTTATCTTATATCACATAGCCTTCTATTGATGGGAGGTAAAAACAAATAAGGAAGGGATAAATCAATGAAGAGAAAATGGAAGCTTGCAGGCGCAGCGCTATTGATTGCGGTTGCCGTACCGGTATCCGCTTATGCAGCAGACAACAGCCTGAACAGTAAACAACAAGAGAAAGCAAGCTATGCTGATGCTCAAACAATAAGGACAGCCGGAAAGCAAGAAGACACAGACAAGGGCAATAAGCTAAAGCTGGATGTGCTGGAAATCGCTAAATCAAAGCTTGGTCTGGATCAAGCAGCATTCGAGCAAGCTCAGAAAGCCGGTAAGTCACTGGCAGACATCGCAAAAGAAAAAGGCAAAGAACTTCAACCGCTGATTGATGATCTGACCAAGGAAATCAGTGATGAGATTCTAGCTAATCTTGATCCTGAAAAGATCACCAATCAGGAGAAGGAGAACGTACAGAAGAAGGCATCCATGGAGGCAGAACGAATCTTTACTGAACCGCTCAATAAAGAAAATGCCAAACAAGAAAGTAAAGACTGGAATCTGGCAGAGGCGCTTGAATTAATCGGAATCGACAAGGCTGCTTTTGCTGAGCAGGTTCATGCTGGCAAAACACTCGTTGACATTGCAAAAGCCCACAATATAACCCGCCAACAGCTGATCGATACTCTATTGTCTGATGTGAACGCCAAAATGGATGAACTTAAGGCAAGCGGAGATATCTCCCAGGAGCAGGCAGATAAAAAGAAGCAGGCAATTCTTAATGAAGTAGAAGATTTCGTAGAGCATACACCGGAGTTGTTCGCTAAGAAGGAGAGCTCCGCAGCTGCACTGGGGAAAGAGGATAAGCAGATCCGAGCAGAAGGGATTAGAATTGACTTTCAACAAATCGCAGCAACTAAGCTTGGTTTAGATAAGGAGGCTTTCCAGAAAGCACTTGAGGCTGGTAAGTCGTTAGCGGATGTTGCTAAAGAACAAGGTAAAGAGGTTCAGCCGCTGATTGATGAGCTGACGGGGGAAATCAGTGATGAGATCCAGGCTAAGAGCACTAAGAATCTTACGGATGAAGAGAAGGCGAACGTGCATAAAAAAGCAGCAATAGAAGCTGAGCGGGTATTCCATTCTCCTCTAGACAAGGAGCAAGAAGTGAAGGAACAGGGAATTGGTGAATATAATTTGCAGGCGGCTTTCGAGCTGTTAGGCGTTGAAAAGGCGACTTTTGCCGAACAAGTTCAAGCAGGTAAATCATTTGTGGATATCGCTAAGGACCATGGCATAACCCGTCAGAAGCTCATTGATACATTAATGTCCGACTTTACTGCCAAAATCGCTGCTGTACAAGCAAAAGGCGATATTACACAAGAAGAAGCAAATCAGAAAAAGCAAGCTGTACTGAAAGAGGTTGAGGACTTTGTTGATCATACACAGACAAAGTTTAAATTAGATGAGAAGTAATAAAAAAGGAATGAAATCGGATTTGGAAGTTAGTTCTGCCGAAAGAACGTTGACGTGAAGATATGGACGGTAGACATTTACAAATGTCTACCGTCTTTTTTGATGTTGGGTGTCAAGATGCATCACTTGTCTTGTCTCAACTAAAGGGCAAGATAGTTTTAATTAAGTACCAGTTATCTCTTTCCCGATCCGAAATCGAGGGTGTTCAGGGAGCATCGATTGAATGAGCTTTTTCACGCTTGGGTGCTGCAATTCTAAAAAATGCTCTTTATTCTCGCAGTAAACAGCCAGATTACCCCGCTCCATTACGGCCAGCGTATCGGAAATGTGATACGCTGCCTTTATATCATGTGTAATAAACAAATATGAAAGGCCAATATTTGTTTTTAAATCAAGCAGCAATTCAAGAATTGCCGTTTACGTCACCATATCCAGACTACTGACAGCTTCGTCTAACACGATCATTTACGGGTTCAGCGCAATTGCTCTTGCAATATTGATCTGTTGGAGCTGTCCTCCACTGAATTGATGAGGATACTTTTTCCGATCATCCGGCTGAAGACCGACGATTCTCAGCAGTTCTTCAATCCGGTACACCTGTTCCCGCTTCGATAGCTTTTCATAGTTCAGCAGACTCATATTCTTGCCCCCAATCTGCGATAACTTACGAGCAGCAGTAAGGCGGCTCCGCCAATCCCAGTAGGAAAACATTGTTTCGTATGAGAATGCATTTACAGAGAAATAAGCTTATGAATTAATTGAACTGACGGAGGTGTTGAATTGATATGCCTATTAATGAAAAACGTCGAGCTAAGGTACAACCTTATTCAACAAGATTAACAGGAACAGACTCGTCAGTCTAAAATGTGCTCTGGTTTATCTCATTTCACTCAATTAAACATACATTAATTAAGTCAGAGTAGCGTAACTTTAAAAAATGTATAGAGTGAGGGATATATACGGAAAAATTTCTTGCATGGAAACAAGTGTTGAAACAAGTGAAATATGCTTTGGACTATAGAAAACCTTTTTCATTGGTTAGAATCGGCGATGGGGAGAATATTTGCTTGGCGCAAAATTCTGTATGGCCTATACGCGATGTTCTGAAAGAGCCTTGGACAAAAAAAGCGAATCATGGAGAGAAAGGTGTGCATTTACCTAATATTCGTCTAAGAAATGAGCTTGTTCAAGGGATTAGGAATGCAAATGTTGTAGGCGTTCTACTTCTTAACGATAACCGAATTCATGCTCCAAAGAGACTTAAAAGAATATTAACAAACAAAATTTTTACTCATTTTAATCTCTCGCCTCGTTATACATGTGATGCCTGTATTAATCGCTATATTCCTAAATACAAAGCTTTTTGGGACGTTCTAAAAAACAGAAGAGTTCTACTCATTTCACAACACGCTAATGAAATGAAACAAGTACTCGTTAATAGATATGGTTTAAATGTAACAGGAACCATATTTTTTTCGGATTATAGACAGATTAATCGGGTATTAAAGGAAGTGGATATGCTGAAAAATAAATTTGATTTAGTACTCATTTCGGCAGGCGTGAATGCTGTTATTCTAGCACCAAAAATAGCTCGAAGGACTGGGAAAGTCGCAATAGATTTTGGTCAAGGACATAAAAATTTTATGAAATCCCGGACAGTTTGAATAATCGCGTATTGAGAAGCCTGAGTAAGGGAAAGGTCTTATCTCTGCAGAAAAAAGTGGTTAACCTAAGCTCTAATGGGTCAGTAACTCTCGAGAGATTGAGAGTAACTGGCCCATTTTTTCTACTACGTGTTATGCTGGTTTTGTTTCTACGACTTGCTGACGAGTCTGGACAATGGCATCCTCGATGCTGCTTTATTTGATGAAAGAGGGGTCAATCACTCCTTTTTCTCCACTCCCGTTTTTTCGGAGAAATTTTTTATGTTCGTGAATGTCTTACGGCAACCGTCGCGCAGCAGCCGGAGCTTATCGGCCAGCTTGCCGTGCAAGCCGCTTACGATGTGCTGCAGGGCAAGAAAGTAGAGAAATCGATTCCGGCACCGCTGAAGCTTGTGACCAAGAACGAAAACCAATAACAACAGCAAAACAGCCTCAAAGCGCGAGATTCGCGGCTTTGAGGCTGTTTTGCTGCTAGTCGAGATGTTGATCAATAACCATTTTATCTCACAGGGGTTTATTCTAAACTTATTGAAACAACCGCGGCGTTTCTTCCCACAACCTGCGTGCGGCTGCTTGATCGACCGCCCATCCTTTTACGCCAACGGTCATGCTGTCGTCCGTATGCAGAGGGGCGATATCGCAGTTCTCGCAATAAACGCCGCCGTATCCGTTTAATTGAGGGCTGACTGCGCACCATACGATGGTTGCCGCGCCTTCGGAAATCGTTTTTCTCTCGTTGTCGTATTGTTCGTAGCCGCGTTCTCCGTTTGCCTTGATGGCTCCAAACGCTGCGAGCTCATCCTCCGACAGAGCATGGGAGAGACCGGTGACAATACTGCCGGGATGGACGGTAAAAGCGCGAATGTTATCTGGTTTGAACAGCTCGTCTACCGCAACGCTGAGCAAGGCATCGGCTGTCTTCGCTTGTCCGTACGCCAACCATTTGTCGTATGGCGAATGAACAAAGTTAGGATCGTCGAAGTTAAACGCCGAATACCAATGAGCACGGGAAGATAAGGTCACGACCCGGGCGCCGTTCGCTTTTTTTAACTGAGGGAGAAGGTTATTTATTAAATGATAATGACCCAAATAATTGGCCGAGATTTGCATTTCATTCCCCCGGTCATCCCTGGCAAGCGGTATTGCCATCACTCCCGCGCTGTTAATCAGGATGTCCAACTTGTCATGCCGCGATTGGAACCAACGGCCGAAGGCTTCAATCGTTTCGCTGTTGCTCAGATCCATTTCTTCCGGATATAACTCCACGTTAGGTATGCCCGCGAGTGCTTGGCTAGCTTTACTGACGTTTCTTGCAGGCACGATTACCTTCGCGCCAGCCGCGGCAAGCGCTTTTGCCGATTCCAAGCCTAGACCGGAGGATCCACCGGTGACGATGATTATTTTACCCTTTAAATCGATGTTTTGTACGATATGGTTAGCCGTAGTTCTAGCCGAATAGCCGGATGGAATAGGTTGTTGCATTAAATACCGCCACCTCGAAGTTTACTGAAGTGAGACACCTTGTATCGTACCTTCTCCAGGATCCTTTGGCGCTTCTCAAGCTCAAGCTCCATCTTGACGGCATGCTCCCGGAGAATTTCGCGACACCGCAAGTAGTTCTTGGCCCGATAAGCGTCAACATAGCTTTTGATCAGCTCCAAGGACATATCCGTATCCTTCAAATTGACAATGAATTGCAGGTATTCCACCGTCAATTCATCGTAGACTTTATAGCCTCGGGCATTTTTGGCCGGCTCGTCGATCAATCCCAATTGCTCGTAGTAGCGAATGGTTGGGATGGGCAGGCCGATAAGCTTGGACACTTCGGAAATCTGATACATGGGATTCTCACCTCGCGAAATCAAGGTTACAACGTAAAGTTGACTTTATGTCAACAGCTGATACGATGGAAGTTTTACTCTTCTTCAAGTTTGCCCGTGTCTTCCGTAAAGATTGCAAGATATTTCACTTGCTCGGTCCTAGATTCCGCTCTAAATGACGCGGCTGTTTTTTCAGCGAGCGCACCCCTTTTTAGGCCCGGCTTCGAATGGGAACAGCTTCCGTGCCGTCTCTATAAATGTTTTTACCGCGATGGTGCAGTCCTTCAGAGAACCGGATGCAAGGTGAATATCCCGGTAGGCTGCGGGAGAAATTTGCTTCAGGACGATTCCCGGGGGAAGGTCCAGAAGGGATAGCTCGGACATGACAGCTACTCCTTCACCCGCCAGAATCATCTGAAGCGCGGTTCTGTAGTTGTAGAGAATGTATTTAATGGTCGGCGATTCTCCGGCACTATCAAACCACTTTAAGACCGGGGGCTCATAGCCGGCTTTGCATATGAGCATGGGTTCGTCCCGTAAATCCTCGGGGCTAATAATCTCTTTCTCGTTAAGCGGATGATCTTCACGCATAACCGCATAAATTCCCTCGCGGTAAAGGGGATAAGAATGAGCCGTCTTGTCGGACGGGATAAGCAAGCCAACGTCAATTTCGCGGTTATCCAGCCATTCCTGTACATTGTCGATCGTACCTTCAACGATGCTGAATTCCAGGTTGGGATATTGCTGCTTCATATGGCTGATCAGTTTTGGCACAAAATAAGTAGCCGCAACCGGGAAAGCTCCGATACGGACGCTGCCGGTTTCCATTCCTTTCTCGCTTGCGATTTCCTGGTCGATCTTATCATACCCTTGAAGAATTTCGCGGAAAGTTCGGACAATCCGCTCTCCAATAGGAGTAAGAGCAACTCCATGACGCTTGTCCCTGATCAGCAGCGTAACCCCAAGCTCGCGTTCCAACGTCGTAACGGCACGGCTGACAGCCGGCTGTGTCATATTCATTTTCTCTCCGGCGGTCGTAAAGCTGCGGGTCTCCGAAATGGCAACAATCAATTGAAGAAGTGATTTGTTCATAACAGATTTGATATCTCCTTCATGATTTATATTCATTTTATTTATGATCAGGTTTATTGTAGCATGATTATAGACCAAGAGAAAGTAAGACCTGGAGGAGTTTAACCAGGGAGAGGAGAGTCTCCGTATGAAAACAAAAGCATGGCTTTTTCTAGTATTAGCGAATCTGTTCTGGGCGGGGAATTTGATCTTCGGCAAATCGGTTATGGCTGAATTTCCGCCGATCTGGGCAGCCTTCTTAAGATGGGCAATCGCGGCTGCGGCCTTGATTCCGATGGCTCAGCTTATTGAAAAACCAAACTGGAGGAAGGTGTGGAGAGACAACTGGGGGATCTTGTTATTCCTGTCGCTGGTGGGCGTCGTATTCTACACGCTGCTTACCTACACCGCTTTACAGCACACCTCATCTACAAACGGCAGCCTGATTAACAGCTTGACTCCGGCGGTTATGATCGTATTGTCGCTGCTGTTCCTGAGAGAAAAAATTACGGTATGGCAAGGAGCGGGATTGGTATTATCCTTCCTGGGCGTGCTGACGGTATTAACGAAGGGGCATCTGCTGGGCGTATTTCGCACACCTTATAATGAAGGAGACGGCATTTTGCTGATCGCGGTGTTCTTGTGGGCGATTTACTCGATTATCAGCAAGCGAGCGCAGCATCTTCCACCCATTACGTTTGTGGCCT
Source organism: Paenibacillus sp. ATY16 (assembly GCF_003399985.2). NCBI lineage: Bacteria > Bacillati > Bacillota > Bacilli > Caryophanales > Paenibacillaceae > Paenibacillus > Paenibacillus sp. ATY16. The sequence continues at coordinate 453,280 of NZ_NMOK02000023.1, read as the reverse complement.
TTACTGCGGTTATCGGCGTCGTATTCATGATTCCGCTGCTGTTGATCCAGCCTTTAGAGACTGACCATATAACAGCTCTTGGAGTAACAGGAGTTATTTATCTTGGTCTATTCCCTTCCATCGGTTCGTTCCTGTTCTGGAACCAAGGGGTCAAAGAGCTTGGACCCGGCAAAGCCAGCATTACGATGAATCTGATGCCGATCTTTACCGCTATCCTCTCCGTGCTGACGGGACAGCAGCTGCTAGCTTCCCAAATCGTTGGCGGAGTTATCGTTATCGCAGGGATGCTGCTGTCGGCGAACCTTATCAAACGGTCGGATAGAGCTGGCACCAAACGGATGACTAAACATCAGACTGGCGTTATATAGAAAGTTGGCGGTTCTCAAAGTCTTTCGCTTTGGGAGCCGCTTTTTTATTTGGACATGGAATGGACAAGAATTTGCGATATTCGCAGAAACGAGGCATAGTTGGATTACGTAATAGACTCGATTGAAGAAAAAGAGAAAGGAAGTGTGCGAATGGAGCAATCCGTCCGGACATGGTTTCGTTGGATCAGTTATTTGGAAGCGATTTCGTTTCTCGTTTTATTGGGAATAGCGATGCCTTTGAAATACATGTTTGATAGTCCGGAGGCTGTTGCGGTTACCGGCGGTATTCACGGGTTCTTATTCTCTGTTTATTTGGTAGCTATCGCGGTGATGGCCGTTCTGTTCAAGTGGAAAATGATCCGTATAGCGGGGGCGATTCTGGCCGCCTTTTTGCCGTTTGGCCCGTTTGTTCTGGAACGAAGATTAAAGTTTAATGCTTAGCATGGTATTAGAAAAACCCGGGTTCTTTCCAATTTTGTTGGAGAGAGTCCGGGTTTTTCGTTTTTTGAGGTATGTTTTGTTTTTAACGACAAAAACGTATTTAAAAGCGATAATCATTTATTGCAAAACGATAAATTACATGATAATATCTAGACGGTTATCTATTGCGATATTTATGGTTTGGGAGGCTATCGAATCTATGAGCAGCGAACCTGTTATCCGTCTGAAGAATGTAACAAAGCGGATAGGGAGAAAAAACATTATCGACGATCTTACCTTTGACGTGCCGCAAGGCGAAATATTCGGTTTCCTTGGGCCAAACGGTGCCGGCAAGACTACGACCATCCGCATGATTGTGGGCTTGATGTCAATTACAAAGGGCGAAATTCTGATCAAGGGGAAAAATATTAAAACGGAATTCGAACAGGCCATTCGGCATGTGGGTGCGATCGTCGAAAATCCGGAGATGTACAAATATTTAAGCGGCTATCATAACCTTATCCATTATGCCCGTATGATCCCTGGCGTGACCAAAGAACGAATCGATGAGGTAGTTTCTCTTGTTAAGCTGGAAAGCCGCATTCATGAAAAGGTCCGAAAGTACTCCCTAGGCATGCGCCAGCGGCTTGGCGTAGCGCAAGCTTTGCTGCATAGGCCATCCTTATTGATTCTGGATGAGCCTACAAACGGTCTTGACCCGGAGGGGATTCGCGAGCTGCGCGATTATTTGCGCCACTTGACCCGTACGGAAGGCATTACGGTCGTTGTCTCCAGCCATCTGCTCTCGGAGATGGAGCTAATGTGCGACCGTGTCGCCATTCTTCAGCGGGGCAAGCTGATTGACGTGAAGCCGATTGATTATTTTACGCAAGGGAACGATCCGGTCCAAACCTATCAGATTGAAGCGCATCTGCCGGATCAGGCTATGGCTGTTATAAGGCAGGTTGCCGGAGTACAGGAGCTTTCCGTCACGGAAGATGGACTTATAGAGCTGACGGCGGAGAGGGAACGCGTACCGGATATTTTGGAAGAGCTTGTCCGGAATCATATTCGCGTATATGGGGTGCAAAGGGTGCGCCGTTCCTTAGAAGACGGGTTCCTGGAATTAACGGGAGGTGGGCAGCTTGTTTAATTTGGTGCTTAACGAAAATATGAAAATTTACAGAAGGACTCGAACCTGGATCCTCATCTTGCTTATGGCTGCCTTTGTTATCTTCGGCAACATCATGATGTGGCATGACGGGAAGGACGCACAGGGCGAAGGCTGGATGGCGGAACTGAAGCAAGAGAAGCAAATGTGGAGCGATCATCTCAAAAGCTCCGACGTGAATGAAGAGAATCGTACTTCCTACGAGGATAGGATTGCTGTCATCGACTATCATCTTGAGCATAACATCCGCACGACAAAAGGGACGATTTGGGACGGGATTAATGAGTCTGCGAATCTAGGCATATTGATTACTCTATTTACGATCATCATTGCCGGAGATATAGTAGCAAGCGAATTTGCAGCCGGAACCATTAAACTGCTGCTCATTCGCCCGGCCAGCCGGATAAAAATCCTTGTCTCCAAGTATATCTCGATCCTGTTGTTCAGCATGGTTCTGCTGCTTACTTTGTTTGTCATATCCGTCGTGCTGAATGGGATCCTGCATGGCTTTCACGATATGGATTTGCCCTTGGTCAACATAAAGGATGGACATATCGCCGAAAAAAATATGTTCCTCCATCTATGGGAAACGTATATGCTCAATGGTGTATCTACTATTATGTACGTCACGATAGCGTTTATGATCTCGTCCGCATTCCGCAGCAGCGCGATGTCTATCGGATTTTCCATCGGAATTCTGTTTGCGGGCAATATATCGTTAGAGGTGCTGCAACGGTATCCGTGGAGCAAATACTTGTTATTCGCCAATACCGATCTGACGCAGTATTTGGAGGGAAGACCTTTTCGGGACGGAATGACGCTTTCCTTCTCGATTGGCGTGCTTGCGGTCTACTTCCTGGTGTTTAATCTCATATCCTGGCTGATGTTCACGCGAAGAGACGTGGCGGCCTAAAGCAAAAAAGATCAAACTTCTGGATGCCCAGAGGTTCGATCTTTTTCTCTTTCCATTTAAAGTTTAAAAGTTACCGCCTCAACCCCATCATATTGCCCGACGTATACCTTCTTAAGCCTCGATAAAAGAGCAGAATCCCTCCGGCGCACAAAAGCGCTGTCATGCCTAATGCGCCGTACAAGAAGGGAAGGTCAATCTCGCGAATGAACGATACCGGCATGCTGCTAATGAAGCCGGCCGGAATTACGGTGAACAAGACAAGCCGGCCGAACCCTTTGAATATTGCCGTCGGGTATGTGGCAAAGACGAGCAGCGCGTTAAACAGCTGAAAGCTTAATCCTTCCGTATTGCCAAGCCAGAAGGAGAGGCAGCCGGCAATCACGCAGAAGAAAATAAAGATCATGCCGGAAATAAGCAGCGCTGCCGTAAATTTAACGATTCCAACCGGGGAGACGTCGCCAAACCCTACAAAGATGAATATCGCAAACAGCAGATCGCCGATCGCGCTCACCGACATGCGGCTGATCAGCACGTTCAGAAGCACCGGCTTAGGCTGAGCCAGGTAGACGTCCAACTGTCCGGTAGCAATCAGATTGGCAAGCCGGGTTGCGTTGCCGAAGAAAACGGACATGATTCCGAAGCCGCCCGAAGCGGCCGCCCACATCATCATGACATCCTGAAGCGTCCAGCCGTTAAGCACGGGGAAACGTTTGAAGTACATGCCCCAGAATATAATCCACACGATATTATTTACGATCATGGATCCAACCGTCAGGAGGAAGCTGAATCGGAATTCCATGGCGCCAGCAAGGTTAAGCCTCCAGCTTGCCGCCGTGAACCGGAGCAGGCGCTTAAGCCTGCCCGGCTGGTCATGCTCGGATATGTCCGTATGACCCTTATGCGACTTGTCATCCGCCATTAACATTGAGCTTTCGCACCCCTTTCCGGTATAACAGCCATACCATCGCTCCAATAAGGATCACCCACAGCCACTGTATGGCAAGGGCACGAGAAATGTCGCCAAGGTGCATGCCAACCGCCGTACGGGCCGGGAAATAAACGACGGTCTGAAAAGGCAGCCAATGTCCGATTCGCTGCAGGCTCTCCGGAAACAGCTCTAACGGCATCAGCATCCCGCCTATCGTAAACAAAATTTTGTTATACACGAATTCGAGCCCGCGAGTTTCCTCCACCCAAAAAGCGCTAAGGGCAACAAGCATGCCGAGCATGAAATTAACGGTGAACCCGCCAAGCGCCATAACCGGAAGCCAAGCAAGGCCGATGCCGACAGGCAGGGGACCAACAAGCAGCAAGCCAATCGCCGAGCCCAGTATCAGGTTAATAACGTAACGGATAGCTACCTCGCTCATATATTCGGCATAATGGAACGCAATGAAGCTAACCGGCCGGATAAGCTTGAAGGCAACGTCGCCGCTTTTGACTTCCTCTTCGATCCTGGTACTGAGACTTGGAGTGGCGAGAACCATGGATTCGGTAAAGACGAGATACCACATCATCTGTTTAAAGGTATAGCCGTTAATCGTTGCGGTTCCTTCTCCCGCAAAAGTCGTTTGCCATAACTGCATGAAAATATATAAGATCAACAGCAAAAACACGGACCGTATCAGAAAATCAACGACGTAAGCCAGCTGGCTGCGCAGCGTGATTTTACCGATAAACACATATTTCGCCGGCTTGGAGAGACTGATCACATAACCGCCTCCTTCGCGCGGAACGTCCCGTACATTCTTGTGATAATATCCTCCATCGGCGGATCCTGTACGGTCATATCGACGATACGGTGGCTTGCCATCAAGGCGGACAGGACGGATTCGATCGTTGTAAGTCCGGTGTCCACGCTAAGCGTCAAGCGCGATCCGTCCCGGCTCAGCACCTCAACGCCTTCAAGCGCCATATGCCCCGGATCGTCCTCCAGGAGGAGCTGGACCGTCTTATGCGTCAGAAACTGCTGCTTCATAAAGTCGACCCGCCCGTCAAACACGAGTCCCCCATGATTAATTACAATCGCACGGTCGCATAGTTTCTCGACGTCGCCGGCATCATGGGAGGTAAGGAAGATCGTCGTGCCTTCTTCGCGGTTCATCTCCAGAATCAACTCGCGGATTCTTTGTTTGACGACAGCGTCAAGTCCAATCGTTGGTTCATCGAGAAACAAAGCCTGCGGACGGTGAATGAGAGAAGCGGCAATCTCGCAGCGCATCCGTTCCCCCAGGGACAGCTTCCGCACGGGGGTGTGCAAGTAAGGGCCAAGCTCGAACCGTTCGATCAGAATGTCGCGCCGCGCCTTGTAATCCTCCCGTCGGAGCTCATAAATCCGGCTCATCAGCTCAAAGGTATCGAGCGGCGGGAGATGGTACCACAGCTGCGACTTCTGTCCGAATACGGAGCCGATGCGGTAAGCCAGCTTTGACCTTTCCGTCCACGGACAACAGCCCAACACTTCCGCCTTTCCGGAGGTTGGATGAAGAATGCCGGTCAGCATTTTGATCGTTGTTGATTTACCCGCTCCGTTTGGACCGAGGAAAGCGACTGTTTCTCCTTGATCGACGGAGAACGTAATGCCTTCAACGGCGGCTTTGCCGGCATAATGCGGCTTTATCAACGACTTGAGACTGCCCGCAAGACCGGCTTGCTTTTTCTTGACTTGAAAGATCTTCTCCAACTGCTCAACCTCGATAGACCTCACTTTACGCACCCCTTTGTTATTTTTCCTGCAAAAAAAGGAAAGACCTTCGCAAAGTCTCGCCCAAGTCTTGCAGGCGGAACTTTCCGAAGGTCTTTTATTCCTCACGGTGTAGCTTGGCGTCTACCCGCGCAAGCCGGCTTCGCTTGGTTCGCCATCCTGATGGAGTCGGATCCCTAGAAGCCCTTCCGAAAAACGTTTTCCACATATTAACATGATACGTCAGGTGTGGCAACAGCTATTTTGCTTGCAAATTTTTATCCAGCGAGAGCATTGCCACATGGCGGTTTCCTGTCTAAGATTAGATGAATGGGAAGGGGACCGCTTACGTTATGTGGATTTTATTTGCAGGGCTTGCCGCCCTATGCTTTGGATTAAGAGGAATATTGTATCACTATACGAGCCAGCTTCCGTTAAGCCGGACCGTGCTGCTATGCGGCGCGTTCTCGATGGGGGCAGTAATATGCGGAATTACAGCCGTATGGTCCGGTCAGCCTTGGCCGACGACAGCCCTGGTGGGTATTCAGATGGGCGTGTTTTCCTTTGTGGCGAATGCCAGCATGTTCAAGGGCTTTGCCGTCGGAAAAGCATCGCTTGTCGCAATTATTACGGCACTTCCTGCCGTGCTGGTTGTCATAGGGGCGTACCTGATGTGGGGAGAGGCGCTTAAATATACCCAGCTGGCCGCCTTTGTAGTTATCGTGGCGGGGATTTTGCTTGTCCGTTACTCCAATGATTTGTCGCTCAAAAATCTTCAAGGCGCGCAATGGGGACTTTTGTCTCTCGTCATGTTCGCCTGCAACGACTTGTCCGGCTCCTGGTCAACCAAGCTTGAGGCGCCGCTGTTCCCTACGTTGTTCTTTATGTTTGCCTCCGGCTCCATTTGCTATGGCATTTGGTGGCTGAAGGACCGCCTTGCGGCAAGGAGATACGGCCTGGCTGCAGCGGCTGAAGCACCGGTAGCAACCGTGGCAGCTGCCGCCGTGGAGGGCCGGAATCCGGGCAAAACATGGAGCGAACGCCGCACTTACCTGACGGGAATGCTGGTCGGCACAACGAACGCGATAGGCATGATGATGATTGTCACGGCCTTTGATCATGGCAAGGCAGGGCTGGTATCCGCAGTTACCGCTTTGAATGTATTAATCGTACTGCTCTATACCCGGTTCGTGGTGAAGGAAAGCTTCACGCGGCTTGAAATTACCGGAATGGCATGCGCGTTTGGCGGCATTTTATTTTTGCGGTTAATAGCTTAACGAAAGAAACAGCTTAGCGTCATCCGGGTCACGAACCTGGGTGGCGCTTTTTTCAATGCCGCAACGAATCAACTGTTAATTATTTGAAAATTATAACTTGACAGTCATTTGCGATGCGTATACATTTGTATACATATAGAGAAATGTATACGAACGTATACATCAACTGAAGGAGGCATAGACATATGCGTAACGGGCAAGGACACATAGGCAGGCATCCCTTCAAGGAGGACTGCAAGAATCGGGACGGAGGCAAGGCGCAGACGTTTCGCCGCGGCAGGGCGCTTGCTTTTCTCGAGAAGCTTACGATTACCCGCACAACGCTGCTGCGCCAGCTGAATGATCCGGCTTTCGAAGCGATTAAACCGGTGATCAGCGGCGAATTGAAGGCGACGGAAGCCATTATGGAAGAGTTTATTCACGTATTTCAGCTACACGAGCTGCCTGAGGAAGACGTTCCTTCCGAAGAGGCTACGGCTGGGGAAGAGAGCAGCTCCGAATCCACTAATGGAAGTGATGAGTCTTGAAGTCAGAAGGTGTATTAAAACCGTATTTCAAGCAGACTTGGCCTATTTATCTCGGATCGTTCAGCCTGCATGCGGCAGCCAGCATCGTATTCGCTTATTTTCCGAAGGTGCTTGGGGATTTTACGGATAAGCTGAAGGGCGGAGAGCTTGGCTCCCAGGATGTTGCGCACTTCAGCTTGATGCTTGTTCTGATTGGAGCGGGATATGCCCTGCTGGGAGGATACGGTCAATACCTGGTCATGTATGTCGGACGGTTGTTCGAATACATGACCCGTCGTCGTCTATTTACTCATTTTTCCGGTCTTAGCGAGCACTACTATTCGAAGAACGGCGTCGGCAAAATGCTCAACTACTTCATGAACGACGTAACCGGCGTCCGGGAATCCATCTCGATGGGCATCAACCAGACGGCTATGGCTTCCATGCTGCTCGTCTCCTGCGTAGGAGCGATGATTCTTAGCGATATTCCGCTTTATCTCATCGCTGCTTCCGTGGGGCCGCTTATCTTCATTCCTTGGATCGTCATCAAGATTGGTCCGGTTATCCGTCAGCGTTCACGCAAAGTGCAGGAGGCGCTTGGCACGATGACGGAGTCGGCCGAGGAGCAGTTCGGCGGTATCCGTGTTACGAAAAAGTTTGCAGTGGAGCCTATAATGATTGAGCGGTTTGGCGCCAAGGTCGATCAGATCAAGACCAACCAGCTGTCGCTGGTACGGATCAGCTCTTTGTTCCAGGCGACAGTGCCTTTCCTTGGCAACCTGTCTCTTATTGTGTCGCTGGCTTACGGCGGTTACTTAACGATACAAGGAGATATTTCGCTTGGTAATTTCGTTGCGCTGACGCTGTACGTACGGATGCTGATGAACCCGCTGCAGCAAATTGGCAACGTTATCAATACGGTTCAGCGGTCGCGCGCATCCTTGCAGCGGCTTAACGAATTAATCGCGGTTCAGCCGGATATCGTGGAGACCGACCATGCGGCAGCGGTTAATCTGTCCGCAAGTCCGATTCGCATGAAGGATTTGACGTTTACTTACCCCGGTGCTTCACAGCCTTCGCTGCAGCATATTGACCTTGTGATTCAACCCGGAATGACGCTTGGCATCGTGGGGCGTACGGGCAGCGGCAAAACAACGCTTGTCAAGCAACTGCTCAGGGTATACGATCCACCGGCAGGCGCCATTCATGTCGGATCCCAGGACATACGCGAGGTCACGCTTGAGAGCCTGCGCACGCAGATTGCTTACGTCCCGCAGGACGGCTTCCTGTTCAGCACAACGATAGGCGAGAATATTGCTTTTGCACGTCGGCAGGCCGGTCAGGGCGAGATTCATGCGGCCGCCAAGCAGGCGCGTATTTACGACAATATAGCGGAGTTCCCGGAAGGCTTCGAGACGAAGCTGGGAGAGAGGGGCGTCACGTTATCCGGCGGGCAGCGTCAGCGAACAAGTCTGGCGCGCGGCTTTATCATGCAGGCACCTCTTATGATCCTGGATGACAGCGTCAGCGCCGTAGACGCGGTGACCGAATCCGAGATTGTGCACACGATTCAGAAGGAGCGTCAAGGAAAAACAACCATTATTATCGCGCACCGGCTCAGCGCTTTGAAGCATGCGGATCTCATCATCGTATTGGATGAAGGGAAGATCGTTCAGCGGGGCAAGCATGAGAAGCTGCTTGCGGAACCTGGACCTTATGCCGAGCTCCATGCGATTCAAGAGGAGGGAAGCCAATATGCCGACAGCCGTTAACAACTGGCAGATGGACCAGAAGTCCGGCAATGGCAATGGCAAGCAGCCTAAGCCGCAATACAAGTCCGCTTTTCGCATACTGAAATCTTATATTAGTCCGCACCGGAAGACGTTTACGCTGGTAGCCATTTGTACGATTATTGCGATTGCCTCCGAGCTGTTCCAGCCTTATTTGGTTAAAATCGCGATCGACGATAACCTCATGGTGGGCAAGAACGATTACGGCAGCTTGATTGCGATCTGCGCGATTTATCTCGTCTTATCCCTCTCAAGCTTGTTGTTTACGTATTTGCAAAATAACCTGCTGCAGGATGCCGGCCAAAGCATCGTAGCCCGCATCCGGAAACAGCTGTTTGAGCATATTACCAAGCTGTCGATGTCCTACTTCGATAAAACGTCCGGCGGCAGCCTCATTACGCATGTATCGAGCGATACCGAGGCGGTTAACCAGTTTTTCAACCAGGTCTTGCTGACCCTGCTGAGAGATGGCCTGACGTTGGTTTCCATTCTGGTCATGATGTTTTATCTGGATACGACGCTAGGGCTGTACTGTCTGCTTTTGCTGCCGATTATTGCGCTTATCGCGATTGGTTTCCGGTCCTTCATGCGCACGACGTATCAGATGGCGAGGACGCGCTTGTCCCGCCTTGTGGCGTTTGTGGCAGAGAATCTGGCGGGCATGAGCCTCATTCAAGTCTTCCATCAGCAAAAGGCGCAAGGCGAATTGTACAAGGAGCGGAACGATGATTATTTCAAGGCTAATGTCCGCGAGATCCGTACGGCGGTTACGTTTAACCGGACCTTCGATCTGCTCGGGAACCTGACCATTGCTTTCGTTGTCTGGACCGGGGGGAAGGCTGTGCTAGGGCATACGATGGAGTTTGGCGTATTGTATGCGTTTATTACGTACATCCGGCAGTTCTTCCAGCCGATCAATGCCATCACCCAGCAGTGGAACACGCTGCAGTCCGCTACGGTAGCGGTCAACCGGATTTGGGGCGTTCTCGACGTCGAGCCCGAAATCAAAGATGCGGCCAAACCTGTGAAAATAAACCATGACGCCGTTCAGGGTCGTGTAGATTATAACAAAATCTCATTCAGCTATGGGAACGACACTCCGATCTTCCGGGGACTTGATCTGCATATCCGTCCCGGCGAGATGGTCGGCATCGTGGGTACAACCGGCGCGGGCAAAAGCTCGCTTATGAGCTTGTTATGCCGGTTCTATGACGTGAACGAGGGCAGCGTCCAAATTGACGGGAACGATGTCCGGCATATCCCGCAGGCCGAGCTTCACCGGATTGTAGGTCTGGTTCAGCAGGAGCCTTATCTGTATGCGGGAAGCATTATCGATAACGTTCGGATGTTTGACGAGTCCATCTCCAGGGAAGACGTTATCCGCGCCTGCGAATTTGTCGGAGCGGACCAGCTGATTAACCGTATGACTGGCGGCTACGAGACGAAGCTGTCCGAACGCGGCAGCGGATTATCCGCAGGCGAGCGGCAGCTAATCTCTTTTGCCCGAATTATCGTGTTCCGTCCTAAGATTCTGATTCTCGACGAAGCGACGGCGAACCTCGATTCCCAGACGGAGCAGCTTATTCAACGAGCGCTGCAGGTCGTATCCGAGGGCCGTACGACGATCGTGATCGCCCATCGCTTGTCCACCATAATGCACGCGGACCGGATTATCGTGCTTAGTCACGGAACAATAGTCGAATCGGGAACTCATGCCGAGCTGATTGAGCAGCAAGGCGTGTACGAGGAGCTGTACCGCCATTCGCAAGGCGAGGCGGCAGCAGCCTCGGAAGAAACCTCGCCGGAAGCGCAGACGATACCTTAAACCCGCGAAAGTAAAAAAGCTGAAGCCTCTTAGGAAGAGGGCTTCAGCTTTTTTTTGCGACTAACTAGTTCGCTTGCGGAGCCAAGCTCATCTCCACGCACATCAAGATAAAAGCGCCTGCGCCATGCAGATCGTTCTCGCTCGTTGGGCGGGCGATGTAGTGGGCATAATCGCCAATGCCCGTGCCGATACAGATCTGGCCGATAACGACATGGCCGTTGTCATCAAGCTTCAGCGTATCAATGACTCCGTGATAGCCTTTCCATGCATACTCCAAATATTTTGGTTCCAGGTAACCGAATCGCACGGCTTTGGCGATGGCATGCACGTAAAGGGACGTGCAGGAATTTTCAAGCCAGTTATCCGGCAGATCCCCTTTATCGACAACCTGATACCATAAGCCGGAAGCGGAATCTTGGTATTTGAGAAGCGAGACCAGCAAATCCTGCAGGATAGCGACAAGCGCTTCTTTATCCTTGTGATCCTCCGGCAGGTGCTCGAACATTTCAAGCAGGGCAACCGGATACCAGCCAATCGCGCGGCCCCAGAATTCGGGAGCAAGACCGGTCTCCGGATCGGCCCAGGAAGCTTCCTTGGTCTCGTCCCAGCCATGATAGAGGAGTCCGGTAACCGGGTCCTTTGTATGCTTTTCCATCAGGATCGCCTGATAGGCCATCAAGTCAAAATAATCGCTGTCCCCAAACGTCTTGCCGTACTGAACGGCAATCGGGCCGGCCATGTATAACCCGTCAAGCCACATCTGATTCGGATAATGCTCCTTATGCCAGAAGCCGCCGGAAGGATTCGTTTTCCACGATTTGATCAGCGGCAGAAGGTAATGCAGGGCTTTCGCATACCGTTCGTCGCCGGTTTGTTCGTACAGATTAAATAAGAGAACACCGGGTTGAATATCGTCAAGCTCATCCGGCTTATGCTTCTTAATGCGGCCATCCTCCAGCACCTGGCTGTCGACCCAGCGTTTCAGATAGTTATAATACTTCGGATTTTTCGTTTCCTTCCAGCATTTCTCCATCCCCGATAAGAAGACGCCTTGATGATAATGGAACCGGTCCGGCGGCAGCTGTTCCGGTTCGAATCTGTCCATTAATGCCTCGCAGGCTTTCTCTGCCCATTGAATGGGGGAAAGTACGGTTTTAATCACTTGTATAAGCCTCCCTTTTGGTCATAGAATTATGCTAGCACGAGGAAATGTACATTTTTTGCAGAAAGGAATGAATTCTTCTTATATCTTGCTGTAAATGAACGGAGACGTATAATAATAGAAAAGGAAAAGGGAGGGAGATGGCTAACGATGGGAGATTTCCAGTACGATAACGGGGAAGGAACCTTCTCGGTATCTTACCGCAAAGCCCGGAGCCATAATATGCCCGCCAGCCATTTTCATAGTACCTATGAAATCTTCTGCCTCATGTCCGGGAAGCGGGAGTTTTTTATAAAAGACAGGACCATCGTTATTCATGAGGGGGATATCGTGATCATCTCGCCGAATATTCTGCATCGGACAACCAATACGGAAATGCCGGAGCATGAGCGGCTTATTGTCAATATTCACGAGAAGCATATGGCTGCGATGAGCTATACGGAAGTTCTGCATCCGTTATTCGAGAAGGAGTATCTGATTGTTAAATGCACGCTGCAGGACCGGTTAGCTATGGAGACTATGCTGCAGACAATGATGACGGAGATGTCGGAGAAAAAGCCCGGCTTCGAGCTGTACGCGTTGACGCTGGCCTTGCAGATGCTTATGATCTGCTGCCGGCATGTGAAGTCAAGCAGAGCGGAGACTCTTGAATCGCCAAGCCCGATGCATGAGCGTATTTCGGAGGTTGTGCGGTACATGAACAGCCATTACATGAACGAGCTGTCGCTTCAATTGCTGTCGGAGGAGTTTTACGTAAGCCCTTATTATTTGAGCCGGTTTTTCAAGGAAGCAACAGGCTTTACGTTTGTGGAATACTTGAACAGCGTTAGAATCAAGGAAGCGAAAAAGCTGCTGGAGCAGTCCTCCATGAAGGTTAATCTGATTGCGAAGCGAGTCGGATTCGGCAGCGTAACGCATTTCGGACGTGTGTTCAAATCGGTTACCGGATATGTTCCCCTGCACTATAGAAAAGGAAAATAGGATGTAACGAAGGCTGTCCTCATCCATAAAAGTTCACACACTTGTCACTTATGAAGAGGGGGGCCGAATCTCTATAATGACAAGAAGAACAGAAAGGATGATGTTAGTGCCGACGAATAAGAGAGAAGAGTTTTACTTTGGATTAATGATGGTGACGGGGATGGCGCTGGTCATGATTACGTATAACCTGATGCGTAATGACTTGTTCGCAACGCTTTCTTCGGGAGAAGTGTTCCTACAATACGGTTTAGGATTTTTGGTTGCGTTTGCGGTTGAGATGTTTGTCGTAGGACCCCTTGCGAAAAAAGCCGCCTTCGCGCTGCCTTATGATAAATCGAAGAAGTTGTATGTCATTTTGGCGCTTGCTTTCTGCATGGTGACGGGCATGGTACTAAGCATGTCGCTGTATGGACTGATCAGTTCTTCTGTGGCGGACAGCTTGGGAGAAGGTTCGTTAATCAAACATTATTTCACGATAGTCCTTCACAATTATATGCTGGCCTTCCCGCTTCAATTGGTGGTTATGGGACCGCTGGTACGTTTTTTGTTCGGCAAATACGTCGCAAAAAGTTCGATGAAACTAGCCTCTTAATAGAAAGGCCGTGAGTATCCAATGAAATGCATCACGGCCTTTTTTGTACCCTATTAGAAATTTATGGTAGAGTAGTGTGAGAGGTGGAATGGATGAACCGTTACAAAGAATCTATCAACGAGCTCAACGAATGGGAGCTTCGCGTTGTTTTAAATGAATTAATTAATGAAGCAGAGGCAAGCTCCAATTCAGGCAAGCTTTTGCAAGTTATAGATGACCGGATTGCAGAAGCCCGTTCGAAGCGCGAGGAGATCGAGCGGCTTCAACGTCATGTACATATTGTATTTAGTCTTTCGGATGCGGGTTCTTTGAAAGTCGCGCTTAGTGAAGCCGGCAGAAGGCATGAAAATAAGGTAGTAGCATTTAATGACCTGTTCTCGATTGGGCCAATCAAGCATTTGGAACAGCCGGAAGGACAACGGAACAGGCAGCGATGGATGCTGGACCGGTTTTCTCCGTTCCGAGTTTTGAATGATCGCAATAGAGAATCGCAATTGGACCACATGATAGAGGAAATAAAAGCCATTCCCGAGGAGAAATGCGTTATCGTATGGTGCTCCGATAATTCGCATGACCAGACGGGATTGCGGCTTGTTATGCACTTGTTAAGGAACCGGCAGCAGCCGGTTCAGCTTGTTAATTTTACGGAAAGCCTTCGCGACATGACGATTCCGCCCATTGCGCAAGCTTATGTTGATCGGGAAGTTTATCGCGATATGGTAAGCAATTACGAGAATGCGAGAATGCTAACTTCCCGGGAACGGCAGCAATATATGTCGGAATGGGAAGAACTATCGAATTCAGATTACGAGCTTCGCCTTTGGCAGGGCGGAGAGATTAAAGGCAGCGAGATCGAAGCGATTGACGGGATTATTGTATCTGCCGCGGTAACAGCGGTTCAAGAATGCGGAGACGAAGAAGGATTCGTGAAAGCCGGAACGGTTGTGGCGAAGGTGTTCGAGCATGTTAACCAGGTTATTGGAGACGGCTTTATCGAATACAGGATGTGGAGCTTAATCAGCAACGGAGTGTTTGAATTCAGAGGACTGCCGGGTGCGTTATATCAGTATTCCCTTCGGCTTGGATAACGAAGTGAGAGCATCATTAAAAAACGATAATGAATTCAGAGCTTCGGACGACAAGTACCGGAGCTCTTTTTTTCGTGCCATGGGGCGCCATTATTTGAAGCGATTATCGGAAGTCATTTAAATAGAGTTTTATGTCGCAATCTTATAGTCAAATCTTCCGATTTTCATCGAATAAAGGTGGAGGTAGATAAATATCTATGAACTATAACCGCATGGAAGCGCTTAACCAAGGGTGGTTGACTAATAGGGAGGGATTACGATGGCTCGCGGTAAAAGATTCTGGTCGATTTCCACATCGCTTGTTCTCTGTTCGACGCTGCTGTTTGCTTGTTCGAATAACGCGAACAACACAAACACGCCAAGCAACAGTCCAAGCACTTCGGCTGACACAGGCACGAAAGAGACGAATGCCGGTCAAACAAACGACGGGGGCACAACGGGGAATACGGAGAAAAAAGTCATTACGATCACCTATCGCGATGACGGCATTGGCGAGCAAGGCGTCATGTACAAATGGATTCAACAGCTTGCCGAGAACTTCCCGGACAAAAGCATAGAGATTAAGGCTACACCAATTCAGGCATCCGAAGGAGACTATTTCGCCAAGATCGCTCTTGCGCTCAAGTCGAAAGACACCGCGCCGGATATCGTAACGGAGGATACGTTTATTCTGAACTCCGACGCTAGCGCGGGATATCTGACGCCGCTTGACGATAAAGTAAGCGCATGGGAAGACTGGACGAACGGCTCCTTCATCGAAGCGCTGAAAAAAGGCGTTACCGCCAGCGACGGCAAAGTTTACGGCGTCCCTTACAATACGGATTCGAGGGGTCTCTGGTATAACAAAGAGCTCTTCAAGAAAGCGGGATTGCCGGAAGAGTGGGCGCCTAAGAACTGGGATGAAGTGCTGGATGCGGCGAGAACTATCAAGAGCAAGCTGCCTGACGTCGTGCCGATCTGGATGAACATGGGCAAGGCAACCGGCGAAGCGACCTCCATGCAGACTTACGAAATGCTTCTCTACGGCACCGGCGAGAGACTTTACGATAACGACACCGGCAAATGGATTACGAAAAGCCAAGGCATTAACGATGCGCTAACGTTTATCCAAACGATAAACAAAGAAAAGCTTGGACCGCCGCTCTCGAAGGTTCTGAACGGTCAAGCGGGCAATACGGCTACCCGTGAATACTTGCCACAAGGGAAGCTTGCGATCTCGCTCGACGGCTCCTGGATTACCGGCAACTATCTGGAAGGCGGCGCAGCCCCATGGCCAGAGTACAAGGATGTCCTCGGCTTCGCGCCAATGCCAACGAGCAAAGGTCAGGCACCCGGCTCCATTACGCTTGCCGGCGGCTGGGCATTGTCGATCCCTGCGAACGCGCAGCATAAAGACGAAGCATGGGAAGTTATCAAATTCGCCCTGAACAAAGAAAACTCGAAAAAGCTGGTTATCGCATCGGGCAATATTACCGTACGCGCGGACGTAGGCTCGGATCCGGAATATACCCAAATGCCGTTTAACCAAATCGCAACCGACTATTTGAAAAATGCCGAGTTCCGCCCGGCGCAGGATAAATATCCGGAAGTATCGACGCAAATCCAGACGATGGTCGAATCCGTTGCCTCCGGTACGTCCGCGAAGGATGCGGCGAACAAATACGCGCAGGATGTGACGCGTATCGTCGGCGCGGATAAGACGGTAGAAAAATAATGGAAAACAGCTTGCTCAAGCCTTTCACTCAGATGCGGATGCTTGAGCAAGCCTTTTTTCTGAAGGCGGAGGAGGTAGACGAGAATGAGCAGTATTGCCTTAAATGGCGCGGCAAAGCGAAAGCGGACATGGACGTGGCTGTATTTTTTGCTGCCCTCCGTGGCCATTATGCTTGTGTTTTTTATTTACCCGATTCTGCTGACCGTATTCTATTCCTTTACCAACCTGGCTCTAACCGGGGAGGCGGCCAAGAATCTGAATTTTGTCGGCCTGGATAATTATTCGCGCATGTTCGAGGATCCTACGGTTCGGACGAGTATATGGAATACGCTTGTATTCCTGATTGGTTCGGCCGTTATCGGCCAGCAGGTCTTGGGATTCCTGATTGCGCTGCTGATGAAAAACAAAAACAAATGGTTTCGGAGAATTATCGGCACCATCGTATTGGCAGGCTGGGTTACGCCTGAAATCGTGTGCGCTTTATGCTTGTACAGCTTTTTCGCCGATGAAGGAACGCTTAACGCGATTATAACCTCATTTGGTTTCACCGAAGTTACCTGGCTCTACACCGTGCCCATGATCACGATTATTCTCGCGAATATTTGGCATGGGACAGCCTTCTCGATGCTCGTATTCCAGGCCGCCCTCGATGATGTGCCCAGCGAAATCGAAGAGGCTGCCATTGTGGACGGGGCTTCGAAATGGCAGGTGCTGACGAGAGTAACCATTCCGTACATCAAGGACTCCATTACAACTAACGCGATGCTCGTTACGCTGCAGACGTTAGGCGTGTTTGGCCTCATTTACGCGATGACGGGCGGGGGACCGGGTACGTCTACAACCACGCTGCCGATCTTTATGTACAATCAGGCTTTCGTCAATTACCAGCTTGGTTACGGTACGGCTATCTCCTTATTGCTGCTGTTCATCGGCATTATCCTAAGCTTGTTCTATATCCGCTCCATGAAAGAGTAAACGGACAAGGAGAACAATTGTATGAGTGCAAAACAACGCAAATGGATTTTTCAATTGCTGCCCTATACCATATTGACGGTTATTGGAATTTGCTTTCTGCTGCCGCTCTTATGGGTGCTTGTGGCATCCGTAGATGCTAACGCGCTGCAGTCTCTTAAGACGCCTACCCATCTGACGGGGAACAATTATATTGATGTACTCACCAACAAAGAAAATCAGCGTGCCTTTCTGATCGGCCTCCTGATGTCCGGCAGCCAAGCCGTATTGGTCGTTATACTCGGACTTCTGGCGGCTTATCCGTTGTCGCGTTATCAACTTAGATACAAGAAGCCTTTTATGCTGACGATCCTGTTCATGACTTCCTTGCCGATTACCGCCGTAATGGTGCCGGTCTATCAGCTGTTTCTAACCTTGAAGCTGTACAACAATATTTTTGGCGTCATCCTTTTCTTCGTCGCTTCGGCGATGCCTTACGGCATATGGATGCTCAAAAACTTCATGGATTCCGTGCCCTCCGAGCTGGAAGAAGCGGCATGGATCGATGGAGCTTCCGTATTTGTCGGCATTAGGAAGGTCGTTGCCCCGCTGATGATTCCCGGCATCTGCACAGTTGCGATCTTCACCTTCTCCGGTAGCTGGGGCAATTTCTTCGTGCCGTACATTCTGCTTCAATCGCCGGAGAATTTCCCGGCTTCGCTCAAGATTTATCAATTCTTCGGGCAGTACGGCATGGCGGATTACGGCAAATTAGCCGCTTTTTCCGTTATGTACGCTATACCGTCGGTCGTTCTGTATATCTTATCCCAGCGCTTTATGTCCAAGGGCTTCAGCATGCAGGGTGGTATGAAGGGGTAGTCTCTCGCTGGACGAAGTGGTTGACCTGATGAAGAAGGTTTATTAATGCGGTAGTAACGGCTGCGCGCTTCTTTGTCCGCGCAGCCGTTTTTCTCAGCCGTACACATACCAGACTCTTACGGACGCTTTAAACGTTAAGGTTCCGGGTTCAATGGTGGTACCGACATCGCCGGCGGGAACGGAAGCGGCTTTGAACATGACAGGCTCGAATCGGTTTCCCGGCGACTCCGTAACCTTGCAAGGAATGGAGGAGAGGGAGACGCCAAGCGTAGCGGCAATCGCAAGCGCCTTCGCTTCGGCATCGCGGACGGCAAGCGTTAATGCCTTTCGCCGTGCTTCGTCCGCATGAGTGGATTGAAACGTTACGTCGGATACCATATTGGCGCCTTGAGCGACTGCCGCATCAATAACGCGCCCCGCATCCTTCGCTCCATCTATCGTAATTCGCAGCAGATGTACGGCTCTGTATCCCCGAAAAACTTGCTTTCCGTCTATAAAATCGTATTGCGGCTCAATGGAGTATTGCGCGGTGGAGATAGATTCCCGCGGCACGCCAAGGGCAAGCATGGCTTGAATGATGGCATCTATGGTCTTGGCCTGATCGGTCTGAAGCGTTCCAAGGCTGTCGCTTTCTCCCGAAACCCCAAGAGTGACGATGGTTTCGTCCGGTACGGCTGTTGCCACCCCTTCACCCATAACCTCGATAGTAAAATCACAACAGGTCTGTGCTTGTTCCTTCATGTCGAACGACCTCCGTCTCTAAGCAATCTCTAACACTAATATAGACGGTTATCCATAGGGAGATGTTTCGGATTTTTTTAGATTTGTTTAGAACTAAACAACAATTCCAATTAGAGGAAATAGTTATTTTGGACTATTATTTTCCCAAATATTTCATGCTACAATTCGGAAAGTCATTCCCATTTAAGCGGACACAGCTAGTAGAGCACGATCACGTTTAAAGTGATGGTGCTTTTTTTTATTTTACAGGTAAATAGTTTGCTTCCAAAAAATTGAAACGTCCATTTGCGATCGTCGTATACAATGAACATCCAACTGAAAGGGGCACGTAAACAGATGCGGGTAGTCCTGTTTGTAAAAGATTCGGAACGGGGGCTAAAGCTAGTGGATGACCGGGAGTGGGATGCAGCCATGATCGCGACGCTTGAGCATGTTAACTATCTGACCGTTCATGGCGAAGAGTATCAGACACTGGAAGGGAAGCTGAACCTGGACGCCGGGCAGCTGGAGCTTCTGGTTGTAAAGATGAATAACAAATAGACGGAAAGAGGGGATTCGATATGCAAGAAGATAAAAAAACGGATTCGTTAAAAACGATCAAAGAAGGGATTCCTCTCAAGGTCCTGTCCACTTCGCTCGGTATCGCTTTGCTGGCGAATCTGGCAGCCGTGCCGGCTCACGCCGGAACAACAAGCTCGGCTGAATCGCCAACCCCAACTCCAACGGTATCCAGCTCGGCATCAGGTCCCAAGCTGGTGGAATGGTCAAGCGAAGCCGTCAAGCGTTACTATGACCCTGCCGTTGACTGGAATCTGCCGCTGCCATCGGATAAAGAGCTGGACAAAGAAGCGGCGCAAGAGAGTCCTCAAGTGACGGCCGGCGGCGGTTCCGGCGGGAGTACAACGATTGTTCATCAATCGTCGGGCTTTGGCTGGGATGACCTGATGCTTTATCATCTGCTGTTCAACAACGGCAGTTCGTATTCTTCGCAAACCTGGGCTTCCTCCCATCGTTCCTACTATTACGGCAGCACACGTCCATATGAGCCCAAAAGCTATTCCAACGGGAAATTCCAGAACAAGCCGGTTGCAGGTTCAACGGTATCGCCGCCTAAGACTTCCAATTCCACCGGCTCGGTTACCCGCCGTTCCACCTCGTCTTCGCCTGGCGGCATCGGCGGCAAATCCAGCGGATTCAGCTCTTCTTCAAGCTCCTCCAGCTCTCATTCCAGCTCTCATTCCAGCTCTATTTCTTCGGGAGGATTTGGAGGATGACGACAACAACGGAGGTATTCACTGTCATTGGAGAGCCGGAATCAGACCGGAACCGCAAGGTTGATATTTTGAAGGAAATGGGATTTGCCTGGGCGGATCTGGAGTCGGAGAACTACTGGATTGATCAGGTTGTCGGGATGAACCGGGCTATTTATGAAGAGCTTGAACAAGCTTCAAGGGAGCTTTGGCTCATTCTGGACAAAACCGCTCGTTACATACACGGCAAACATGATTTATACCAGCTGATCGGCATTCCGACCCTATTGTGGGATTTAATAGACTTGTTGCCTATGCCGGAGAAGGGTGTAATGAGCAGGTACGCTAGATTCGATTACGCCGTTTCTCCTGACGGCAGCATCAAGATGCTGGAGCTAAACGCGGATACGCCTACCGGTTATGTGGAAGCGTCTATCGCAACGCCGTGGTTGTGCGAGCTGGCCGGGATCCGGAGCGTTAACGGCCGAATGAAGGAGTTAGTCGCATCCGCTTGGGCAATTGAGAAGCCCGATACGGTTGCTTGCGTCGCGTACGGCTCGCATTTGGAAGATTCCGGGACGATAGAAGCCTTAGCCAAGCATAGCGGTCTAAACGTTCAATTAGAGGATTGCTTAGACCTATGGGTGGACGACGGCATTTTAAAAAACGGGCAAGGAAAACCGATCCATCGAATGTTCGCTCTTTATCCGAAGGAATGGATGGCGCATGACGACGGTGGAGAAGCATTGGCTTATGCGGTAGAAAAAGGTTACTTGCACCTGTTCAATTCCGTCCATAGCATCCTGCTTCAATCGAAAGGTCTGCAAGCCGCGGCATGGGGATTATATGAGCTGGATGTTCTATTCGATAAACAAGAACGCGAAACGATCGCGCGGTATATGCTGCCAACTTACAACAAGCCCTTGTTTAATGGGGATTTTGTATCCAAATCGATGTTTGGGCGCGAAGGCGGTTCGGTCAAGATATTCGATCAGTCGGGCGAACTGGAGATGGAGGATCAAGAGGCGTTTGATACCAGCGAATTATTTCCCGTCGTGTATCAGAAAAGAACCGGGCTGTCCCGCATACGCACCGCGGCCGGAGAGCTGCACCTCTTGGTTGGCATGTTTATGATCAACGGAGAGACGGCTGGACTTCTTGGACGCGCCGGGGGACCTATTACCGGCAATTCAAGTCATTTTATCCCGATTGGAGTGTTGGAACCCGATGAAGAAATTAACGATAATCGCTAGTACGCTGCTGTTTTGCTTCATTCTTAGCTCATGCACGAACAATCCGGATTACGTGTATAGCACCAGTAATTATTCGTCTTCCCAAGATACGGCCGTTGCTTCCGCAACCCAAGTTAATCCGGTAAGGAATGTGCCGTGGGATTACCGGGTCGTACAAGAGGAGGTTGGCGACCTTGTCGGGAGCGATATGACAATCATTCCGGACAATACGCTCCTTCCTAATGACGGCAACTATGCAACGGGAGATAAGGTATGGATTCTTCAATACATGGATGCGATGTTAACAACGGACAATGATAGACGCAGCCAGATCAAGCTGTCTTCCTGGAGTACGTTGAAATCTTTTAAGGATGAGAAGAGCGCCTTGGCAGACCTCGGCAATTTAAAGGAATCGATTCAAACAGAAGTTAATTTGATTGGCGTATACAAGACGGAGAAGACCGGTAAAACGCGCGAGTTTGCCGTTATCACGCTGCCGTCGGGTAATGTCGTGAAGCAGCCGATCAGCGATGAGAAGTATGCGTCTCTCAAGTCGAAGTCGAAGGTTAAAGTAACGATCGAGCAGGTGCATCTGTACGATGACTACGATCAGGTGTATTCGAAATTCCGGGGGTGGGCGCAATGACCGTTGTAATCAATCTTGTTGTCAGCGTGGTCGTCATTATTATTTTGCAACTGGCAGGGATGCTGTTCTTTAGCTTGATGACGCCGTTTAACGATCTGGAGGAATTAAAGAAAGGAAATATGGCCGTAGGACTCGCGTTTGGCGGGAAATTTTTGTCCACGGCACTCATCATAGGCGTGGCGGCTTATACGAATACGTCCATTTGGAACATGATGCTGTGGTTCCTGGTGGGATACTTTATTCTTGTGGCTTCTTATTGGATTTTCGAGCTGGTAACGCCGGGTATTAGAATCTCAGAGCATTTGCAGAACGGGAATATCGCTATTGGAGCGCTTCTGTGTTTCGTTTTTATAGGAACAAGCTTTGCTGTCAGCAGCTTGATCATTTAGTTAACGGAGAAGCCGATATTGAGTCGGCTTCTTTTTTTTGTAACTATTTCATTATAATAAACGTCAATAACCATGTAATCCTGAAAAAGAGGAGCATGATCAATGAGAAAAATTTGGACAATCCTCATCATGGTTGCCATCATAAGCTTAGCAGGCTGTTCCTCTAACAAAGGCGATGTAGCCGGAGACGAATTGTACATCCCTGAAGGGTATGAAGAAAAGCTGAAAGCGCTGGATCTAACCGAGGTTGCCGCGCTGCCCTATTTCTCGAGTCCGTTTATTACGGTAGCCGAAGATCAAAGTGGCCAGCAATATGCGGTGCTATTTGATAAGTCGGGGGAAGTTAGGCAGGAGAAGCTCCCGTTAAAATACGAAGAGATTATCGATTCGCTGCAGCGTAAGGGATACAAGATTGATCAAGCGCCAAATAAGTTAAATCTTCATCTGTTTGAGATCAACCGTAATCTTTATTGGAGCTACAGTGACGGCGAAGCTTCCGTTTATTTAGACGGGAAGGGGAACGAAACGGATCCTTTTAAGAAAGAGGAACAAAACTAACTCCTATATAAATCCAATACCATCTACACGCAGAATTGGCGTATAGATGGTATTTTCTTTTCTCGAGGTCACAATTTTTACCTTAGAAGTCACTGGCGTGGTAGTCCGGGACGGGAGGAGATTTCTACAATGGCTTATGGAGTCAGCCTACAGGGGAGGAGGAAGCGTTCGTTAACGGTTCATACCCTAAACTATTGGAGGTATTCTTATGCCCAGAAAGACAAGAAGCAGCAGGCTGTCGATTTATGTACTCACTCTGGCTTTATTGGTTCTTCAGTTGCCTTACTCCGCGGTTGTATCCGCAGCATCAGCGACCTACGAAGCGGAATCGGCAGCCCGCTCCGGCGGTGTGGTTGTTGCGACCGACCATACAGGTTATACCGGTTCCGGCTTTGTTGGAGGATATACGGATGTGAATAAAGGCAATGCAGCAACCGCTTTTGCAGTAAGTGCAAGTGCGGCAGGCAGCTACACCACAGCGTTAAGATATTCCAACGGAACAGGCTCGGCGAAAACATTAAGCTTGTACGTTAACGGCACGAAGCTGAAGCAAATCTCGCTTCCGGCAACGGCGGACTGGAACAGCTGGTCAACTCAAACCGAGACGGTATCCTTGAATTCGGGCAGCAATACAATCACGTATAAATTCGATACCGCTGATTCCGGCAATGTGAATTTGGATAATATTGTCGTCAGCGATACTTCCTCTGGCACAACGCCATCAGGAACGAACTTGGCACTGAGCAAGCCGATTGCAACGAACAATAATTACTCCGGGTTCGCGGCAACCAATGCCGTGGACGGAAATACCTCCACTTATTACGAAGGCGCGGCTAACTCGTATCCAAACACCCTTACAGTGGACCTTGGAAGCGCGCAAAGCGTAAACTCCGTTGTCCTCAAGCTTCCGGCTTCCTGGGGAACGAGAACGCAGACTTTATCCATCGCGGCAAGCACCGATAATAATACCTTTACTACCGTGGCAGCTTCCAATACGTATACGTTTAACCCGTCTTCCGGCAATATGGTTACGCTTTCTTTTTCAACGACGTCAGCCAGATATATCCGGGTAAGCTTTACCGGGAACTCCGGTTCTACAGGCGGGCAGGTCTCAGAGCTTGAGGTATATGGGAGCGGGGGTACCGTAACTCCGCCAACTTCTCCGGCGGGAACCTATGAAGCAGAGGCGGCCGTATTGTCCGGCGGTGCATCCGTTGCAACGGATCACGCGGGTTACAGTGGGACCGGCTTTGTTGGAGGATTTATTGACACCAATAAAGGCAATGCTTCGGCAACCTTTAATGTAAACGTGGCAGCGGCAGGCAGCTATACGGTTACGTTAAAATATGCAAACGGTTCAACGGCAGCGCAAACGCTTAGTCTCTATGCGAACGGAACAAAAGCATTGCAAACTTCCCTTCCGGCAACCGCAAACTGGGATACCTGGAGCACAAAAGCCGATACGGTCACCTTAAATGCCGGCAACAACACCATCATGTACAAGTACGATACAATCGACACCGGCAATGTGAATATCGACAAAATCGATGTAGCGATTGTAGAGACGCCTCCGGTAACTCCTCCGCCATCCGGAACATATGGGGCAACAATGCCTTATGATACGTACGAAGCGGAGTCGGTGACGTATACGGGAACGGTTATTGGGCCGAATACGAACTTTGGCAGTCTTGCTTCGGAAGCTTCCGGCCGGAAAGCCGTACAGCTTGCAACAGCTGGCCAATTCGTGCAGTTTACATTAGCGAAGGCTGCAAAAGGCGTAACGATCCGTTATTCCATTCCTGATAACGCGGCAGGAACCGGCATTGACTCGGCCATCAGCATGTACATTGGAGGTACATTATTCAAAGATATCAATCTGACTTCCAAATACAGCTGGAACTACGGGGCTTGGGGAACGGAAGGCGGGGAGATCCGCTGGTCGAATAACCCAAATGCCACGCCAACAACGCCGCATCATCTGTATGACGAAGTATCGGTTGTGCTGGATCAGGAGTACCCGGCAGGTACGGTTATCAAGCTGCAGCGGAATGCATCTAACCTGAACTTCAGCTCCACGGCCAATGTGACTATCGATCTGATCGAAACGGAAGCCATTCCGGCTGCGCTCACGATGCCTTCCAATTTCGTATCCGTCACCAGTTACGGCGCCGTGGCCAATGACGGTGCCGATGATACAACAGCCTTCAACAATGCCATCAATGCGGTGAAAAACTCCGGCGGAGCCTATAAAGGCGTATGGATTCCCTCGGGTACTTTTAACTTGAATAACGGGAATAAAGGCGCGGGTTATGACGGCAGCGGTACCAGACTGTATCTCGACAGCGGCGTCTCGATGAAAGGCGCTGGCATCTGGTATTCGACTTTGTCCGGCAACTATGCGGGGCTGTATCTGCGCGGGGGCAACGTTACGATTTCCGACTTCAAAATCAGCGCGAACGATCTCATCCGCGATGATTACAACGGCGTATCCGGCGTGGAAGGCAACGGAACGAATTCCACTCTGACGAATCTATGGATTGAGCACGCGAAGGCGGGCTTCTGGCTGACCAACCAGACGAATAACGCAACAATCTCGAATTCCAGAATCCGTGACGTATGGGCGGACGGACTGAATCTTCATTACGGGACATCCAATACAACGGTGACGAATAACTCGGTCCGCAACAGCGGTGACGACGGACTGGCGATGTGGTCCGATACTTACTTGGATACGAACAATACGTTCAGCTACAATACGGTTCAAATTCCTACTCTCGCGAACAACATTGCCATTTACGGCGGCAAAGACAACAAGGTGATCGGCAATCTGCTGACCGATACGGTAGTTAACGGTTCTGGCATTTCGTTTGGAACCAATTTTAATCCTCCTTCGATGACGGGAACGCTGACCGTGCAAGATAACGTACTGATTCGGACGGGCTCCTATCATAAAGATTACGGCTATCAAATCGGCGCAATCTGGGCGTATTGGCTGAATAATACGGGCAAAGCCCAAAATCTGACGGTTGCCGTATCCGGCAATACCATTCAGGACAGCATCTACAGCGGTATTTTTATTGAAGAACCGGCTCCAAGCATTTCGGTCACGTATGCTTCAAACACGATTTCCAATTCAGGAACTTACGGGGTGTATATTCGTGGAACCGCAACCGGCAGCTCCGTCTTTAACAATAATACGGTAAACGGCGCGCCATCCGGCAAGTTTTCCAATACGTCAAGCAGCTTTACCGTAACGGGTTCCGGAAATAACTGGTGATCCATAGGCAGGAAAAGAACAACCCGGCTGGCTTAGCTGGGTTGTTTCTTTTTCCCTTTATATTCCATTATAAAATATTGAAACCATTTTCATAGCTTTACGTATTGTTCACAAGTTTATTCTTAATAAGCATGCTTACGAAATATGAATTATCATAGGAGGTATTTATGCCCGGCATCAGGATTGTTACCGATTCCACAACGGATTTACCCAAGGAACTGCTCGACCAGCATGAAGTGGAGGTCATTCCTCTGTCGGTGTATGTTGACGGGGAGACGTACGAAGATAACGTAACGATTTTTCCGCTTGATTTTATTCAAAAAATGAAAATAGCCTCCGAGCTCCCGAAAACCTCGCAGCCCGCCGTTGGCGTATTTCTCGATACGTACGACCGGCTCGGCAAGAATGGCGACACCATTATTTCCATTCATATGACAAGCGGTCTAAGCGGTACCTTTGCGTCGGCCAGCGCCGCTGCCGAGATGTCCGCAAGCCATGTTATCGTTATTGACTCTCAAATGATCTCCCAAGCGCTTGGGTTTCAAGTCATCGAAGCGGCTAAGCTTGCTAGAGAAGGACACACGGTCCAGCAAATCATAACGAGATTAAAGAGTATGTTAGAAAACACATCATTATTAGTGGTTGTAGACACATTGGAAAATCTGGTAAAAGGCGGCCGTATCGGCAAAGCAAAGGGCTGGATCAGCTCGGTGCTCAGCATTAAGCCGATTGCGATGCTGCAGGAAGGCGTATATACGCCGATTACCAAGGTCCGGACTTCATCCCAGATTATTAAGAGCTTAACGGAACGTTTCAAGAGCGATACCGAAGGCAAAGAGATAACCGAGATCGGAATCTCGCATGCCGATAATCTTTCCTTAGCCGAGCGGCTTCGGGAAGAGATTAGCCGGATTACGGCAACGCCAGTCCGTATTCGCCCGGCAACTTCGGTTATTACGACTCATACCGGCCCCGGGGCTATAGGTTTCATGTATTGCGCGGAGTGAACAAGAGGCTGTCTCTAATGAATAGAGGCAGCTTTTTTTGACGAATTTTGTTGATTTTTCGCGAATATTTGATATCATATTGACGAGTTTTATGGGGGGAGTCGATTGGATTGATCCGTATTTCTTCGTTAATAGAGAAGGGGTTCGAATATCATGCATTGCCTCAGGGCCTGCAGATGCTGGACAATACTTTGGTTATGCAGCTGGAAGGCTTGGAAGAGACCATTAGCGCAAGGCTTAGCTACAGCTTTCAGAGCCGTGAATGGACGATTGATCAAGTGACAGAGACGGAAACGCCAACAGAGTGGACTGCGGCAAGGCTAACCGAAGAGATAAAGCGGATTTTTGAATATCGGCCGGAGCTCCTTGAAGCGGGTAAGCTGCTAATTGCGCGTATCGATGAAATAAATCAGATGGACGATGACGAATTCGAAGCGGTGTTAGAGCGCGGCGAAATGAAGGAGTTCATGCTGTAAAGAGGTAACCGGTCTCTATGGGGCCGGTTATTTTATTTTTTTCCGGAGCAGGAAAAGGAGAACGGGCGGTTAATGACTATAAGATAGGCTTTATCATCTTGAATGACTGGAGAGTGCAGGTTGTGGCAAAAGAGAAAAATTGGGCGGGCAATTACACGTATAATGCCTTGGAATATCTCTATCCCGAGAATGTGGAACAAGTGCAGGAGATTGTTGTGCGAAACGGCAAGCTGAGAGTGCTGGGTTCGAGACATTCCTTTAACGGAATCGCGGATTCGCATGCAAGCCTGGTGTCGCTTCAGAAGATGAATCGCGTACTTGAATTGGATAAGGTAAATAACCGCGTAAAAGTAGAAGGCGGCATTCGTTACGGGGACCTGGGCGAATATTTGCATCAGGAAGGTTACGCGCTCCATAATCTGGCTTCTCTGCCTCATATTACGATAGCGGGCGCTATCGCAACGGCAACTCATGGCTCCGGTGACCGGAACGGTAACCTGGCAACGGCTGTTTATGCCCTTGAAATCGTAAAAGCGGACGGAACAATCGCCGTATTTACCCGGGATGACGAGGACGGGAAGTTTCATGGAGCCGTTGTTGGCTTAGGAGCTTTAGGCGTTGTAACAGCTATTACGCTAGACATTCAGCCATCTTTTGAGATTAGTCAATATGTCTATGATCTTCTTCCGCTGGCACAGGTTGAGAATAACTTTGATGCCATTTACTCCAGTGCCTATAGCGTTAGTCTATTTACGGATTGGAAGGGCTCTTCTATTAATCAAGTGTGGCAAAAGAGACTGGTCCAAGAGGGCGCGGCAGGGGAAGTGCAAGCGGAATTTTACGGGGCCAGCCTCGCGGAAGCGAAGCGCCATCCGGTACCGGAGCAAACGGCCGAAAACTGCAGCGAGCAGTTTGGCGTGCCTGGTCCATGGCATGAACGACTGCCGCATTTCCGCATGGATTTCACGCCAAGCGCCGGCGAAGAGCTGCAAACGGAATATTTTGTGGCCCGTGAGCATGCCTATGAAGCGATTTGCGCAATCAGCGAGCTTGGCGAGCAGATCTCCCCGCTGCTGTTTATATCCGAGATTCGTACCATTGCTGCCGATCGGTTATGGTTAAGTCCAAGTTATAAGCAGGACACCGTGGGCTTCCATTTTACCTGGAAACCGGACTGGGAAGCCGTCAAGCAGGTGCTGCCGCTTATCGAAGCCAAGCTGGAGAAGTTTAACGCAAGACCGCATTGGGGCAAAGTGTTCACGATGCCGGCGGAGCGAATCCAATCGCTGTTTGAGAAGCTGCCGGAATTCCGTGAATTGATGCTGGAATGCGACCCGGATGGAAAATTCCGGAATGATTTCATAAATGAATACGTTATGGCGAAGTAATTTGTTTTGGGATAGGGATAGCCGTGGCTATCCCTTTTTTGCTTCCGCCATCACAGGACAATAAAAACACTTACTCCCGCCCTCGCGCTTATCGTACATACAGCAAGCTGAACGAATCATCGTTTTTTGACCAGGCAAATAAGGGTTGTCCCTGTATCTTGGCGTATGTTGAAAAGGGTTCTTTCTATGGTTGAAGACGGAGCCGGGCAAGCTGCTTAGAGTCATGAAGTCATCCCTAAATCTTTGCAATACCTCTCCTTCGAACATCGAGTCCGCATATTCCATTGTAAAAGCTCCTGTCGAGCCATACTGGTTCCAGATCAAATCCGTTCTAACGCCTGCAGCGGCGGCAGTTGCTTCAATAATCGGATTTATCTCTTCCTGAAAGTATTTCTTCCATTCCTCAATGATTGCTTCCTCACGTCCAACCTGAGGCAACTCCGCCCATCTCACCTCTCCGAGCTTAAACACAAACTGTACACGGCCATCCGGGGTTTTCTCATATTGGACATTTAAATGATGGAGAGATAAATCCAGCACACGGTTATATTGCGAAAGAACCATATGCTTGACGGCTATCAGTCCATAGATGCCCATTCCAAGAAAAGATGCGGCTAGCTCAGGGCCGGTTGCCTTTTCCTCTGTGCCGTATCTCGTCAATAAGTCCGCCATCTGATTCCTATCAAGCAATTCTGTTGCTGCCGTAGAATAGAGCGGGGCTTCCGACCCGGCGGTTGAAATACGGAAAAACGTTTCAGCGATTGTAAGATCCATTGCATCTCCTCCTGCTATATTGCGATTAACAATTGAATTGTATAACATGGATGCAATAGTTAAGGTTGTGTTGAGAAACCCCTTAGAATCAATGGAGTGCAAGATGCAATACATTGAAGTGCAGCTTTAAGGTTTTAGTTGAATCTTGATGAGGTGAGGAACATGCCGTTTAAGCCTTCGGAAATAGCTAACAGGCTCGGTATCAGCACAAATGCCCTTCGTCATTATGAAGAGTGGGGGATTATTCCTCCTGTTGAACGGGCGTCTAATGGATATCGGATATATACAGAAGAGCATGTCGTTTATTTTGAATGTATCCGGGCAATGCGTATTGGCTTTGGCATGGAAACAACCGTTAAAGTGACGAAGCTGCTTCTCGAGCGGGAATGGGATAAAGCAATGTGGACGGTGAATGAGAGTCAGGCGGAATTGAATCGAAAGAAGAAAATGGCGGAGCAAACGGTACAAGTTCTGGAGACAGCGGGGCTGAATAATCTTGAAATCCGGCCCTCCAAAAAGAACTGGACCATCGGCGAAGTATCCAGCGAAACCTCCATTCCAGCTTCTGCGATCCGTCACTGGGAAAAGGCTGGGCTAATTCAGCTAACCCGAGATGAAGGAAGCGGATATCGCATTTTTCATTCCGCAGAGGTCCGCAAGATTAGGATTATTGGTACATTGCGGGCTGCGAATTTACCGCTTGAAGTCATCCGCCAAGTCATTCAGGAGCTTGACCATGACCATACGGAGCATGCACTCCGTATAGCACGGGAATCCCTCGAATACTTGAATACAACCATTCGCGAACAGCTGCGAGGGATCTATTATTTGTACCGTTTGCTGGATGACAAAGCCAGAAATGAGCGTGGCGTAATTGAGAAATGAGTTGCTTTTTATGGGAAATATAGGGAGAATGAAGAAATTAAGAGAAAGAGAGAGGCGAATCTACTTTGGAATCGAGATTTCTCCAAGCAAGAACCGAAGAAATGAAGTACCATGAGAAGTTTTATGCGGAGCATGAGTTGTTTGCTCCCGGAACTTGGATCTCTAAACCTGTAAAAGCCATTATGGACACCTTCGTCTTGCTGGATCCGAATCAGATGCGAGTATTGGATCTTGGCAGCGGTGTTGGGCGAAATGCGATTCCCATTGCGCAAGCGATCAAAGCGAGCAACGGCAAGGTAACGGCCGTTGATCTCCTTCCTTCTGCTATCGAGATATTACGGGAAAACGCGGAAAAATACGAGGTTCAAAATCATCTTGAAGCCGTAATTGCAGATATTGAGCATTACCGGATTCCGGCGCAATCCTATGACTATATCATTGCTTGCTCTTCGCTAGAACATGTTTCCTCGGTAGATGCTTTTCGAACCGTCATTGACCGAATGATAGAAGGAACAAGATCCCGCGGCATTCATGCAATCTTAATGAGTACGCAGACCGAAGAGCTCGATCATAGTACCGGCATAGTGGCGGAAGGATTAATAGAATTAAACCTGTCGACAGACGATGCTTTTCATCTCTTGAGAAAATGTTATAACGGTTGGGAGATTGTGTTGGAGCGGGTGATTCCCCAGGCCGTTCAAGAAATCAAATACGGGAAGTCCATCGAATACCGGGGAAATTGGCTTACTTTTATCGTTCGTCGCACAAGCTGAGGGGAGGAAAAACGTATGGCGATGCCGACTCATATTGTGGCTGTTGGCGGTATAGTGGAGAATGAGCGCGGAGATGTCCTGCTTGTGAAAACCCAGCATGACGGATGGGTGTTTCCCGGCGGTCAGGTGGAAGTCGGGGAGAATCTGACCGATGCTCTTAGGCGTGAAATAGAGGAAGAAAGCGGGATCACATGCGTGGTCTTGCAAATGATCGGCGTATACTCGAATACTTGCATGTACAAATGGCATGATGGGGTAACCGATGTGCCGACCAAGCTGATGCTGGATTTTATATGCCGCCCGGCAGGAGGTTCTTTGCGAACTTCCGAAGAAACCTCGGAGGTACGCTGGGTACGGAAGGAGGAGGTGCTTGACTTGATCCATTCCCCGGCGATTCGGACCAGGTATCAGGTTTATTTGGATTTTAACGGCACGGTCACTTATATGGATTACGTTACGAAACCCGACTTCGTCATTAATCTGGAAAGGAACGTCTAGCCTTATGGATTGTCTAGGCTGCCGCATTGCAAACGGATTGGAACCGGATCTACATATCGTTTACGAAAATGAGTATGCGACCTGCGTGCTGGACATTGCGCCGTTTAACGAAGGGCATCTCTTAATTTTGCCTAAGCAGCATTATCTTGATGTAGATGAACTTGATTGGGAGACGGCTCAAGCCATTATGGCGGCTTCTCAGAAGCTGTCCGTAGCCTTGAAGGAAGTCTTTCGTCCGGACGGGATTAGCATCTGCCAGAATGGCGGTATCTTCAACGATCTGACGCATTATCATATGCACCTGATTCCTAGATACAAGGGAGACGGCTTCTCCTGGAGCGAGCCGCAAACTCCCCATGGCGCGGAATTGCGACTGCGTGAGACCAGAGCTTGTATCATTTCGGGGCTTAAGGATACGCCGCAGCGTTAAGGTCGGCCAAAATCTGCGGCATCCTAGCCGGAGCAGCCCGGGTCTGCTCCGGTTTTATGTAACGTTCAGGTTGAAAAAGCCCCTGTACTTCGTGACATTCTGTCTAATGTAAACGGTAATATTCACCCCTATACTAGACATAAATGTAAGTGAATGAACCGCAGGATTTGGGAGAGGAGTGTATAGAGATGTCAACGAACCAGGATGATTCGGATCTGATTGCCAAGGACCGTAAATATGTATGGCATGCCATGACGCCGTATAACGAGCAGGCACCTCCGATGGTCGTTAAGGAAGGACAAGGCTCGTGGATTACGGATAGCCGGGGTAACCGGTATTTGGACGGGATGTCCGGTCTCTGGTGCGTGAATGTGGGGTACGGCCGGGAGGAGCTGGCGCGCGCGGCTTATGAACAGCTTAAAGCCATGTCCTACTATCCTCTGACGCAAAGCCACGAACCGGCGATCCGCTTGGCGGAAAAGCTGAATGAATGGCTGGAGGATGATTATGTCATCTTTTATTCGAATAGCGGGTCGGACGCGAATGAAGTAGCCTTCAAGATAGCAAGGCAATATCATGAGCAATCCGGTGCCCCAAGCCGGTACAAGTTTATTTCCCGATACCGGGCATACCATGGCAATTCGATGGGAGCTCTAGCCGCAACCGGGCAAGCCCAGCGCAAATATAAGTATGAACCGCTTGCCGGAGGCTTCCTTCATGTCCGTCCGCCGGACAGCTACCGGCGTCCGGAAGGGATAACGGTCGAGCAGTTTAATTTGCAATGCGCCCAGGCGATTGAAGAGACGATTATATGGGAAGGGCAGGAGACGATCGCGGCAGTCATTATGGAACCTGCGATTACCGGCGGGGGAGTCCTTGTGCCTGAGCCTATTTATCTCGAAAAGGTTCGGGATATCTGCACAAAGTATGGCGTGCTGCTTATTATCGACGAAGTGATTTGCGGCTTTGGCCGTTCGGGCCGCAAGTTTGGCCATATGAATTACGGCATCAAGCCGGATATCGTTACGATGGCGAAAGGATTAACGAGCGGGTATCTGCCATTGTCGGCGACGGCGGTACGCAAAGACATTTACGAATCCTTCAAAGGGAAAGACATGTACAGCCATTTCCGTCATCTGAATACGTTTGGCGGCGCGCCGGCCGCTTGCGCCCTTGCGCTGGCGAATCTCGAGATTCTGGAGCGGGAACAGCTGGTTGAACGGTCGGCAACGCTTGGCGAACGGCTTTTCGAGGGATTATCTCAGTTGAAAGAGCATCCGATAGTCGGAGATATTCGCAGCTTTGGCTTTCTGATCGGCATTGAATTGGTCAGCGATAAACAGACGAAGGATCCTTATCCGCTGTCTGGCGTGGTCCGGATCATAGGGGAGTGTAAAGCGAAAGGGCTTATTATAGGCAAAAACGGCGATACCGTCGCAGGCTACAATAATGTGCTTACGATCAGTCCGCCGTTGTCTTCTACGGATGAGGATGTGGCATTTATCATTCAGGCGTTAAAGGATGTATTCGAACGTATATAATAGAAGAAAAACAAAAAAAGCCTGATACCTATCAAGCTTCCGTGTTTGCTCTATGGTCGGGACGACACGATTTGAACATGCGACCCCCTGGTCCCAAACCAGGTGCTCTACCAAGCTGAGCTACGTCCCGGAAAAGAATGGTGCCGGCGATAGGAGTCGAACCCACGACCTACTGATTACAAGTCAGTTGCTCTACCAACTGAGCTACACCGGCATATTGTTTGTGTCGGGCACAAAACGTATTATGCCACAGCTTGTACGGATTATGCAAGACTTTTTTTGAGAGGATTTTCTAGAGCTTTTTAGCCTTGAAATGAACAACGGCGCTGTATAGCATTTTACCCGTATTGGCGTTAAATGCAGCTTGATGCTGAACATGATGAACCTGCAGAAGAAGCGCTTTATTGTTCTCGATCTGCTGCTCGATCTTCAGCTCCAGCGTGCGCAGATCGCTAGCTTCAAAAAATTCTACTTTATCGTCAATCAGATCCAACCGGAATTCCATCGTCTATTACTCCCGTCTCTGTCTTTATTTGAATTCTATTATAACTTCTTCGAAGAGCGATTCAAAGAGAGATGAGGCTAAAGTCGCAGTGTTGGGAATTGAGCCATTTTTTGTTTACAAATAGGTATATATATCCTAAACTAGTCCTTGTGTCGAAAATAGCGTAATTAAACTGAAAAAGGCAAACTTGCCGAAAGGCAAGGACGCAAAGTTATGGGCCTAATGCTGCATAGAAGCGATGGCTGCCAGACCGCCGGACGCAGGACATAGTGCCTTAAACAGCTATCCGCCCGTCCATGGCCGGATAGCTTATTTTCTTTTTTCAGTGACAGCGAGGAGAGACGACGAGGATGAAGGAATGGGTTAAGAAGGCATTGCAATGGCTAGGTGCAAGAAAACAGCTTGTGGAGGGCAGAAGAAAGATCGGTGTGCGGCTGCTGCTGCTGACCAGTATCATCACTTTGTTTAACGTAGGGGCAGGCGCGTTTATCTATACGCAAAATCTGTCGGTATCCCATGCCGTCAAAAATGCGAATACATTGACTAGCGCGCAGCGCGAATACGAAGGGATCTCTAATTCGCTGCTTCAAACGCTTCTGATGATGATCAACTCGATCGAGAACAACAATAACAGCCAGAATGCGGAGGTTGTCGATCCGAAGGAACGTTTGGCCGATATGCCTGGACAAATCGAGCATTTGAAGACAACATTCGAGAAGCTGGACAAGATGTTCCCTGCGGCAGAGGAGCAGCAGACCTACATTGGTCAGGCGAACATCTACGAGATTGCCTACAATGACTTGAAGAGCTCGAATGTTACCCAGTTTGAAAATGTGACGGCGGAGATGAAATCGGCGCTAGTGCTTAGGCTCGTCAATATTTATCTGAATGAGCTGGAGTTCGCCAATCAGAACGTCAACGCCCGGATTACCGTAGATGCGGCGCATACGGATGAGGTTCTCTCGAAAAGCGTGGATACGGCGAATATGATCATCCTGATTAACGTACTTATTCTGGCCGTCATTCCGTTCCTGTTCACGATTGGTTTGATCAGAAGCATCCGATCTGGTCTTCAAGGCATTATGGGACGTATTCAAGCCTATCAGCATAATGATTTTACATATAACCTAACGCTTGACCGCAAAGACGAGTTTGGCGATATCGACCGTTCGCTGGCGTCCATGGGCGATAATCTGAAAGCAACCATCAAAGCCACGTTAGGCGTAAGCCAGACCGTTCTCCAGATGTCGAACCAGATGGGCGATATGATCGCCCGCAACCGTACGGCATCCGAGCAGGTGAAAGGGCAGATCGATCTGGGAACAACCGTTTTGCTTTCCCAATATGACGATGCGACTTCGATCTCGGCGGTAACGGAGCAGATCTCTGCAAGCTCGCAGGAAATTGCGGCGTCGAGCGATTATATCAACAAAGACATGCAGCAGATGCGAGACGACTCCCATACCGGCTCGGTGGATATGGAAGGCGTTGTCCAGATGGTTAACCAGACGGTTGAGCAATTCAATCAGGTAACGGAAGCTTTTAACCGCATTACCGAACGCTACAGCAACGTATCGAAGTTTCTGGAAAGTATCCAGGATGTCAACACGCAGACGAATCTGCTGTCGCTGAATGCATCGATTGAGTCCGCGCGGGCAGGGGAGCATGGACGGGGCTTCGCGGTTGTAGCCGAGGAGATCCGCAAGCTGTCGGGTCAGACCGACCAGATCTCCAAAAACATTTCGAAAGAAATGTACCTGATCCAAGAGGATGTAGCGGCAAGCAGCAAGAGCATGGGCGCCTTCGCCGAGGTGATCTTCTCCACCAAGCAGGCCTCCACAGCGGCAAGCGACGTGTTCAAAGGGCTGGAGAAGCAGAGCCATACGTTGTCCGAGCAAGTCAGCGAGATTTCGACGGCCATCAATGAAATTACAACCGGTATCACGCATATCGTGACCGCGGTGGACAAGCTTTTGCTTACCTCCTCCGAGGTAAATGGCAAGATGGAACAGATGGGGCATCTGTCCGTCGAGCAGAATAGCATTTCCGACAATCTGCAAGGGATGGCGCAAAATTTGCAGCAATCCTCGTATGAGCTCAAAGAAAAAGCGGCAATCTTTAAAGTTTAATTCCAATCTTATAGGCAACAGACAAAGGCTGTTCTCCTTCCGGGGAGGACAGCCTTTGTCGTTTTTCAAGGTCTTGTATCGGCTTGCGCATTCTGAAACCGGTGAATGCCATAGTCACGGAGGGAGGATTGTTGAATAGCTTCTCTAAGCGGATGAAGATTCGGGGTGAAGCGGAGCTCAATGCCAAGCTCTACCAAGAGACCAAGCAGATCGGGAAGCGGCTTTACCGCAAGGGGAGCTAAGGTTTCCTTGGATATGTAGTAACCGGCGTATTCGTCGAATAGCTCGAAGGATTCCGGAGACAGCTCGTATCGGTACAAGGTTGTTTGCCTTATCCGTTCATGCCAACCGGTCTCAACAGTAATAACAATGTTTGCGGCTGTCGTGCCGAAAAATCTTTGTTCCTCTTCGGGGGTTAATCCTTCCGATCTCGTGTAGACGATCCGGGGACAATCCCTCGGGAAGAAAAACGTGAATTGATGCTCCTCGTCAATCGCCCAGACAACGGGCGGCATATCGGTCCGGTTGGCTTTTACCCTGGGAACAAAGACGTCAATAACGCTTTCCTCGCTGAAATGAAACAGCCTCATCCTCGTAACCTCCAATCAAAGCGGTTGTTAGTGCTTATCTATTCTAGGACAGTCTCTTTAGGCAAACAACTATTTTTCGTAAAAAATTGGATATTTTCGTTTTAACCTCTTTACATCACTAATGATCTAGTGTACTATTCAACTATAACACTAATACAAAAGGGAGAGGCGCTATGACAACGGCAAAAATTACGAATCCGTCGATCGTGCTTCAATTGGACGGTTTAACGAAGAAGATCGGCAGCAAAGCGATTGTAGACGGATTATCCTTTGATATCGCAAAGGGAGAGGTTGTTGGATTGCTTGGTCCAAACGGCGCAGGCAAAACAACAACGATGCGGATGATTGTGGGCTTAATCGGAATGTCGGAAGGGGATGTGCGGATTTGCGGGCAAAGCGTCCGGACGAACTTCGAGAAGGCGATTAGGCATGTCGGAGGAATTATCGAGAACCCCGAGTTCTACCCGTATATGACGGGCTACGACAACTTGAAGCAATACCAGAGGATGACGGAGGGGGTAACCAACGATCGGATTGAGGAAGTTACGAAGCTGGTCGGCATGCAGGAGGCGCTCGGCAAAAAGGTAAAAGCCTATTCGCTTGGCATGCGCCAGCGACTTGGCATCGCGCAAGCGCTGCTCCATGAGCCTAAGCTGCTCATTCTCGATGAGCCGACAAACGGTCTCGATCCCGCGGGAATCAAGGAGATGCGCGAATATTTGAAGCGGATAGCGGAGTCCGAAGGCATTGCGATTCTGGTCTCCAGCCATTTGCTCAGCGAGATTGAGCTCATGTGCAGCCGCGTTATCGTCATTCAGGAGGGCAAGTTTGTAACGGCCCGTCACCTCGGAGAAACGGAATCGCCGAAGCAGAAGGTGCTCACCATCTCCATGCAGGTAGGAAACGCGGGGCAAGCGCAAGAAGTACTCGGCCAGCTCGAAGGGGTTGAAGTAACGCAAGCCGACTCCTTCACGAGCCGGATTACCATCAAGCTGCTGCATGACCAAATTCCCGGTATTGTCGCGAAGCTTGCGGCCGAAGGCGTTGCGATCTACCGGATTGAAGAAGTACGCGCAACCTTGGAAGAAGAGTTTATGAAGCTGACGGGAGGTAACCGCATTGCGTAATTTTTCGGGATTGTTAATTAACGAGTGGCTTAAGCTCAGCAAAAAGAAATCGTTCTTCGTGGCCTATGCCATTCTCGCTGTCGTTTTCGCGATTTTAGCGTTTGCTTTCTATAAATTGTCGCCGGACGGCCTGAATTCAACGGTTGATTTCGCAACCGGCACGATTATGCTGCAAGCCGCAGGCCAGCTTGTTCCGGTTCTTGCCGTTCTTGCCGCGGCAGGCAGCGTAACGCAGGAATACCGCTACGGTACCATTAAGTTTCTCCTGATCCGGGCGCAAAGCCGTCACAAAATTTTAGCATCCAAATATATCGTCTCCGTGCTTTACGCGCTGACGTTAGTCGTAACCGCAGCCGTGTTTGCCGTTGTTGCCGGTTATATCGTATACGGCGGCGGATCGGGAGAATCGGCATGGACGGATTTTCTTGGCAATATAGCGAGCCTGGCCGTTTACTCCATCGTGTTCGTCACGCTGACGTTTATGATTGGCATTCTGACAAAATCAAACGGTGCGGCAATCGGCATCGGTATTTTCTCCATGATGGTCGGCAGTCTTCTGGTTATGCTGCTGTCCCGTTATTCGATTACGAAGTATTTGCTGTTCGCCAATACGGACCTGTCGGTCTACCGCAGCGACGCAGTGCCGGTTGAGGGGATGACGCTAGCCTTTTCCATTGTTATACTGCTTGTATATATGGCGCTGTTCCTATCCGTCAGCTTCGCCGTTTTCAAGAAGCGCGACATCGCTTAAGCGAGGCGTTTGGGGCCGACAGATGGAAAGGAGAATCTTGACCCGTGACAATTGTATTTGACAACAATATGCCGATTTATATTCAGATTATGAACTATGTGAAGAAGCAGATTATTACCGGCAGATTAAATCCCGGGGATAAAATCGAATCGGTGCGGGATATGGCCCTTGAGCTGCAGATTAACCCCAATACGATTCAACGTACGTTTCAGGAGCTGGAGCGGGAAGGTATTGTAGAGACAAGACGAGGACTTGGCCGATTTGTGACAAGTGAGGAGTCGACGATTATGCAAATCAAGAAAGAGATGGCGGGCGAGCTGCTCGAACGCTTTGTGCAGGGGATGAAGGAGCTTGGCTTCGAGAAGGACGACATCGTGGCCATCGTGAAGGATGCCGTAAAAGACGGCAAAGCGGTAAGCCGTACTGACAGGAGTGAATAAGAGACGTGGAATCGATCTTGGAGCTATCGGGAGTAACCAAAACGTATGGAGCCAAGCGAGCGCTGGACAATGTTTCTTTCAAAATCCAGCCCGGAAGGATTATAGGCTTGCTCGGCAGCAACGGCAGCGGCAAAAGCACCCTGATGAAAATCGCCGCGGGCCTCATGCCGCCATCCTCCGGCCAATTGCTCGTCTGCGGGGAACCAAGCGGTCAGCGGACCAAAGCTTTGACTTCTTTTATGCCGGATAAGCCGCTGACGGAGTCTTGGATGCGGGTGAAGGACGCGATAAGCTTTTACAAAGATTTCTATCCGGATTTTGACGCCGCAAAGGCCGATGAGATGCTGCAGTTCATGAAATTGCAGCCTGCGGACAGGATCAGCACGCTGTCCAAGGGGATGAACGAACGGCTGCAGCTGACCTTGGCTTTGTCCCGCAACGCCAAGCTGTATTTGCTGGATGAGCCGATTGGCGGCGTGGATCCGGTTGCCCGCGAGAAAATATTGGATGCGATCGTTAAATATTATAACGAAGACAGCTGCTTGATCATATCCACCCATCTGGTACGGGACATTGAACGGATATTCGACGAGGTCATCTTGATCAAGAACGGAAGCATTGTCCTTCAGGAGGAAGTGGAGACGATCCGGTTCTCGCAAGGCAAAAGCGTGGATGAGCTGTTTAAAGAGGTGTTCGCGGAATGATGAATTTGCTTAAGCTGGTTAAATACGATTGGAAACGGAACGCGGGCTTTTTGCTTATCGTTGGAGCCTTGTTCGTATTAACCGGAGGCGCGGTTACCGTGTACGGCGAGGTTAAGAACCTGGATACGGACCTGATTTACGTGTTGACCTTTCTTGTCTATCTCGCCATAACGATTTCGCTTTGCGTAACGGTATGCAGGACTTACGAGCGCAACCTCAGGTATTTTAACCGCCGGCTTCTCCCGTTGCCTGCCTTATATACGGTGCTGTCTCCGCTCTTGCTCGGAATCGCGGGCCTGGTTGTTATTGGGGTTGTAGGCGTAATCCATCTCATCGTGCTTGGCAGTGTCGTGGATTCGGTGCATTTGCGGGTATTCGATATTTTGGCAGACAGAGGCTTCTGGGCGATGCTGATCTCCTGTATCTTGTTCGTGCTCATTGTTTTCTCAAGCATTACGGTGGCGAAGGTGTTCAGAGGGAAAAAGGGATCCTGGATAGGCGCAGCGCTCTTTGTTGGGCTGCAGCTCGCCATTCAATGGGTGGAAACGAAGCTGTTCCCCAGCATGAATGTCTCCACGGATCAGTTCTTTAAATCCGTTAACGTGAAAATAACCGATTCCCCTGATCAGGTCGTTCATGTGCAGGCCAGTGTCCCGAATTTTTGGGGACCGCTGCTTTATGAAGCTGCCGTCATCGTTCTGCTCGTCTATATGATGACCTACCTGATTAACCGGAAGATTCAGGCTAGAGGATAGGATTCGCAATAGGGCTTTCCAGGGTGCTAAGCGCCCAGGGAAGCTCTTTTTTTGTCAGAAATTGATGCTTTCGCCCTATTCTTTCAGTTGACGGTCCCTTGCTCAAAGTGTTTCAATTACATTTGATGAGGTTGATCGGATGATGAAGAAGGGAGAGACTTGCAGCTTTGAAAAACATCATGAAGCAGTTTATGAAGGCCTCGCGGATACGCGTCCTTCCGGTTATGCTTATTCCCGTTGCGCTTGGCGCATTGGGTGCTTTTGTGTGGGACGGCAACTTTAATTTTTGGCTGCTCCTGCTCACGCTTGTCGGCTCGGGCGCGGCGCATTTGTTCTCGAATATGATCAATGATTTGTGGGACTACTACAACGGAACGGATGAAGCTGCCAAACAGGCCGAAGGAGTTATCTCGACAAACTCCGGTTATTTGACGAACGGAACGTGGTCGATCCGCGTGTTTGCCGCCGTAACCTGGTCGCTGTTCGGCATTGCGGCGATTTCCGGCATAATTTTGTCGGTGATCAGCGGATGGCCGGTTATCGTATTCGGCGGACTTGGAGGATTGATTGCTTACTTCTATGTGGCGCCGCCCATTCGTTTCGGCTATCGCGGCAAAGGCTATAGCGAAATCGCAATCCTGCTGTCGTTCGGTATTTTGCCCGTTGCCGGCGCGTACTATGTGCAGTCCTCGCAGCTCGATTACCGAGCGTTATTGCTGTCGCTTCCGATCGGATTGCTTACCACCCTTATTTTATTTAATCACCATTTCCTGCACTGGCAGGCGGACAAGCAGGCCGGCAAAAAGACGCTGGTTGTCGTTTGGGGAGAACAAAGAGCGCTGCTCTTCTCCAGATGGCTGCTTGCGCTTGCTTACGTCACGCTGGTTATTTGCGTGCTTGCGGGCGCGCTCCCTTGGTACGCGCTGCTTGGATTAGTAACGGCGATACCGCTGTATGCCGTGTACGGCAAGCTGAAGGAGCATAATCCTTCCCACGCTTACTTGCCGCTGATGGGCAATTCGGTTAAGGCGACTAACCGTTGCGGCGTTATTTTGATTGCTGCATTAATCATTCAAGGCCTCTTGTAAGAAAAGACGGTCATCATTTCATAAGGAAAGCCGAGGGAACAGAAGATGAGCAAACAATGGGTGCTTGGGGATTTCGATACAATCCTTGACGAAGGAAAAGTATGGACGATTGGCGGCTTCCCGCTGCCGGACGGCACGTTCTGGCAATACCGCGAGCCGGATGCGGTTGTTATCGTACGCAACGGTATTCTGTACGTACGCGCTCCGCTTAGCCGCAAGCATGACAAGATTCAGATTCTCGATAATGCCAAGCATATGTATTATTCGGCGAAGCCGGTGGAAGTGCCGGAGAAGGGCGAGATCAGCTTCGAGCTTCAGATCCGTGCCCGTTCGCAGAACACGGCGCCCGGCGATCTGTACGACGGTTACGCTTCGTTAAACCTGCTTGACTTCACAACGGGCGGCGCGCTGGATTTCTTTGCCGGAAACGACAAATACGCAAGCGTATACGCGGTTCTGCCATTTCCGGGCGTTTCGGTACCGGAGACGGACAAGACAAGATATTTCTGCGTATTCAAGGAATCAACCGAATTTCAGGCTCGCGAGTTCAATACGTACAAAATTACGTACAACCGCGAAAATGACGAGATTGTTTTTTACGTAAACGGTACGGAAGTACGCAGGGAGCGTAACGTGCCGGTGAAATTCAACCAGTTCACGGTAGCGCTTGGCATTATGACGGAAAAAGATCTGTCGCCGGAAGGCAGCGTATCCGTTCATGGCCAGACCGTTATCGGAGAGTATTCGCCAATTACGATTACGGTGACCGAATAAGAGCTCAGACGAGGCCGTTCCTTTTGGAGCGGCCTTTTTGCGCTGTTCGATGGCCAATCTTGACACTTGTATTAGAGAGCGGATTAGACAAAATAAATGTTGAAGTGCTTGACATTGACTTCGGAGTAATGTATTGTTACTAACATAAAGAAAGTTACTTATAAATAACCTAGGAGGCAGACAAAAATGTCAAATACTTCTACTATTTCGAAATCCCTTATTGAGGCTATCAAAGCAAGACGCACTTATTATGCTATCAGCAATCAATCGCCAATTTCGGATGACCAAATCATCAGCCTTGTGCAAGATGCGGTAAAATATTCGCCGTCCGCATTCAACTCCCAAAGCGCGCGCACAGTTGTATTGCTTGGCGAAAACCACGCTAAACTGTGGAACATCGTAAAAGAAACGCTCCGCAAAATTGTACCTGCCGACCAATTCGCTTCTACGGAACAACGCGTTGACAGCTTCAAGGCAGGTTATGGCTCGGTCCTGTTCTTCGAGGACACGACTGTCGTTGAAGGCCTTCAAAACCAGTTACCAAGCTATGCCGACAACTTCCCTAAATGGTCGCAGCACTCTTCCGCAATCGTTCAATACGTTGTATGGACTTTGCTTGAGGAGCAAGGCCTTGGCGCTTCCCTCCAGCATTACAACCCGCTGATCGACGAAGAAGTGAAGCAAACTTGGGACATTCCTGCCAGCTGGCAGCTGATTGCTCAAATGCCGTTTGGTACTCCAACTGCAGCGCCGGGCGAGAAGCAATTCCAGCCAATCGACGAGCGCGTGAAAGTTTTCAAATAATATAGCTATAGGTAAGAGCAGCTCCGATGCGTTGGAGCTGCTTTTTCTATGCATGGGAGCCGCAGTACTAGCCGTTATAAGTAAAAACATGTACAATAAAAACCGATACATCATTTATACCCTTTTTATTCGACTGGAGGACCCCATGAGTATCGACTCTCGTACGTTGAAGCAGCTGCTCCAGCTGCAGCTTTCACCAACTCTGGATTTCCAAACGGCGGCTAATCCGCTTGACGCGAATAGCGGCGACGGCAGCGCGTCCATGTTTGACTTTTTGCTGTCTCAATATATGAACGGCGATTTCGCCGATACGGCTAGTATTGAGCCAAGTATGCTGACTTCGGATTCGCTTGCCAAGTTGGCCAGCGTGCCTAGTTTGTACAGTGCCGCATTAAGCGGAG
This sequence comes from Paenibacillus sp. ATY16, assembly GCF_003399985.2. Taxonomy (NCBI): domain Bacteria; kingdom Bacillati; phylum Bacillota; class Bacilli; order Caryophanales; family Paenibacillaceae; genus Paenibacillus; species Paenibacillus sp. ATY16. The sequence continues at coordinate 409,027 of NZ_NMOK02000023.1, read as the reverse complement.
CGACTGACCAGTCAGGCAGCTCCTCTCCAACCGACTATGATGCTCTGATTACAGAGGCTGCGGCCAAATACGGCATTGATCCCGAGCTGATCAGAGGGGTTATTCGTACGGAGTCCGGATTCAATTCCGACGCGGTATCCTCCGTTGGGGCGAAAGGACTTATGCAGCTGATGGATTCGACTGCCCGCGGTCTTGGGGTAACGGATTCCCTCGATCCGCAGCAGAACATTGATGGCGGTTCGAAATATTTATCCTATCTGCTTGGCAAATACAACGGTAATGAACAAGTAGCCCTAGCCGCTTATAATGCGGGTCCCGGCCGGATCGACCGGCTTGGCATCTCGACGGACAGCGAACTGCTCGCTAATCTGGACAAGCTTCCTGAGGAAACGCAGCGGTACATAGGCAAGGTGCTTGGAGCCCGCTATTAGTCCGATTGATATTATTTGTTATCTTGGTTTGGAGATACAACTTGCCTCTAAACGCGGCCGTTCCTCTGGAACGGCCCCGGTAGAGGTTTTCTCTTTTTAGGAAAGGTGTTGAATATATGCTGTATTTCGATCATTGCGCATCCACCCCGCCTTACGCGGAGGTCGCGGATACGTTCGCGGAAGTGATGAAAGCCCATTACGCCAATCCTTCCTCCATTCACCGTGCGGGAGTTGAAGCCGACAAGCTGATTGCCCGTTCCCGTTCCGTGCTTGCGGAGCAGTTCGGCGTAAAGCCGGAGGAGTGGCTGTTCACTTCGGGCGGAACGGAAAGCAATAACCTCGCGGTAAAAGGCGCGGCCAGACAATTCCGCAGCCGGGGCAATCATCTCATTACGACCCAGATTGAGCATTCTTCCGTCAATGATGCCTTCCGCCAGCTTGAACAAGAAGGCTTCCGGGTAACCTATTTGCCTGTCAGCTCGACGGGGCATGTGGATCTCAAACAACTAAAGGCGTCTATAACGGATGAGACGATATTGATCAGCATCATGCATGTCAATAATGAAGTAGGATCCATACAGCCGATTGAGAAGATCGGCCGGCTGCTGTCCGAATATCCGCGTATCCTGTTCCATGTGGATGCGGTGCAGAGCATCGGTAAACTCCCCGTTAAACTTAAGGAGTGGAGAATCGATTTGCTTAGCGGTTCGGCGCATAAGCTTCGCGGCCCCAAAGGCGTTGGTTATCTCTATGTGCGGGAAGGGCTTCAGTTGCAGCCGCTGCAATCCGGAGGCTCGCAGGAACGCGGCATGCGGGCTGGCACGCAAAATGTGCCGGGCATTGTCGCTTCCGCTAAGGCGCTGCGGATGAGCATGCAGGCCGAAGAGAAGAACCGCAGCCGGATGTATGCGCTGCGCGAGCGGCTGCTCCGGCAGGTTGCGGATATTCCGCAGCTTGTGCTGAACGGCAGCGAGGACGCTGCGGTTATGGCGCCGCATATCGTGCATTTTTCCTATCCGGGCATGAAGCCGGAAGTTATCGTCCACATGATGGAGGAGCAAGGTGCCATCATCTCGACGAAATCGGCCTGCTCCTCGAAGGATAACAAGCCAAGCAAGGTGCTTCTGGCGATGGGAGCAGCACCCGAGCGTGCGGCGGGAGGAATCCGCATCAGCTTTGGAGACGAGCATACGGAGCAGGACATCGACAAGCTGGTTGGCATGCTGAGCAAGACCGTTGCGCAGCTGAAGCCGCTTGAAAGGAGCAAATCTTAACGTGATTTACGATAAAGTAATCGTCCGTTATGGCGACCTCGTCATGAAGGGACGCAACCGCAATCAATTCGAGAAGCGGATGCAGCAGCAGATCAAGCGGGCTCTGAAGAGCTTCGCCGCATTGACTTACGCCAAGTCTTTCGGCAGGATGACGATTTCCCTGAACGGAGAGTCGTTTGAACCGATTGCGGAGCGTCTGAAGGATGTATTCGGCATTATTTCGTTCAGTCCGGTGATCCAGTCGGAGAACGAGCTGGAGAATATCCAAGCTGCAGCCTTGCAAGTGATGAAAGGGCTGGAGAAAGAGCCGGCAACCTTCAAGGTAAACGCGAAGCGCGCCTGGAAGCCGTTTGCGCATTCTTCGCAGGAAATGAACCACTTGGTTGGTTCCCATGTGCTGCGAGCTTTCGCCGATCTGAAAGTAGACGTGAGGAAGCCGGAAGTGGAGCTGCGCGTTGATACTTACGAGGAAGGCACCTTCGTCTACAACACGGTTATTCCAGGGGCAGGTGGTTTCCCGTTCGGCTCGAACGGCAAAGCGATGCTGCTGCTGTCGGGCGGCATTGACAGCCCCGTAGCAGGCTGGATGGCCATGCGCAAGGGGCTTGAGCTGGAGGCGGTGCATTTCCACAGCTACCCGTTCACCAGCGACAAGGCGAAGGAGAAGGTCATTGATCTCGCGAGAAGACTGTCCTACTATGCGGGAGCGCCGCTGAAGCTCCACCTGGTGCCTTTTACCGACATTCAGACGAGGCTCGTACAAGCCAAGCAGGACAGCATGATGATTACGCTGATGCGCCGCGCCATGCTCCGCATTACCGAGCAGCTGGCTGTCAGAAGCGGTGCCGGCGGCATCGTAACGGGAGAGAGCCTTGGCCAGGTGGCCAGCCAGACATTGTCCAGCATGAACGTAATCGGACGGGCAACGGTACTGCCATTGCTGAAGCCGCTTATCATGATGGACAAGCAGGAAATTATTAACGAAGCGGTGCGGATCGGAACTTTCGAAACCTCCATCCTTCCTTACGAGGACTGCTGTACGTTGTTCCTGCCGAAATCGCCAACCACGAATCCGAACCTGAACGTTGTGGAGCGGGCGGAATCTTATATTTCGGAGCTGGAGCAAATGCTGCTTGAGGCTGTGGAGCGTACGGAGGTCATAGAGCTGACACCGGAAGCGCAGCCCGAGGAGGAACCGGCTGGGGAAGACCGCTGGTTCTAAAATAATAAAAAAGCAGAGAACCCGTTTAGACGGTTTCTCTGCTTTTTTCTTGTACAGCATGTTTTCTGCGGTTGTTCGTCAACAATCCCGCAGCGATAATCAGCGCAATGATGAGAATGACAAAGGACCAATAAAAAGCGGGGTTGTCCTTGAAGAAATCCTCGAACGCTTTTTCATGGGTAATCATCTTGGCTGCTGTATAACCGAGTACACCGGAACCCAGATAAATAATCCATGTAAATTTGTTGATCAGCTTAATGAAGAGCGTGGAGCCCCAGACGATAACCGGTACGCTGATCAGGAGACCCAAAATGACAAGCAGCGTGTTGCCGTGCGAGGCGCCTGCGACTGCGATGACGTTATCGATTCCCATTGCCGCATCGGCGATAATGATGGTCTGAATCGACTGCCAAAGCGTATTGCCGGCTTTGATATCGCCGTGCTTATCGTCTTCCTGTACAAGCAGCTTATATGCAATCCATAAAAGCAGGAGACCGCCTGCCAGATGGAGCCAAGGCAAACCGAGCAGCCGCACCACGGCGACGGTAGCGATGATCCGGATGCCGATTGCGCCTACCGTACCCCACAGGACGGCTTTCTTCTGCTGATGCTGCGGCAAGTTGCGGGCGGCCATACCGATAACAATGGCGTTGTCGCCTGCCAGAATGAGATCGATAAAGACAATATTGAGCAGTGCCAGCCAAAAATCTACTGTAAATACATCCATTATTCGTGACCCTCCCTTCCGACAAAAATCCCAATTGTCTCGAAAGACTTCATTTACTACGCACGAAGGACGGGGGAGGATTCAAAAATTTTTTTGGACATCCCTTCATAAAACTTGTCCGTTTCTCATACAGGTGGTAAGAGAGGGGGCGAACGCAAAATGGATAGTGTGCTGACTTTTCTTCAAATTGTCCTGATTAACCTGTTATTAAGCGGAGATAATGCCGTCGTTATTGCAATGGCCAGCCAACAGCTGCCTCCAAAGGAGCGCAAAAGGGCGGTATGGTGGGGGGCGCTTGCTGCCGTCGGGCTGCGATGCCTGCTGACGCTGGCTGCCATTTCTTTGCTTCAGATTCCTTATTTGCAGGCTATTGGATCGCTGTTGTTGCTGTATATCGCGGCAAAGCTCCTCGCGGATGCCGGACAGGAGGGCGAGGGCGATCTGCATATGCCCCGCAAAAAATCCAAATCGTTGTCCCAGGCGGTACGCACAATCGTCATGGCGGATTTTATTATGAGTCTTGATAATGTCCTGGCGATAGCGGCGGTAGCGGACGGGGATACGGTGCTTATTCTGCTTGGGATCGCGCTTAGCATTCCGATGATCATTTGGGGGAGCCAGATTCTGGGCACTCTATTGCACAAATTTCCTCCGCTTGTGTATATTGGCGCCGGGCTTCTTGGTTATGCCGCGGGAGGAATGCTTGTCCATGATCCGGGAATGGATGCCTTATTGTTTAACGGATCACGAACGGCTGCCGAGGCTATACCGCTGCTTTGCATCCCGTTTGTCGTCATTATCGGTTTATTGAAGCGGAGAACTTAAACCCCATTTTCACAAACCGTTCACAGGTGAACGGTATTTTTTTGTAATGTTCCTTCTGTTCCCGCTGGTATTTTCATCGCAGTTCCTTTAAACTATGATAGATAAAAACTGGCGTCGTACGTCTGTATGGGGGTAGACGTTGTAAGGAGCGGAACGCAAATGCCTAATAACAAATATTCCGCTGGAATTATTGTGTTACTAGCTGGGGTCGTTATTTTACTGGGCAAACTTGGTGTATTCAGCTTTTTGGGGGCTATTTTTTGGCCGCTGCTCGTCCTCATTCCGGGAATTCTTCTGCATGTATTTTATTTCGGCAGGCTTCTTCCCGCGGCAGCGCTTGTACCAGGTGGAATACTAACCGTGTCTGCGCTGCTGTTTATGGTTTGCAACATTTCTGGATGGGATGCACTGAAATATTTGTGGCCGCTGTTCCTGCTTGGCGCAGCCATCGGTCTTTACGAATATTATTTATTTGGCTCGTCCCGCCCGCGATTTGCGCTTACGGCGTCTGTAGCGCTTGCCGTTGCTTCAGCAGTTTTTCTGTTGCTCGTCTTGTTATGGAGCTGGGGAATTTATCTTGTTGCGCTTGTCCTGATGATTGCCGGCGGCTGGATGGTAATCACAAACCGCTCGCGCCGCTGGTAAGTGTCCGGTAAGTTGTGTAAGGAAAGAAAATTAGACAAAATGGAGTGGATTATTAGTTATGCAAGCAAGAGAAAACATCCGGAATATTGCGATTATCGCCCACGTAGACCACGGCAAAACAACTTTGGTCGATAAGCTGCTGCAGCAATCAGGTACATTCAGAGAACATGAAGCTGTACAGGAGCGCGCAATGGATTCCAACGACTTGGAACGCGAACGCGGTATTACCATCCTGGCGAAAAATACGGCGATTACTTATAAAGACTACCTGATCAATATCGTCGATACACCTGGACACGCGGACTTTGGCGGTGAAGTAGAACGGATCATGAAGATGGTTGACGGCGTATTGCTCGTTGTCGACGCGTTTGAAGGCTGCATGCCGCAAACAAAATTCGTATTGCGCAAAGCACTCGAGAGCAACCTTACGCCGATTGTTGTCGTTAATAAAATTGACCGTCCGAATGCCCGCCCTACGGAAGTTATTGATGAAGTGCTCGACCTGTTCATCGAGCTTGGCGCGAATGACGATCAACTGGAGTTCCCGGTTGTGTATGCTTCCGCATTGATGGGTACTTCCAGCCTTGATCCCGAGAAGCAAGATGACAACATGCAAGCTTTGTACGACACGATCGTAAGCCACATTCCTCATCCAACCGAAACGGTTGATGAGCCGCTTCAATATCTTGTAACCCTGCTTGACTACAATGAGTACCTGGGTCGTATCGCGGTTGGCCGCGTGAACCGCGGTATCGTTCGTCAAGGACAATCCGTTGCGGTAATTAACCGTGAGGGTGCCGTGAAGCAAGCCCGCATCGAGAAGCTGTTTGGCTTCCAGGGTCTGAAGCGTATCGAGATCGAAGAAGCTGGCGCAGGCGACATCGTTGCGATCGCGGGTATTAAAGACATTAATATCGGCGAGACCATTGCCGATCCTTCGAAACCGGAAGCTTTGCCGGTTCTGAAAATCGACGAGCCTACGCTGCAAATGACGTTCCTTGTCAACAACTCTCCGTTCGCGGGCCGCGAAGGCAAATGGGTTACTTCCCGTAAGCTTCGCGAGCGTCTGTTCAAGGAGCTTGAGACTGACGTTGCGCTGCGCGTTGAAGAAACGGAAAGCCCTGACGCCTTTATCGTGTCTGGCCGTGGCGAGCTTCACCTCGGCATTCTGATCGAGAATATGCGCCGTGAAGGATTCGAGCTTCAAGTATCGAAACCGGAAGTAATCATTAAGGAAGTTGACGGCGTGAAGTCCGAGCCTTACGAACGTCTTCTGATTGACGTTCCGGAAGACAGCATGGGCGCCGTTATGGAAAGCCTTGGAACGCGCAAAGCCGAAATGGTGAACATGATCAACAACGGCAACGGCCAAGTTCGTCTGGAGTTCATCATTCCCGCACGCGGCTTGATCGGCTACCGTACTTCGTTCCTCACTTTGACGCGCGGCTACGGCATTATGAACCATGCATTCGACAGCTACGGTCCACTTGCAGCCGGAGTTGGCGGCCGTCACCAAGGCGTACTCGTATCGAGCGAGACGGGAACATCGACCTTCTACGGCATGCTGGGCGTGGAAGACCGCGGTATTCAATTCGTTGAGCCAGGCACCGAAATTTACGAAGGCATGATCGTTGGCGAGCATACCCGCGATAACGATATCATCGTAAACATCTGTAAAGAGAAGGCACTTACTAACGTGCGTTCCGCCGGCAAAGATGATACCGTTAAGCTCAAAACGCCTCGTCTGTTCTCCCTTGAGCAAGCGCTCGAGTATCTGAACGATGACGAATATTGCGAAATTACGCCGAAGTCGATTCGTCTGCGTAAAAAAATCTTGAATAAGAGCGAGCGCGAGCGTGCCGAGAAGCACCGCAAAATGGCGCAAGCAAACGCATAATCACCTGGCAGGCATAAGGGGGTCACGGCATGCAGCAATGGTTGAGCGACCATCACGCCGTATCGTATTTGCTTATTCTTGGATTTACGATTTATATCTTCAACAAAGTGTTCAGGGCTAACAATCAGAAGCTTCCGATCCTGAAAGAAGTTCTTGTCTATATCCTGATGGCCATCGGCTCGTTTGTGCTGATGGTCCTGCAGGTTGACAAGCTTCCTATTATTCAATGTATGGGAATTGCCGTGCTTATGATGCTTATGCTTCGCGGCCGGCAGCTCTACGACAAATGGAAAAATAACCGGGCCGACAGCGGCGCCGTAAAGGAAGCTGATTCAGGCAAATGACGTTTGATGATGCCTTGTTCAACTGGCTGCAGATTCATATCGTAGCCGAAGACCGGCCGGATGATCGGGCGGCATTGGATACCCGTGACTTCTTCGCGCAAATTTTGTCGGAAGACCACGAGGTTTCCAATCTGCATATTTCGGCAACGGATGCGACGATGGTTCACGTCAAATATGAACGCAACGGACGCACAAAGCTGCAAATGTATCCGCGGGAGGCTGCCGAGCAGCTTCTCGTTGATATCCGGTCCAATCCGAAATATAACTGACATAAAGGTGATGATCCTATGACGCAAGGCTCGGCTGAACTGCCTTCCCGGAGAGCAAATGCCAAGACTGCTCCTAGATCGCCTAAGCAACCGAAGAAAAGACGCGTATGGAAAGTCGTGTTACTGCTATTTTTAGCTGTTATTTTGATTATCGTGGCATACTTCGGATTTTTGGCTACCAAGGCGAACAATGCAATCCAGCAAATCGGTACGGTTTCAAACGATGACGTAAAGATTCCCACTGCGGAATCCGTCAAGAAGAAAGCAGTCGGAATGGTATTGCTTGGCCTCGATACAAGGGCTAAGGGCGGCGGGATGAACACCGACGTCATGATGGTGGCCGTCTTTAATCCCAATTCCAAATCGGCCACGGTCATTTCGATTCCGCGCGACTCCTTGCTGCAGCTGGAAGGTTATGGCGAGCGCAAGGCGAACGCCAACTATGCAACGTTCTTCAGCCAAGCCCGTTCCGAAAAAGGCATGGACAAGGAAGCGGCGGAAGAGGATGCAAAACGCGCGATTCGGGATATGCTGGGCAAATTTTTTGGCGTAGATTTGAAATATACGGCGGTTGTTAACTTTAAAGGCTTTGAGGACGTTGTAGACGCCCTTGGCGGCATTGAAGTGAACGTCGATATGGATATGAGGTACGTCGATAATTATGACGGCACCAACATCAATCTGAAGAAGGGTTTCCAGAAGCTTAGCGGGGACCAAGCGCTTGATTTTGTCCGTTACCGGAAATCGAACGACGGCAAAAACATGTCCAGCGATTTCGACCGCAACAAGCGCGAAAGCGAAGTGGTAGCGAAGATCGTCGACAAGATGAAATCGCTAAGCGGAATCACGAAAATGGGCGAAGTTATTGACGCTGTTGGCGACAACATGGAAATCGACATGCCGCCGAAGGAAATTCAGAACCTGATGAAGACGTATTTCGGCATCAGCAGCTCGGATGTTCAATTCATTCCGTTAGAAGGCGTGTGGAAGAGTCCGTACGTTTATCTGGATGAAGCCAAGCTTAGCGAAGCTCGTGCGGCTTTGCAAGCGAAAATGGCTGAATAACCATAGACTGGCGGTTACTTTACCGCTATAATAGGTGTACGGATATGAAATCCTTCCTAGAGGAGGTCATGCGGATGCCCAAAGCCGTAGCCGCGACATTCACACTTAATAGAAGAAGCGGTGACGAGCGCTCGGGAAACCTCTTGAGCCTTGCGGCTGAAGAATGCATCTGTGTGCCGATCTCGGCATGTATCCGGATGGAACCGAATAAACTGATGACAGGCTTGTCCAAACGGACATACTGTCGTAAGGAAAGCCTAGTGATTTGATCACTAGGCTTTTTGTGTCTTATGGCGCGGTATACAAGCTAATGAAGTTTGTGTAAATTGTTAGCCCGCTGTTGTACTTCCGGATCCTGCGGCATAACCTCTCGAGGGATCTGCGGTACGATACGGCCGATAATGTCAGCCATCTCTTCCGCAAAGCCGCTGATCGGCCTGCCGCGGCGGATATCCGCACCGATTTCGTTCAGCCGCTGTGACAAATCCATATCGGCTGTTACGATAGCATCAATGCCGTAGGGATCTTTATGGAAAGCTTCGGCGACGGAATATTTGATTGTGCCGACTCTGGAGCGATCAAGCTTGCTGTCGACATCGATCCCAACCACGGCGGTGTTCCCGAGCACCACGCAGTGCGCATTCGTAACACCTTTGATGCCCATGGCCAGCTGTTCCAAATGCCTGGAGACTTGCTCAGGATTCGCAATTTCTTTTTTCTGAGGACTTGTCTGCTGTGCGCGAACAGAGCCATTATTTTGAGGAGAGGGTGATGTTTCGTTTCGAAGGGCGTTGCCGCAGCCAGCCGTAATTGCCGCAATAGCGATCGCCGCAATAAGTTTCCGGTACATGTTGATTCCACCTCTTTTTATTGTTGCACATCGTCTAATCAGAATGTAGTGTACCCGTAGCCAAGTATGGCTATGTATGTCTATCTATTGAATGACCGACGCCGGGAGGGTTCTCATGAAAAAAATATTCGTGCTCGACACTAATGTGCTGCTTCATGATCCGCAATCGCTCTTTGCCTTCGAGGATAACGAAGTCATCATTCCCGCGGTGGTGTTGGAAGAAATCGACTCCAAGAAGAGGCTGGCAGACGAACTAGGGCGCAATGCGCGTTCCATATCCCGGTTGCTCGATGGTATGCGGGTGGAAGGGCATCTACACGAGGGCATAACGCTTCCTAACGGCGGACTGTTAAAGGTGGAGCTTAATCATCGGAGTTTCATGCGAGTGCAAGAGATGTTTGGAGAAATGACCAATGACAACCGAATTCTTGCCGTCGCGCTCAACTATCACTTGGAACAGTTGGAGAACGAACAATCCAGCACTGTCGTTCTTGTAAGCAAAGATGTGCTGGTCCGGATCAAAGCGGATGTGCTGGGCCTCAAAGCCCAGGATTATTTGTCCGACCGGACCGTGTCCACGACTGATTTTTATGCCGGCTACGAGACCTTGTTTGTCCATCCGTCTGTTATCGACGAATTTTATACGTACCGGTTCCTGACGGTCAAAAGCATGCAGAATATCGCCAGGCTGAAGCCTAACGAATTCGTAATTCTGCGGGACGAGATGGGAACCTCCAAATCCGCCCTGCTGAAGGTCAGCCAGGACGGCGTACGCCTAGAGCCGTTGTTCTTAAGCAATGACCCGATCTGGGGAATTACGGCCCGCAACGCTCAGCAGCGCATGGCTCTTGAGCTGCTGCTCAACGATGAAATCCCGCTTGTCACCCTGACCGGCAAAGCCGGCACGGGCAAGACGCTGCTTGCGCTTGCCGCCGGCCTCTTGAAGGTGGAGGATGAGCATAAATACAAAAAACTGTTGATTGCCCGCCCGGTCGTGCCGATGGGCAAGGACATCGGTTACCTGCCGGGAGAGAAGGAAGAAAAGCTGCGTCCATGGATGCAGCCGATCTACGATAATCTGGAGTATCTGTTCGATACCAAGAAATCCGGCGACATCGATAAAATATTAATGGGACTCGGAAGCATCCAGGTCGAAGCTCTTACCTATATTCGCGGACGCTCGATTCCGGGTCAGTTCATCATTATCGACGAAGCGCAGAACTTAACGAAGCATGAGGTCAAAACCATTGTCTCCCGCGTGGGAGAGGGCAGTAAAATCGTTCTGATGGGCGATCCGGAGCAGATCGACCATCCTTATCTGGACGCCGTGAGCAACGGACTCACGCATATCGTCGAGCATTTCAAGAGCGAAGGCATAAGCGGTCACATCACTCTCGAAAAAGGCGAGCGTTCCAAGCTCGCCCAGCTCGCAGCGGATCTGTTGTAATCTTTAAAAATGTAGCGGTGCCGGGAAAATCCCAGCACCGCTATTTTGCTGTTTAAAGGCAAAGGTTAATAGGGCAAACGGAGTAATTCAATGATTCTGGAGAAGTGTAACGTTCGCTTTTGTGAGTGGATTCCTACACTGCTTACACTTAAATCGATGGAATCCACGAGCAATGGCGATCGGAAGAACATTTGAATTACGGAGTGAGTCACATTAACCTATAGGCCGGGGGGATAAAGTCCTAGACTTGTTTGGACAACTCTGCGTTTTATTGCTATGATAGGTTTTAATAGACTAGACTTCGGGGGCTTAAGATATATCGGAAAGGGAGAAGTGTGTGGCTACAAGGAGATTTGTGATGATCCTTGCAGGAGCAGTGCTGTTGTCCGTTATTTTGCTTATTCCCAACATGGACCCGCATAAGCCGGCATCATCCGGCGGCAGCTCCCATGACTCAAATACCGGACCCGTCGCTAACGAGCTGGATGACGAACCGATGGAATCCATTGTTGTAACCGTTTCCATGTCGGCTGAGCAATTTGCTTACTTAGAAGAGGCAAATGAACGTTTCAGATTCAAATACCCCAACATCCAAGTTGAGCTGCTGAATATCGAGTCGAAGGAAGAGGCGTATGCCACTTGGAAGCAAGATCTTCTGCTGGGCGCTTCCTCCGATATTATGCTGATGGACAGCGGCTGGGTAAGGGAGTTTGCCGTTATGGGCCTGCTTGAGCCCGTTGATAGCGTCAATACGGCAAGCACTTTGTCCGACCAGCCTGCCAAGCTGCTTGCACCGCTCAAGTGGAACAGTTATCTCTGGGGTATACCTTACGATGCAGACCCGTCCATTCTTGTGTGGAATAAAGCTATGCTGACCGAGCAGAACATGAGCGATCCTCCCAAGGATTGGACAAGCTTCCTCCAGCTCGCGGACCGACTAACGGCTTCCGGGTCGGCGCCGGCTTCCTTGCTTTATTTGCCTGCGGATTTCAGCGGAACGGCAGCTTGGCTGGATGCCTGGAGCAGCGCAGAGAAAAGAGGGGCAGCTGCCTTAATCCTGAATGACGAGTCGGCTAATCGTCTTTCGGAGACGGCTTCTTTGACGATTCCGTCAATCGCCGTTAATAAACGCTTGCTTGGCACGGAGATGGACAATCAGCGTTTGCTTGTCTCGGTTGTATCGTGGTCGGATTATAAAGCACTATCCCAATCCGAGCAGGATAAGCTGCTAATCGATAAGCTTAAGCTTCGCAACTTATGGCTTGGGAGCAGCAGCTTTGTCGTTTCGGCGAATACGGATAGGGCGGACGCGGCCTTCAGCTGGATTAAAGAGATGACGAGCGTGACCGAGCAGGGGCGCAATTACGAACATCTAGGCAAATTGCCCGCGAAAAATTCGATATACGAAATAGGCGGATATTCGGGCTCAACGGCCCAGTATCCGCCTACATGGTGGTTGCCTTTGCTAAATGAAGAGCCAATCGGCGAACCGCCTGACCCGAATTGGCATAAGGAATGGAGCCGATGGGAAGCTTCATGGCAGCTGTATACGAGCGGGGCGACAGACATTGCCGCCTTTATCCAATCGGTTACAGCTTCATCTTCAAATAAACAGTGAGCTCCTTGTCTTTCATTTCAACCGATTTAGCTTGTATGAATTTAATGATATCACCGGGATAAAAACCGAGATCAAATTTGTCTTCAAGCGCTTTCCGCGTCGTGTCAGGCAGTGCGAAACCGTTAAACAACAACTCGTCGACATGGAATACAATGCCGTTCTTTGGCTTGTCTTCCACGGTGTAATGACCGGAGACGGCAATTTCCATATTATCGTGCTTGCCTGATGCGATTACTTTGCCGTCTTCAAACCGGAAGGAGAAGTCGTTAAACCGTTTATCCTGCTCCCGAAGGAAAGCGTTCAGCGCGTCTTCCGGAATATGAATCGTATAATTAAACCCGTTTATCTCCAGGTACTCCTTATTGTCCTCGATCCAGCTGGGCAGCTTGTTCATCGCTTTGGACAAAGCGTCGAAATACTGCTCCACTTCCTCAAGTCCGGCCGATTCCCAATAATTCGTCAGCTCTTGCATCAGCAGGCGAAGCCGATCCGCGTCGGAACGTCCGGCGAGCTGGCCGTCAATCTGCTGCTCCAGCTGCGCAACCCGGCTGCGCTGGGTTTGAAGCCGGTTTTCGATATCTTCGAGCTCCGTTTTTCTTCCGTCCAATTTGACGTATTCCTCTTTCAAGCTCTTATATTCCTTCGTGTAAGAATCGAGCGTGTTCCGGTCCCGCGAAAAAATAATGTCTACGTAGTCCAGCATAGCGAATAAATCGTGAATCGAATCGAAGGAAATAATCGCGCGCAGCAGAAGCTCGCGTTCACCCATATAATAAGCGCGAAGCACTTTTCCCGCTTCTTCCCGCTTCTCCTTGATTTCCTGTTCGCGCTGCGCAATCCGTTTGTCGGTGACGGACATGTCGCCCGCAACCTTTTCTTTTTCCGCTTGTATGCGTGCGATTTCTTTGTCAATCTCAACGATAGACAAGCTCTTCTCCAGTATCTGATTGACCTGCTCGTCCTCCGTCAATTGAGGCTCGGCCATGACGGGAAGCTTGCAGATGGCAAGCATAAGAACGATAAGAAGGATAAAGAGCCATCTGACGCGAACATAAATGCGATGGAATGCCACCAGCCGCCTCCTTTCTTACGTTGCTAGGCCTGTACAGCTACCATTGTATGCGACGGTTCCATTTATTATATCTTATAAGCGGGAGATGAGCAGGTGAAAATAGGCAAAAAATCGTTAATCAGCCGGATTTCGGAGCAGATCGCCGAGATGCCTGCGGTCGGCTGGCAGGAGGGCAGCATGAACACTCCAGGCCTTCGCTGCATGACGTTCAAACAATATATGAGTTTATGTTTATATGACAAGCAGGACGGTTATTATCGTTCAGGACCTGTACGAATCGGGCGGGAAGGCGATTTTTACACCAGCTCTGCCGTAGGTGCCGTAATGGCGCATTGCTTGACGAATTACGTATTGGACTACGCCGTCCAAGCGGCCGGAGGCCGTATTCAGCTTGTGGAATGGGGAGCGGGCACGGGGCGGCTTACGATGCAGATCCAAGAAGCCTGGCGGGCACGGGCAGAATACTGTTCCGATCTTCAATGCCGGCCTGTCCTGGTTGAAGATCATCCGGGCCACTTGGAAGAAGCGAAGCGTACTATCGGCTCTGATACGGCGTTATTCCTATCTTCTGACGAAGCGCTGGAGGGCGGGGGGTACTGGCAGGAGCTTCCTGCGGTTGTGCTCGCCAACGAGCTGCTGGATGCCTTTCCGGTGAATCGGGTGACGGTGGAGGAAGGAAAGCTTGTTGAGCTTGGCGTAGCCGGAAATGCGGAGGATGGCTTTTACGAGGTGCGTATGCCGCTCTCGGATGAACGGATAGCCGTTGCGTTGCAAAAGGGCGGTATCCGGCTAACGGAAGGTCAGCAGACGGAGGTTAATCTGGATGCGGAGCAATGGCTTGCAAGTATGGCCGATGTGCTGGGAGAAGGGCGTGTCATTATCATTGATTACGGTCATGAGGCGGAGGAATATACGGCAAGTCACCGGATGAAGGGGACCTTGCTCTGTTATTCGGATCATATCGCTTCCGACGAGCCGTACCTTCGGATCGGAGAGCAGGATATAACGGCGCATGTGCCGTTTACGCCGCTCCGCCATGCCGCTGAAGCCGGGGGATGGCGAATTGCCTATTACGGAACCCAGAAGCAGTTTCTTATTGATCACGGAGCTTTGGGGCTCCTGCAAAATCATTCGGATACCGACCCTTTCGGCCAAGCGGCCAAAATGAACCGGGCGGTGCGCCAGCTGCTGCTGAGCGACGGAATGAGCGAGACGTTTAAAGTGCTTGTGCTGGATAAATGAGAAAAGGTGCCGCTCCATAAGGAGCTGCACCTTTTTTTGTCGTTCGCAAACTTTAGAAGGGGTTGCCCATTTTGAATACGGTCCAGTAAGTAAAGCCTACAAACGAAATTGCCATATATCCCCAGAACATGAGTATGTATGTTCGTTCGCTAAATTTGAGATAACCCAGGAAAACGAAAGCTACCGCTTGTGCAAAAAACAGAAGCGCGAATTCAGTCATGTGACCTGCGAAGGCCATCAAGCCGATCACAAGAGTCCAAAAACCGAGTACCCGATACATGCGTGCCATGAAACCATCCCCCCTTCGCTCTGACCCGAATTTCTATTGTACATTATAACGGTTGAATTTGGCAGTGTAAACAAGCAAGTACGAACAAAATCAACTATTTTGTGTAAATTGAAAGCGTTACGATACCAGTTTGCTCGTTAATCGGATGAATTATGTATGAGCTTTTTGAAATTTGGTTATACAAATTAGTATCCGATAGATTCTATGAACTCTACCAAGGGCATAGAGATAAAGTAAGCGCCTTTACGTAAGGAGGTTTTGGTCGCATGACAGCAGTCAGACAAGATGCGTGGAGTCCCGACGACGATCTCATACTCGCCGAAGTTACACTACGCCATATTCGCGAAGGTAGTACCCAGCTAGCGGCATTTGAAGAGGTAGGGGAACGTATAGGACGGACTTCGGCGGCTTGCGGATTCCGCTGGAACAGCTGTGTCCGCAAACGTTATGAAGAAGCGATTCAAATCGCCAAGCAGCAGCGCCAGAAGCGCAATTATTTGAAAAAACAGGCGATTGTCGCAACCCCGCATGTCTCTTCTATTGCCGTTTACGATGCAGAAGAAAGAGCATTTAGTGCTAATGCGGTAACGACGGAAGAAGGTTTATCCGTTGATTCCATTATTCGTTTTCTTAGACAGTTCAAGACCACTTATCAGGACGTAAGCCGTCAAATCAAATCCTTCGAGAAAGAGCTGAAGGAAAAAGATGATGAAATTGATCGTTTGCGCGAAGAGAATGAGAGATTGTCTAGAGAAGTAAATAATGTTCAAACCGATTACCGGGCCGTCAATGATGATTATAAAACATTGATTCAGATTATGGACCGGGCACGCCGTCTGGCGGTGTTGACGCATGAAGAGGAAGCAAAGCCTCGCTTTAAAATGGATGCAAACGGAAATTTGGAACGAATTGAATAGGTGAATGCCCCGCCGGCGATGAACGGCGGGGTGTTCGCTTTTTAGCCTGAAACAAGTATGCTATATATACGAGCATACTTTTTTTATGCCCAATACTTCCGAAGTGGTGATCCGAGTTTGAAGATACATATAGTTGGAGGCGGAGCGATTGGTCTCCTGCATGCCGGTCTGCTGGCTCAGACGGGGCAAGAGGTTACGGTGTGGACACGAACGGACAAGCAGGCGGAGCGGCTCCGGGCGGAAGGCATCAGACTGGAAACGCTGGATGGGGATGCCAGGGATATTGCGGTGAACAGTTATTCTCTTGCAAGCCTTCAGGCCTGTACAAAAGGACAAGCCGGAGACGGTGCCGAGCAATCCCCGGCCTGGATCCTATTGACGGTTAAGCAAAGCCATATCGATGAACCGCTATTGAATCAGCTTCAGCGGCTAAGCAGCGGAAAAACGGCGATATTGTGCCTTCAGAACGGAATCGGTCACATGGACAAGCTGGCGGCGGCTCTTCCCCATGCGCTTCTCTATGCGGGCGTAACGTCTGTTGGAGCAAGGCGGCTCGATGACGCTCGCCATGTTAGGCACACGGGGGACGGTCCTTTATGGTTTGGAGCGTATGCGGAGGACAAAAAGGACGATAATCTCCAAATTTTGTTGCTAAATTTACTGAAATCGGCAGGATTCCATGCGGGTTTGTCGAATGAGATGAAGGACATGATTTACCAAAAGCTGCTTATTAATGCGGTTATTAATCCGCTTACGGCGATTTACGATACGACTAACGGAGAGCTGCCGCAGCATCCGTCAAGGCTGAAGCTGATGAGAGCCTTGTTCGAGGAAACCTCGGCGATTCTTACGGCAGACGGGATGAAGTCAAGCGATAACGGATGGCAGCTTGTGATGCGGGTATGCGAGGCTACGGCGGCTAACGTCTCGTCCATGCTGAGTGACGTGAGGGCAGGGCGGCAGACGGAAATCGACTGGATAAACGGCGGTGTTTCCGGGCTCGCAAGACGTTTGGGCATAGCCTCGCCGTTCAATGATGCCGTAACGACACTCGTGAAGCAGCTCCGTTAAGAAAAACGAGGGAAGGTGCGAATGACATGGGCTTCTTATGGGACAGCATAAAATATGTCTACGCCTATTTGGCAGTCATACCTGTCATTCCGTTTCTTCTGGTTTATTTCGGGTATGGCATGTTTTCGGACGATAGAAAAAAAGCGTTCCAGCTGGCGATGGATGTTACGACCGCGCTTCTGATCGGATGCGTGGCCGTATTGTTCGATTCCATCTTTAACAGTTCCTTCGGACTGTATGCTATAATTCTTTTTATGCTGCTCGGCGGAGGCTTGCTGGGCAATATGCAGTTCCGCAAACGCGGGAACGTAAACGTGAAGCGGGTGTTCCGCGCCGTATGGCGACTGGGATTTTTTACGATGAGCATGGCGTACCTGCTGCTGATGTTTATCGCGATCGGACAAAAAATCTTTTCCGCGTAAGCACGCGTAAGCAATTGAGGGCCTGTAACCAAGAGGTTTCGGGTCTTTTTCTTTTGACGTGCGGCTTATCCTTTGTGTACAATCAAATTGTTGCTTGAATGGTTACAGTTTTATAAAACTATATGATTGATTTGGGAGGAACTGGCTGCGCTATGAATACGGAACATTATGACTTGCCAAGCGCCCAGCCTTTAACAGAGGCTTATATACATCGAACGGACGCAAATATCGAATCGCTGTACGGCTATCATGCCGGACGCGAGCAGGATTGGGCAGGGCGCCTGAAGAAGCTGGAGGAGCTTTCGGGCAGCCGGGCGAACCCGGCGGAATTAGCCGAGGTGCTGCGCCAATACAACAGCCCTTATACAACGCCGGAGGTGGACGCTTCCATCCGCGCTATCGCGGAAGGCGCGCCGGTTATCATTGGCGGGCAGCAAGCCGGCTTGTGGTCAGGAGCTCTGCTCGTGATACATAAGGCGGTCTCCATCGTCAGCGGGGCTAAATGGGCTTCCGAGAAGCTGGGCCGCACGGTTGTGCCGGTTTTCTGGATTGCCGGCGAGGATCACGATTGGGATGAAGCAAATCATACGTTCGTGCTGAACGCGGAGCAGGAGCTGCGCAAGCTGATCGTGCAGCGTCCGGAAGGCCCTAGAACTTCCGTAAGCCGTACGGCTGTTGAAACGGACAGCTGGAACGCGATGCTGGAGGAGCTCGAGCAGACGCTCCCTCATTCGGACTTTAAGCCTGGACTGCTTGAGCAGCTAAGGCAAATTGCAGATCAATCCCGGTCGTTATCGGACATGTTTGCCGGAATTCTGTCCTTTTTGTTCGGCAAGGAAGGCCTCGTTCTGCTGGATGCGGATGATCCAAAGCTCCGCAAAATCGAAGCGCCGATGTTCCGCCGCATGATCGAGGAGAACGATGAGCTCGAAGCAGCGTATAAATCAGCGGCCGAGAAAGTGAAATCGCTTGGTTACCAGCTGCAGGCGGATGTCGTGGAGGGCAGCGCGAACCTGTTTGTGTTTAACCCGGCGAACGGGGACGAGCGGACGCTGCTGCACAAGCGCGGCGGGCAGTTCCAGGACCGGAAGGCAACTGCTTTCTGGACGAAAGAGCAGCTGCTTCAACTGGCGGACGAACAGCCTTCCCAGCTTAGCAACAACGTGCTTACAAGGCCGATTATGCAGGATTACTTGTTCCCGGTGCTTGGTACCGTTTTGGGCCCGGGCGAAATCGCGTATTGGGCATTAACCGGCGAAGCTTTCCGTAAGCTGGGAATGGAAATGCCGATTATTGTGCCGAGAATGTCCTTTACTCTGGTAGAAGGTACCATTGCGAAGCATATGATGAAATACGAACTGTCCTTCGAGGATGTGGCGAAGCGTTTCGAAGCCCGCAAGCAAGCGTGGCTGTCCGAGCAGGACCAGCTTTCCATCGAAGAGCGGTTCCAAGACGTGAAGCAGTCGTTTGTTGCGATGTACGGACCGCTGCTTGAGCTTGCCGGTTCCATTCAGCCGGGTCTTCTGAAGCTGGGCGAGACGAACCGCCAGAAGATTGTCGAGCAGATTGAGTATTTGGAAGCCAAAACGAAGGATGCATTTAATAAGCAATACGACGCGTCGATACGTCAGCTCGACCGCATTGCGCTTTCGCTCTGGCCAAGCGGCAAACCGCAGGAGAGAGTGATCAACATGTCCGGCTATTGGAACCGTTACGGCTCCGCATGGCTGGAGAAGCTGCTTGAGCTTCCGTTCAGTCCGACAGGCGGACATCAACTCGTTTATTTGTGATGTGAGTAAACCTTTCTCGAGGCAATTCGAAGATGGGCGACCTCGTTTAGAGGTAGGTTTAATCGCCAAATAGAACTTCGGTTTTCGATTGTCGTGAACCATGTAAGTTCTATTGTGGTAAGAATGTTGTAGGAGGCTATTAAAAAGCATGAGTACATTGGAAAACAGCATTATCCGCGATATCGCCCTTGCTCCGGAAGGGCATTTGAAAATTGACTGGGCAAGCGCTCATATGCCGGTCTTGAACCGGATCCGCGAGCAGTTCGAGCAGGATCTGCCCTTTAAAGGCCTGAAGGTTACCATTTCCCTCCATCTGGAAGCGAAAACGGCCTATCTCGCGAAGGTCGTCAAAGCGGGCGGCGCGGACGTAACGATTACGGGCAGCAACCCGCTGTCCACGCAGGACGATATTTGCGCGGCACTGGTGGAAGACGGCATTACGGTATTCGCCAAATACAATCCCGAGCCGGAAGAGTATAAGGAGCTGCTTATCAAATCGCTTGAATCCAAGCCGGATCTCATTATCGATGACGGCGGCGACCTGGTTACGATTCTGCATACCGAACGCCCGGATCTCCGCGAGAATCTTCGCGGCGGCGCGGAGGAAACAACGACGGGAATTATCCGTCTCAAGGCGATGGAGAAGGAAGGCACGCTGAGCTTCCCGATGGTTGCCGTAAACGACGCTTATTGCAAATATTTGTTCGACAACCGCTACGGTACCGGCCAATCCGTCTTTGACGGCATTAACCGGACGACGAACCTGGTTGTGGCAGGCAAAACGGTAGTCGTGGTCGGCTATGGCTGGTGCGGTAAAGGCGTTGCCATGCGCGCCAAAGGACTAGGCGCGAACGTGGTCGTAACCGAAGTGGATGCGATCAAAGCGGTTGAGGCTTACATGGACGGCTTTACGGTTCTTCCGATGTCGGAAGCGGCAAAAGTAGGCGAATTGTTTATTACGGTAACGGGGAATAAAGATTGTATCCGCGCCGAACACTACGAAGTCATGAAAAATGGCGCGATTCTTTCGAACGCCGGCCACTTCGACGTGGAGTTCAACAAGCCGGAGCTTGCGGCCATGTCGACGGATATCCGTACCGTTCGCCGCAATATCGAAGAATACAAGCTGAAGGACGGCCGCAGCATCTACGTGCTGGCTGAAGGACGTCTCGTTAACCTGGCTGCAGGCGACGGGCACCCGGCAGAGATTATGGATACAACGTTTGCTCTCCAAGCACTTGGCCTTCGATACGTGAACGAGCAATATGCGAACATCGGCAAAAAAGTCGTAAACGTACCTTACGAGCTTGACGAGCAGGTAGCGCGCTTTAAGCTGGATTCGCTGAACATCAGCATCGATAAGCTTACGCCGGAGCAGGTTACTTATCTCGACAGCTGGAAAGAAGAATAAATGAATGCAAAGGACGCGCCCTCTGGCGCGTTCTTTTTTTTGCGGTCATGGGACTTGCGGCAATCACCGTACAATGAAACAAGGGGGGATTGCGCAAATGAAAAGCTCCGTTGACACGATACGTCTCATGGATCGCTTCGGTGCACGCAACTATAGTCCGCTTCCTGTTGTAATCGAGAAGGCAGAAGGAGTGTGGGTGGAAGACCCGGAAGGCCGTCGTTACATGGATATGCTCAGCGCTTATTCCGCGCTGAACCATGGCCACCGGCATCCCGCAATCATTCGGGCGCTTAAAGAGCAGGCGGATAAGGTGACGTTGACTTCCAGAGCCTTCCATAGCGAGCAGCTTGGCCAGTTATCCAAGAAGCTGGCGGAATTTACGGGCAAGAGCAAAATTCTTGCGATGAACACGGGCGCCGAAGCGGTGGAAACGGCGCTAAAGGCTGCGCGGCGCTGGGCTTACCGGATTAAAGGAATCCCTTCCGGTCAAGCCGAGATCATCGTCTGCGAAGGCAATTTTCACGGCCGGACCATTACGATTACTTCGTTTTCCTCCGATGCCCAATACCGCGCCGGCTTTGGACCTTTTACGCCGGGATTTAAAATCATCCCTTACGGAGATGCAGAAGCGCTTGCCAATGCGATAACGCCAAATACGGCAGCTTTTCTTGTGGAACCGATTCAAGGCGAAGCCGGCGTTGTCGTGCCGCCCGACGGATATTTGAAGCAGGCCTTTGAATTATGCAGGCAGCACAATGTATTGTTTATGGCCGATGAGATACAGACGGGCTTTGGCCGGACGGGCAAGAGGTTTGCCTGCGACTGGGAAGGCGTCGTTCCGGATGTGTATATATTGGGGAAGGCGCTTGGCGGAGGCGTTCTGCCTATCTCGGCCGTTGCGGCCGGGGATGACGTGCTTGGGCTGTTCGAACCGGGCTCGCACGGCTCAACCTTTGGCGGCAATCCGCTGGCATGTGCGGTAGCGTTAGCCGCGATTGCGGTGATCGAGGACGAAAAGCTGGCTGAACGGTCGGAACAGCTTGGCCAGTATTTCAAACAATCCCTGGAATCGATACGGCACGAGGATATTATCGAGGTTAGGGGTAGAGGTTTATTTATCGGGATGCAGTTGTCCGTCCAAGCGAGGGCCTACTGCGAAGCTTTATTCCAGATTGGGCTGTTATGCAAGGAAACCCACGAGACGGCCATCCGCTTCGCTCCGCCGCTGGTTATAACGAAGGATGAGCTGGACTGGGCGCTGGAGCGGATTAAGGAAGTGTTTCAAATATGAATAAGCTGACTTTGTTATCCGTTCCCTTTGGCCTTGGCGCCGGAACCCCCGGCAGCGAGCAAGCACCCGGCCATATCTATCAGCTTGGCCTTTTTCAAATGCTGCAGCAGCATGGCTGCACGATTAATAAGCTAAAGGATGTTATTAACGCGGGAATGCCTTCTCCCGTTATTCAGGTCCCGATGAACCATTCCGATGAAGTTATCAGGACGGGAATGGCATTGGCCCGGGCAGTAAAGGAGGTTGTAGCTGCCGGACAATTTCCTTTCGTTCTTGGCGGGGATCATAGTCTGGCAATGGGAACGTTAGCAGGATTGACCTCGCATTACAAGAAGCTTGGCGTCATATGGATTGACGCGCATGCCGATATGAACACGGAATTAACCAGCCCTTCCGGCAACATGCACGGTATCCCGCTCGCCGTCGCCCAAGGAAGGGCACAGCTGTCTTTATCCCACTTATTGCCGGGAGCGGGTACAATCGCTCCCGGCAATATTGTCCTTATCGGAGCGCGGGATCTGGATCCTGCCGAGGAAGCGTTTATCCAGGCGGAGGGAATTTCTTGTTTCCGCATGGCCGACATTAGACGGCTGGGCATTCATACGGTAATCACCGAAGCGCTTCGTATGGCGGGAGACGCGGCGGACGGCATCCATCTCAGCTTTGATATCGACAGCGTGGATCCTTCCGAAGCTCCGGGGACGGGTACTCCGGTACAGGGCGGTTTAACCGCGGACGAAGCACGTGAGGCTATCCGCCTGTTAGGCATATCCAAACGCATGACCTCCGCCGAGTTCGTCGAGGTGAATCCTCTGCTTGATCATAAGGATCAGACCTCCTTGCTGGCAATGGAGCTGATTGCGCTATTTTTAAGCAGCATGAAAAGTTAGGTTGTATTTCCTCCCTCGTGCAACCTTTCCAAATTCTGTTCGTCTAGGACGGTGAACCATGGAAAAGGGGGAGTAAAGATGCGAATAAAAAAATACGGGTATACGTTCTTGCTCATGATTACGGCGATTGCACTGTTTCTTGGAGGTTGTTCAACAGGAAGTAGCAACATGAACTCGGCCGCATCAACGGCGAACAGCGGGGCGGTTGTCAATAGCCAGTCCTCGGATG
Organism: Paenibacillus sp. ATY16; assembly: GCF_003399985.2. NCBI lineage: Bacteria > Bacillati > Bacillota > Bacilli > Caryophanales > Paenibacillaceae > Paenibacillus > Paenibacillus sp. ATY16. Next base: position 385,789 of record NZ_NMOK02000023.1, on the reverse strand, counting down.
CCAAGGCGAAGGTCAATTCGGAGCTCGCGGCAGGCTCTGCCGAAGCGCCTGCCGCGGCGGTAGGCGGTGAAGCGGGCGGCGGGTCCATCGGAGAGATTGCCGCTGACGGCACGGAAGCGGGCCTGAATCAAAAACTGATCTACAAAGCGAATTTAACGATAGAAGCCGTTGATTTCGATAAGGCGGCAACGGCACTCCGCAACACCATTCACCAGTCAGGCGGTTATATTTTGCAATTCCAGGATGGGCAGTACAACGGCGAGAAGAGCTCCACCTATACCATTAAAGTGCCGGCGGCAGGCTTTATGGATTTTATTGACCGCCTTAACGGTATCGAGCATAAGAAATTTGAGCGGCAGATTAGCGGAACGGACGTGACGGAGGAGTATGTGGACCTGCAGTCGCGTCTGAAAGCGCAGCAGGTGGTGGAGGAGAGGCTGCTTGCTTTTATGGATAAAGCGACAAAAGCGGATGATCTGGTGAAGTTTTCGGAGCAGCTTGCGACGGTTCAGGAGAACATCGAGCGATTGAAGGGGCGAATCCGTTACCTGGATAACAACGTTTCTTATTCGACGGTTGAGCTCAGGCTTTATCAGCCAGACGGGAAGTCGGATACGCTGTCGGTGGAGGACGGTCTTGGCGATAAAATGTCCAAAGCCTTGCAAGACAGCGTAAACGCCATGATCACCGTCCTTCAGGAGCTGCTTGTTTTTGTTGCCGGTGCTCTGCCGATTCTATTGCTGCTTGTTGTTATCGGGCTTCCGGTATACTGGCTGCGCGGCAAATTCCGCTCCAGACCGAAATATCAGGCTTCGTCAAGAAACCCTATGGTCCCTCCGGTCAAAGAAGAGGATCAGGAAGAAGATCCGAATAAGCCAAACGGTTAATCATATGAATTATTTTTCAAAAATCCTGCTCATGGAGCAGGATTTTTATTTTAGGTGGCGAACTAGTCTATCTTAGTGGGGAAAAGTGGTGCGAAGTGGAGGATATGGGGGAAGGGGTGGGCGCATCTCATGTTTATGGGTGAATATCAACATACCATTGATGAGAAGGGCCGCATTATTATTCCTTCTAAGTTCCGGGAGTCGCTAGGCGCCACCTTTATCGCAACCCGCGGATTAGACAACTGCTTGTTCGTTTACCCTATGAGCGAGTGGAGCGTGCTGGAGCAGAAGCTGAAGTCACTGCCTCTCATGAAGTCGGATGCCCGCGCGTTTACCCGGTTTTTCTTTTCCGGGGCAACGGAATGCGAGCTCGACAAACAGGGAAGGGTAAACATACCAGCCCACCTTCGTGAATACGCGAAATTGGATAAGGATTGTATGGTGCTTGGCGTATCTAGCCGCGTCGAGATCTGGAGCAAATCGACGTGGGAAGGCTATTACGAGCAGTCCGAGCAGGCGTTCAACGAAATCGCGGAGAAATTGGTCGATTTCGACTTCAACTTCTAGAGTAAACAACAAGAATGGGAGGATGTTAGCGTGTTTCAGCATATTACAGTGCTATTGGAAGAGGCGGTTGACGGACTGGCGATCAAGCCGGACGGCATATACGTCGACTGTACGCTTGGCGGCGCAGGTCATAGTGAAAAAATTGTGTCCCAGCTGAGCGGTGGAGGGCGTTTGATCGCATTTGACCAGGATGATGCTGCGCTGGATAACGCACGCGTAAGGCTTGCTCCCTATATGGATAGAGTAACGCTAGTCAAGAGCAATTTTCGTTATTTGGAAGAAATGCTTCTCACGTGTGATGTTCCAACGGTAGACGGTGTCCCTCAGGTCGACGGCATATTGTTCGATCTTGGCGTTTCCAGCCCCCAACTGGATGAGGCGGAGCGCGGCTTCAGCTACAACCATGATGCTCCTCTCGATATGAGGATGGATCAGGGTGGAGCCTTGACGGCCTACGATATCGTAAACGGCTGGGAAGAACGGGAGATCTCTCGAATTCTGCATGTGTACGGCGAAGAGAAATTCGCCAGATCGATCGCACGCAAAATTGTACAGGCCCGCGAGAATGCGCCGATCGAAACAACCGGCGAGCTGGCTGAACTGGTCAAAACCGGCATTCCGGCTGCAGCAAGACGGACTGGCGGTCATCCGGCCAAGCGTTCCTTCCAGGCTCTCCGTATTGCCGTAAATGACGAGCTCGGCGCCGAGGAAGACGCATTGGAACAAGCGGTGAAATGCGTTGGCCCAGGCGGCAGGATATCCGTTATTACTTTCCATTCATTAGAGGATCGCATCTGCAAGCAATTATTTGCGAGTTATGTTGAAAAATGCACTTGTCCGCCGGATTTCCCGAAATGTGTATGCGGCGGCACAGGAAAGCTTCGGTTAGTGAACCGCAAGCCGATTGTTCCGACAGAGCAGGAATTGGAAGTTAACCCTCGCTCTCGCTCGGCCAAGCTGCGTGTCGCAGAAAAATTGTAGGTTAGAGGGGGTTCTTTCATTGGCTTATATCAACGGCAATTTGGCCATGCAGCCAAAGCGCAAGCCGGATCAGCGGACGGTCGTCCGCGAGACGAAACGGATGGTTGTGAAGCGCAAGTCGATTCCGGTTCAAGAGAAACTGCTGTACATGTTTACGGTTGTTTTTTGCGTAATCGTACTTGGAGTCATTGTAAATCAATATGCGAAAAACTATGATATGCGCGTCCAAATCAAGCAAATGAAAACGCAATACGCAACGATGAACATTGATATGAAAGAGTTGCAGAAGCAAGTAGAAATGCTTAACGATCCGGAGAGGATCCGCAAAATGGCAGAAACGCAAGGCATGGCGAGCACCGAACAGCCGGACATCATGGTAAATACACAATCCGCCAAGTCGGAATAGGTGACGCATATGGTGAAACGAATTAAACTTCGCACGTTGTTGTTTGGAGGGATAATAACCCTCCTTTTTGTTGTTCTAATCGGAAGAATCTATTGGGTGCAGGTGGTTAAAGGAGACTTTTGGTACGAAAAGGCCAAAACAAGATGGGCGGCCGAAGAGAAGCTCGTAGCGAAGAGGGGGACGATTACGGATAGGGACGGCAACATGCTCGCCATGGACTCCGTTGCTTACGATATCGCGGTAAGCCCCGATATGATTCATAAGCTTAATATCGCCGACGAAGTAGCAGCGGGATTACATACATTGCTGGGCAAGCCGGAGGCCGATCTGCTCAAGATCGTTACGGCGCAAAAGGATAACGGCGACTACTATCAGCAGCGCGAGATTCACGAGGAAGGCTGGAAGATAGACAAGGAGCTTGCCGACAAGGTCGTTAAGTTCCGCCAGGAGCTTTACGATAAATACAAGACGAAAGACGTCGGCATTTACCTCTTTGAAGATCAGAAGCGTTACTATCCTCGTCATTCCATGGCTTCGCAGCTGCTGGGGTACGTGACGAAGGAAGGCCAGGCGGCTTCGGGGATTGAATCGTTCTATAACGACAAGCTGAAAGGCGAAGACGGGGAGCTGAAGTACGAAAAGGACGGCAAACGCGTCCAGCTCGCGGAAGGCGAAGTCGAATACAAGCCGGCGAAGGATGGCCAGGACATTGCTCTTACGCTCGATATGGACATTCAGAATTACGTGGAGAAGGCGCTGGAGGATATCAATCAGAAATATCATCCGAAAAGCATTACCGCGATTGCCGCGGATCCGAATACGATGGATATTCTGGCAATGGCCAATTATCCGACATTCGATCCGAATACCTATTGGGACATGAGTTACGAGAATGCGTATAACCACTCGATCAAGTCTTTGTATGAGCCCGGTTCAACGTTCAAGATTGTAACGCTGGCTGCAGCCGTGCAGGAAGGGATCTTCAACCCGAACGCGACGTATCATTCCGGTTCCATAGCGGTACCGGGCGCTCCGGTAAAAGACATTAACAAAGTCGGCTGGGGTACGATCACCTATCTGGAAGGCTTGAAGCGCTCCAGTAACGTTGCGTTCGTTAAGCTGGGCTGGGAGCAGCTTGGCGGAGAAAAGCTTATGGATTATATCAACCGGTTCGGGTTCGGCCAAAAAACGGGCGTCGAGCTTGGCGGTGAAGCATCGGGTGCGATTAACGTGAACTTATCCATTCCTTCCGATATTGCCCGCGCTTCATTTGGTCAAGGCAAGGTGCAAGTTACGGCCATTCAACAGATTGCGGCAGTTGCCGCGGTTGCGAACGGCGGCAAGCTGATGGAGCCGCATATCGTGAAACAGATTTATGATCCTAACACGAAGACAACCGTAAAGACGCAGCCTAAGGTAGTCAGACAGGTTATTTCGCAGGAAGCCTCGAAGAAGGTGGGCGAATACCTGGAACAGGTTGTATCGGACCAAGAGATCGGTACCGGCCGCAACGCCTATATCGAAGGCTATCGGGTAGCAGGCAAGACGGGTACGGCGCAAAAGGTTATTAACGGAAAATATTCGCAAGACAAGTTCGTCGTATCTTTTATCGGATACGCGCCTGTCGAGAATCCGAAAATTGTCCTCTATATCGTCGTTGACGAGCCTAACGATCCGAAAGCCGGCGGCGGCGCCGTTGCGGCACCTGCCTTTAAGGACATTGTATACAAAAGCTTAAAGCATATGGGCGTTGCGCCGGATGTTAAAGTCACCGAGAACGGGAAGAAAGAAGTAACGGTATCCGTGCCTAAGCTCGATAGTCTGACCGTATCCCAAGCAAAAACGCAACTGAAATCACGCGGCTTAAACGTTGAGGTAGTCGGCGGCGGAACAAAAGTCATCCAGCAGGTGCCTGCTTCGGGGGCTTCCGTTCATCCGGCCCAGAAGGTTTACTTGATTACGGAGCAACGGGATAAGCTGAAAATTCCGGATATGACGGGTATTTCATTGCGCGACGCACTCGAAATCGCATCCGTGCTGGACATCCGCGCAACGGTTAAAGGCGAAGGCTATGTCGTTTCGCAGAAACAGATCACGAAAAATGGCGAGCGTCTCATTGAACTTACGCTTTCTCCGCAGACGGACGCGGTGAACGGCGAGACCGCTTCTTCCGATTCGGAGGATGCCAAGGCAAATGCGGATGACGGGACCAATTCGGCCGAAGATCAGAAAGTCGATACGGCCAATACGCAATAATTCATCGATAGCTTGTTCTATCCCCCACTTGTCCCTCATAGGTTGGGAATGAGCGTCAGCGTACGCTCAGCCGAAGGATGAGGCGTAAGGGGGAACAAGGATGAAGGTATCAAATGTAACGTTGCGTCGCCGGCTGTTTATCGTGCTTTTAATCAGCGTGGCAGCTTTTGCCGGATTGATTTTCCGGCTTTCTTATGTTCAGTTGTGGCAGGGCGAGAAGCTGTCCGCCCAAGCGGAAGACAACTGGCGGCGCGAAATTCCTTATAAGGCGAAGCGTGGCGATATTCTGGATCGTAACGGGACCAAGCTGGCGTATGATATAAGCACGCCAACCGTGCTGGCTATCCCCGTGCAAATTCCGGACAAACAGGCAACGGCAGCCAAGCTTGCGCCTTATTTGGATATGACGGAGGAAGCATTGGTTAAGCTGCTCTCCAAGAAAACCAGCATTGTTGAGCTAAAGCCGGGCGGTAAACGAATGACTACCGACAAGGCGCAGCAGGTAAGAAATTTGCATCTTAACGGAGTTGTCGTTGCGGAGGACAATAACCGTTATTATCCTTTCGGAAGCCTCGCCGCGCACTTGCTGGGCTTTACGGGAGTAGATAAAGGGCTTACCGGCGTGGAAGCCAAATATAACGATATGCTTAAAGGGATTGACGGCAATGTCTCTTACTTATCCACGGCATCCGGCAAAACAATGCCGAATTCTTCGGATACGTACAAGGCGCCGCAGCAAGGCTTATCCCTGGAATTAACGATCGACCAGCAGATTCAGGCGGTTATGGAGCGGGAACTCGATCAGGCGATGACGGCGCTCCAGCCGGATGATATCATTGCAATCGCCATGAACCCGAATACGGGAGAAATTCTCGGCATGGCAAGCCGGCCAACCTATGAGCCTGCCAATTACAGGGAATATCCAAGCGAAACCTACAACCGGAATCTTCCGATCTGGATGACTTACGAGCCGGGTTCTACGTTTAAGATTATAACTCTTGCGGCTGCAATCGAAGAGAAGAAGGTAAATCTCAAGAACGAAACCTTCTTCGATCCCGGTGCCGTCGAGATCGGGGGAGCCAGGCTCCGCTGCTGGAAAAAAGGCGGCCATGGCAGCCAGACCTTCCTCGAGGTTGTGCAAAATTCCTGCAACCCGGGATTTGTAAACCTTGGTAATCGGCTTGGCAAAGAAAAGCTTTTCGATTATATTAAAAACTTCGGATTCGGTTCGAAAACGGGCATTGATATTCCTGGCGAAGCAAACGGTATCTTGTTCAAGCTGGATAAGGTTGGTCCTGTCGAGCTTGCGACTACCGCTTTCGGTCAAGGCGTATCGGTTACGCCGATTCAACAAATTGCCGCCGTATCGGCTGCAATTAACGGCGGTACCTTGTACAAACCTCATGTAACCAAGGCATGGATTAATCCGCAGACCGGCGAGACGGTGCAGCAGATTGAACCGGAGGCTGTCCGCAAGGTCATCTCGGAGGACACGTCGAAGCAGGTGCGCGAAGCGCTTGAAAGCGTCGTTGCCCTCGGAACAGGCGGCAATGCGTATATCGATGGCTACAGGGTAGGCGGAAAAACAGGTACCGCGCAAAAAGTAATCAATGGACGTTATTCTCCGAATGAACATATCGTATCCTTTGTTGGCTTCGCTCCTGCCGATAAACCGGAGATCGTCATTTATGTGGCGGTAGACAATCCGCAAGGCATTCAATTCGGCGGTGTCGTGGCTGCCCCTATCGTGCGTAATATTATGGAGGACGCTCTTACGATTCTGCAGGTGCCGCCTCGCGAGAAGCAGATCGACAAGAAGTATAAGCTTGGCGAGACGCCGATCGTTACGGTTCCTAACCTGGTAGGAAAATCAGTGTCGGACATATACGAGGATATGAACATGAACTTCAATTTGTCTTCGGCGGGTTCGGGCAATACGGTTATCCGCCAGGCTCCGGCAGTCGGCGCAAGGGTAGAGAAGGGTTCAACGATACGTATTTATTTAGGCGATGAGGATAATATATCGGATTCCCATTGACCAACCATAGTCAAGAAGGATGATATAATGCATCCTCCTTGACTATAATGAGAGATAACGACCAGCATACGGGAGGAAAACAACATGCGATTAAGCGAATTGGCAGAACTGCTTATTACGGCGAGGCTAACAGGAGCAGGGGATACGGAAATAGCGGGGATCGAGACGGATTCCCGCAAAGTAGGGCCGGGACAGTTATTTATCTGTCTGCCGGGTCATACGGTTGACGGTCATGCTTACGCGCCTCAAGCGGCGGCCAAAGGCGCAGTCGCATTCGTCGTCGAACGTGAGCTGGAGCTGGATGCTCCTCAGCTGATCGTGAAGGACAGCCGGCTGGCTATGGCCGTATTGGCCGATCATTTCTATGGTCACCCCAGCAAGGCTCTTCATCTGATTGGGGTAACGGGGACGAATGGCAAGACGACTACAACTTATTTGATCGAACAGATTTTAAATGATAACGACAGAAGCTCCGGCGTAATCGGCACGGTAGAGATGCGGTACGCGGGAAAATCGTTCCCGATGTCGGGCACTACGCCGGAAGCGCTTCAGCTGCAGCAATATTTATCCGACATGCGCAAGGAAGGAACGGCCTATTGCGCGATAGAAGTGTCCTCGCATGCTCTGGAGCAGGGGCGCGTGAAGGGCTGCCGGTTCCGTACGGCGGTCTTTACGAATCTGACCCAGGATCATCTGGACTATCACGGAACGATGGAAAAGTATGCGGCGGCAAAAGGTCTGTTCTTCTCGCGGCTTGGCAATGAGTACGCGGCAAACGCCGGGGATCGCGCTTATGCGGTTCTTAATGTCGATGATCCCGTATCCGAGCAGTTCGCCAAGCTGACGGCAGCCGAAGTCATCACATACGGCATCGACAACCATGCTGACGTTCGGGCTTCGGATATCCGTATTTCCGCGCGTGGCACTACGTTCCGGGTAAGCACATTCCGCGGCGAGACGGATATCGCGCTGCAGATGGTCGGCAAGTTTAACGTCTATAATGCGCTTGCGGCTATATCGGCCGCTCTCATTGAAGGCGTTGCGCTTGAACGGATCAAGGCTAGTCTCGAAGCGGTTCCCGGCGTGCCGGGCCGTGTGGAATCCGTGCAGGCAGGACAGGAGTTCGCCGTTGTCGTGGACTACGCGCATACCCCCGACGGACTGGAGAATGTGCTTCGCGCGGTGAAGGAGCTGGCTCCTCCGCAGATTATTTGCGTATTCGGCTGCGGCGGCGACCGCGACAAGACGAAACGCCCGATTATGGGCTCGATTGCCGCCCGCTATGCGGATTACGTGCTCGTCACCTCCGATAACCCGAGAACGGAAGATCCGGACCTTATTCTAAAGGATATTGAAGCCGGTCTCCTGAAGGACGGAGTAACCTCCGACCGTTACGAACTGGAGGTTGACCGCCGCGCCGCGATTGAAAAAGCGGTTGAAATGGCAAGCCCGGGAGATGTAGTATTGATTGCGGGGAAAGGTCATGAAACGTATCAAATTATAGGAAGCGTTACGCATCCTTTTGACGACCGTTTGGTGGCAAAAGAAGCGATAAGGGGATTATTACATTGATCAATCGTACATTGGAGCAAGTCGCCGACATGTGCGGCGCAAGAGCCTATAAAGGCGAACCCGTCCGGATTGCCGGCGTCAGCACGGACACGCGCAGCATTCAGCCGGGTCAGCTGTTCGTTCCGCTTGTCGGAGAAAACTTTGACGGTCACAACTATGTCGCTCAAGCGCTTCAGCAGGGAGCCGCGGCCGCGTTGTGGGAGACGAAGCGCGAAGTTCCGCAGGAGCTTGCAGGCGCACCTTTATTGTTTGTAAGGGATACGCTGAAGGCGCTCCAGCAGCTGGCAACTTCCTATCGGGAAGAGCTGTACGTCCGCGTTATCGGCATTACGGGCAGCAACGGCAAAACAACAACCAAAGACATGGTTGCGGCCGTTCTTGGAACATCTTATAAAGTTCACAAGACGGCAGGCAATTTGAATAATCATATCGGCCTGCCATTAACCGTTCTCCAGCTTGACGAGGAAACGGATGCGGCAGTCCTTGAGATGGGCATGAGCGGCTTTGGCGAGATCGAGCTGCTTACGAATATTGCCCGTCCCGATGTAGCGGTTATTACGAATATCGGAGATGCCCATCTGCTTCAGCTTGGCTCCCGCGAAGGGATCGCGAAGGCAAAGCTGGAGATTGCGCAGGGGCTTCATTCCGGCGGCATCCTTCTTTATAACGGCGATGAGCCACTGCTGGCGGCGGAGCTTGCGACAATGAGCCTGCCGGAAGGCACGCAGCTTCAGACCTTTGGCCTTGGAGAAGCGAACGACTGGTCGGCGGCCGATATCGGGGTTGGGGCCGTATCCTCGACTTTTGCCGTTAAGCGCAAAGGGCAGGATACCGCATCCGCGCCGTACACCATACCGGTTCCCGGCCAACATAACGTCAGCAACGCGCTTGCGGCCATCGCGATTGGACGCCGGTTCGGCATTTCGGAGGAAAATATCCGGGGTGGCCTGATTGGCCTTGAGCTGACGGGCATGAGAATTCAGCCGGTGAAGGCGCATAACGGCGCTATGATTCTTAATGACGCTTATAATGCCAATCCGACCGCCGTGCGCGCAGCGATTGACCTGGTCGGGCAATTGACCGGATTCCGGCGCAAATGGATCGTTCTTGGCGATATGCGGGAGCTTGGTCCGGAGGAAGAGTCTCTCCATTTCGAGACGGGAGCTTATATTACGCCGGACAAGGCAGATGCCGTCGTTACGTTCGGACCATTGTCGGAGCATACGTCGGCTGGGGCTTTGTCGCAGTTCCCGGCGGAAGCTAAAGGAACGGCGATTGTACATTTTGATGACAAAGGGAAGCTTGGAGAATGGTTGAGAGAGCAAGTACAGCCTCAGGATCTCGTCCTGGTCAAAGGCTCGCGCGGCGTGCGCATGGAACAGATTGTCCAAACTTTGGAAGCGAGGTGAGATAGATAATGGACACGATGGTCATCTTATTTTCATTAGGTGCATCATTCTTAATAGCGGTTCTGCTTGGACCATTGTTCATTCCGCTTCTCCGGCGCATGAAGTTTGGACAGCAAATCCGGACCGACGGTCCGCAAAGCCACTTGAAGAAAAGCGGCACCCCAACAATGGGCGGCATTATCATAATGCTTGCGCTGCTAATCGCCTTTTTGAAATTTTCGGATAAGACCCCTGATTTCTGGGTGCTTTTTACGGCTTCACTAGGTTTTGGACTTGTTGGATTTCTAGATGATTATATTAAAATCGTATTTAAACGTTCGCTTGGATTGACGGCGCGCCAGAAGCTGTTCGGCCAGCTGTTGTTCTCCATCATCGTATGCGCGGAGCTGTACAATATGAATCACAGCACGATGATCACGGTACCGGGTACTTCCTGGGGCTTTGACCTTGGCTGGTTCTATTATCCGTTTGTCGTGATTATCCTGTTCGGATCGAGCAACGCGGTAAACTTTACGGACGGCCTGGACGGCCTTTTGTCGGGGACGAGCGCCATTGCCTTTGGCGCCTTTACCATTCTTGCGCTTCAAGTATCCGAGCATGAATCGGCTATTTTTTCCGCGGCAATGGTTGGGGCGGTGCTTGGCTTCCTGATCTTTAACGCCCATCCGGCAAAGGTATTTATGGGAGACACGGGCTCGCTTGGTATTGGGGGCGGCATTGCGGCCGTAGCGATTCTGACCAAGATGGAGCTTATGCTCGTTATCGTAGGCGGCGTATTCGTGCTGGAAATGCTTTCGGTCATTCTGCAGGTTGGATCGTTTAAGCTCCGCGGCAAGCGGATTTTCAAGATGAGCCCGATTCACCATCACTTCGAATTAAGCGGCTGGTCCGAATGGCGCGTCGTTACGACCTTCTGGTCGGTCGGTTTGCTGCTGGCGGTAATCGGACTTCTTCTTGCCCTATAAGGTATAATGATTATGGTTTGGCTGATCTCTTGCCGGCTTTCCAGGAAGCCTGGCGAGAGTGCCTGACTATACATAACGAAGACTACTAAGCGGCTAGCTCCGCTTCTTATACAAAGGAGTTGTACTTATGAACCATCCGGCGACTTATCGGGATCGCCGCGTCGTTGTACTAGGTCTTGCCAGAAGCGGCGTGAGCGTAGCAAAAGTATTCCATGCTCTTGGAGCGGAAGTGATTGTGAACGACAAAAAAGAACGCGAACTATGCCCCGAAGCGGATGAATTAACTGCTTTGGGCATTTCTGTGCTATGCGGTTATCATCCGGAAGATCTTGTGACAAGCGAAACGGCGCTGCTGGTGAAAAATCCGGGAATCCCGTATACGGCAAGTCCTGTCCAACAGGCAGAAGCTCATGGCGTGGAAATTGTGACGGAGGTCGAGGTCGCTTATTGGCTGTCGGAGGCTCCGATTATCGGAATTACCGGTTCGAACGGCAAAACCACAACAACGACCTGGATCGGCGAGCTGCTTGGCGGCGCGGGCTTTAATCCCATCGTGGCGGGCAATATCGGCATACCGCTCTGCGAAGCGGCAGCCGAAGCGACGAAAGACAACTGGATCGTGGCAGAGCTCAGCAGCTTCCAATTGAAAGGGACATCGGCATTCCGTCCGCGCATTGCTCTCTTGCTCAACATTGCCGAGACTCATTTGGACTATCATGGCGGGATGGAAGATTACGTCGCATCGAAGGCGAAGCTGTTCGATAATCAGACGGCGGACGATGTTGCCGTTCTGAACTGGGACGATGCGACCTGCAGAGCGATTGCTGACCATCTGGCCGCAAAGCTGCTGCCGTTCTCGCTGTATGTGCGGCTCGACCAAGGGATCTGCATTGAACCGCCGTTTGAACGCGGCAAAGATTCGGATAAAGAGCATATGATTGTATGGCGTAAAGAAGACGGGACGGAGCAGGCTATTCTGCCGGTATCCGCGCTTGGGCTGCCGGGCCGCCATAACGCCGGAAACGCGCTTGCGGCGATTGCCGCCTGCCTGGCAGCGGGGGTCGCTCCCGAAGCAATGCTACCGGCTCTGCAAGGCTTTAGAGGCGTTGAGCACCGGCTCGAGTACGCGGGAGAAATCAACGGCGTCCATTATTATAATGATTCCAAGGCTACAAATCCCATGGCGACCACGATGTCAGTCGGCTCTTTGAGCGCGCCTATCATTCTTATCGCAGGCGGACTTGACCGCGGCTCTGATTACATGGAGCTTCTTCCGGTATTCCGTGACCGGCTGAAGGGGCTGGTAACGCTGGGTCAAACAAGAGAGAAGCTGGCGAAGGTGGCGGAGCTTGCAGGTTTAACGAATGTGCGATTGGTCGAACCTGAGGAGGACGCCGAGTCTACTTTGCGCAGGGCCGTACGGGAGGCTGCCGGACTAGCGGAGCCTGGAGATATCGTTTTGTTGTCGCCGGCCTGCGCGAGTTGGGATATGTTTGCATCCTTTGAGGAACGAGGACGCATTTTTAAAGAATCGGCGCATACCTTGTAAGTAGGGGGCTTGTCCCTACTTACGCTAAACAAGAGGTGTGTTTGCTATGGCCAAAGCCAGGTCCGCCCCGGACGTTTGGATGATCGTATCGATTGCGCTTATCCTGACGATTGGATTAGTAATGGTATACAGCGCGAGCGCGGTGCTCGCTTTCCATGAATTCGGCGATAAATTCTATTACGTGAAGCGCCAGCTTATATTTGCCGTCCTTGGCGTTGGTGCGTTAATATTTACGATGAACGCGAATTATCTCATATGGAAAAACTGGGCGAAGGCGGCGCTGCTGATTTGCTTCGTCCTGCTGATTATCGTGCTTATCCCCGGAATCGGCGTTGTCCGCGGCGGTGCCCGAAGCTGGCTTGGCATCAGCTCTTTTGGCATACAGCCTTCCGAGTTTATGAAGCTTGCGATGATTCTGTTCCTGGCCAAATGGCTGTCGGACAAGCAGCAGACCATTACTCATTTCACGAAAGGCTTGCTGCCGCCTCTTGGCTTGGTTGGACTAGCCTTCGGCCTTATTATGCTGCAGCCGGATCTGGGGTCCGGCGCGGTTATGGTTGGAGCCGCGCTGATTCTTATTTTCGCGGCTGGCGCGAGGATCAGCCATCTGGCTTTGCTTGGTTCAAGCGGGCTGCTTGGTCTTATAGCGCTGGTTATTGCCGAACCTTATAGGATGAAGCGGATTACGGGCTTCCTTGATCCTTGGGCGGACCCGCTGGGTACAGGCTATCAAATCATTCAATCCCTATACGCGATAGGACCGGGCGGCCTGGTAGGGCTTGGGCTAGGCATGAGCCGTCAGAAGTTCAGCTATTTGCCGGAGCCGCAGACGGATTTTATATTTTCCATTATTTCCGAGGAACTTGGCTTTATAGGCGGATCCGCGCTTATTCTTCTGTTTATGGTCTTAGTCTGGAGGGGAGTCCGGACTGCGATATCGGCTCCAGACACATTCGGCAGTCTGCTTGCGGTAGGGATTACCGGGATCATAGGCGTTCAGGTATTAATCAATATCGGTGTCGTTATCGGCGCAATGCCGGTAACCGGGATAACGCTGCCGCTGATCAGTTACGGCGGTTCATCACTGACACTGCTGCTTACCGCTCTTGGCATTTTGCTCAATATATCCCGGTATTCCAGATAACGAGGGAAAACATATTGGCGTAAATGGCCGGCATGGCGCCGCCTTTCGAGGCGGCCTCCTGACGTCCATTTTTGTGTTTACGGGTGAGCATGGGCGATTGTCACATTCGAGATGGAGAGGGCATAAGATACTCTATAAATCGTGACCGTCGCCCTGCTCGGGCCGTTAGTCACACGCTGCGGCGGGCAGCTCTAGCTGCCGGCAGCCGCAAGCGGAGCCCTGATTCTCTCAACTAGAAGCTATGAGGAGGTTCGACAACATGGAAACATTTATTGCGGAATTGGAACAAGCAGGTCTCGGTCAGATCCTGTACAATGAGCCGCTTGCAAAACATACCACTTGGAAAATCGGCGGACCCGCTGACGTTCTGTTTATCCCACACGGCAAAGATCAGCTCGTGTCGGCCATCCGCCTGCTTCATAAGCATGGCGTACCGTGGACGAATCTCGGCCGCGGCTCCAATATGCTGGTGAGCGATAAAGGAATTCGCGGCGTTGTGATCAAGACGCGCGACGGGCTGGATTATGTGCGCTTTGAAGGAACGCTCGTTCATGCGGGTGCATCGTTCTCGTTCGTAAAATTATCAAGAATGTCAGGCAGGGAAGGACTTACCGGGCTGGAATTCGCGGGGGGAATTCCGGGTACGGTAGGCGGAGCTGTCTATATGAACGCAGGCGCGCATGGTTCCGATGTGTCACGTATTTTTAGATCAGCTGAGATTGTGCTGGAGACAGGTGAATTGGTACGATTCGACCGAGAGGCGATGCAATTCTCTTACCGCCACTCTATCCTTCATGAATTGAAGGGCGTTGTCGTAGAAGCTACGTTCGAGCTTGCAGAAGGAGACCGCAATGAAATTTCGGCAACACTTTCTGCTTATCAGGAACGGCGGTTACGCACGCAGCCGCTGCAGCTCGCATGCGCAGGCAGCGTGTTCCGCAATCCGCCGGGTGATTTTGCCGCTAGACTCATTCAGGAGGCGGGCTTAAAGGGCGTACGATTCGGGGGAGCGGAAGTTTCGGAGCTTCACGCCAATTTCATAGTAAACAGAGGGCAAGCGACAGCTGAAGATGTTCTCACCCTCATGACTCACATTCAAGGTACGATAGCAGACCGCTACGGCGTTCAGCTGGTACCGGAAGTATTGGTGGTGGGTGAGCGGTAATTCGGAGGTGATACATTGGACAAATTGGTGATTGAAGGCGGGAAACCTCTCTCAGGATCCATTGTTATCCAAGGAGCGAAAAATGCCGCTTTGCCAATATTGGCAGCCTGTATGTTAGCGGAAGGCACATCAACCATAGAACATGTGCCTAGGCTGCTTGATATCGACGTAATGCTTAACATTTTGCGCGAACTAGGATGCCGCGCTGAGCATGTGGGGGATACAGTCGTTCTGGACACAGAAACTGCACACACCTCGCATGTGCCGGAATCGTTAATGGGACAGATGCGCTCGTCTATCTTTTTGATGGGGCCGTTATTAGCTAGATTTGGTGAAACGCAGGTGTATCAGCCTGGCGGCTGCGCAATCGGCGAGAGAAAGATCGATCTACATTTGGAAGGACTTCAAGCTCTCGGCGCAGAAATTGAGGAGATCGGCAACCGGATCATCTGCCGTGCGGATAAACTGCACGGGGCGGATATCCATCTGGCCTTCCCAAGCGTCGGGGCAACGGAGAACATTATGATGGCAGCCGTGCTTGCCGAAGGTCGGACAACGATCAGCAATGCGGCACGGGAGCCGGAGATTCAGGATTTGCAGAAGTTTCTGAACGCAATGGGCGCGAAAATCATGGGTGCCGGAACGGACACGATTACGATCGAAGGGGTACAGTCGCTAACGCCTTGCACGTATACCGTCATTCCGGACCGCATTGTTGCCGGCACCATTATGGTAGCCGCAGCCGCAACCCGAGGGCAGGTCACTTTATTAAACACGAATCCGGCGCATTTATCCTCGCTTATTCACGTGCTTCGCCGGGCAGGTGTTCAAATCTTGGTTGACGGTGATATAATCAAGGTGGGCTGCCCAGGGCGGCCGAGAGCAGTGGAAAGAGTCGTGACGGCTCCGTATCCTGCCTTCCCGACCGATCTTCAGTCGCAGGTGATGGTGCTGCTTGCGCTTGCGGACGGAGTCAGCATTTTGAAGGAAACGATCTTCGAGGGACGTCTGAAGCATGTGGATGAATTATCCCGCATGGGCGCCGATATCCGCGTGGATCTGAACTCGGCGTTTATTCGCGGCGTACCG
This sequence comes from Paenibacillus sp. ATY16, assembly GCF_003399985.2. Taxonomy (NCBI): domain Bacteria; kingdom Bacillati; phylum Bacillota; class Bacilli; order Caryophanales; family Paenibacillaceae; genus Paenibacillus; species Paenibacillus sp. ATY16. The sequence goes on along the minus strand of NZ_NMOK02000023.1, from coordinate 369,761 downwards.
CGTCTGTACGGTGCAACGGTGGAAGCAACCGACCTGAGAGCGGGCGCGGCGCTTGTCATTGCCGGCTTAGCCGCGCAAGGCAAGACGATTGTCGAGCAAATCCATCATATCGACCGCGGTTATGATTGCATTGAAACGATGTTAAGCAGACTCGGCGCGCGCATTTCGCGTTACTCTCCCGTGCCGAAGAATTAACCGGGGATGACTCAAATCGCAGCTGGATAGAAACGACCGGCCCTGCCACTAAGGAGGACCGGATGTTTTTTTAGAAGGAAGGGACAAGTTATGAGCGAGCTAGTGCCTGTATTAAAAGAGCCGGAGCGAAAAAGAAAGGGCAGCCGCAAACTGCTGGCCGTTCTTTTTTTATTGTTTGTTATTCTCTTATCTGTATTATTTTTCAACTCATCAATCAGCAAGATTACGACGATAACAATAGAAGGCGCGCAATATACTTCCAAAAGCGATATTCAAGCAGCAGCAGGCATTACGGCGGGAGACGCTTATTTCGGCGTATCGGAATCCAGTTCGGAGAAGCGTATCGTCAAAGCATTAAAGCCGATAGAGGAGGCGAGCGTCTCCAAGTCCTTCCCCGGCAATGTCAAAATTACGGTGAAAGAATTTCCCGTTGTCGCGTTTGAATTGTCTGCAAGCGGCGAAATGACCGCCATTATGTCGAACGGAACCAACGTTTCGGCATTAAGCGACGAATTTCTGATGGACAAGCCCGTTCTCTCCGGTTGGAAACCGGATGATCCGAACAGGGCGGAACTGACGAAGCAGCTGGGGAAAATCTCGGAAAAGCAGCTCTCAGACTTGTCGGAGATTATTCCCGATCCTTCGAAGGCTTATCCGGATCGGATTAAGATCTACACCAGGACCAAGTTTGAAGTTGTCACGGCGGTTTCCTTGCTGCCGGAGAAAATCGAAGCGCTAAATGCGGTTATCGAAACGCAGGAGCCGGGAAAGATTACGATGCTGCTCGCGGACACTTATGTTCCGTTTAATAGTAATGCTTCAGAAAATATGGAATCTGATCAAAAAGAGACTACTCAATAGGTAGAAAGAATGGTAGAATTTTATACACAGATTTAATGTATTTTCATAGGACTATCAAGCGTTCATAAGGATTCATAACATAAGAGCTCACAGCGTAATATTAGGGAAATGAAAATTTTGTTGAAAAAAGAGGGAATATATCAAAGGCGTTGAATATGTAGAAGGACGAATGTTTAGAACCCTATCTTGTGTGTATTTTATCAGTTAAAACGGGAGGTGCCGCGGGTTGAGCAGTAACGACATCATCGTCAGTTTGGACATCGGTACATCCAAAGTTCGTGCTATTATTGGTGAAGTGAACAACGGAGCCATTAATATTATTGGAGTTGGATCTGCCGACTCGGAGGGTATTCGCAAGGGAGCTATTGTAGATATTGACCAAACCGTGCAGTCGATTCGCAGTGCTATCGAGCATGCGGAAAGAATGGTTGGCATTCAAATATCAGACGTCTATGTTGGGATTCAAGGGAATCACATAGCACTTCAGACGAATCGTGGCGTTGTTGCAGTATCCAATGAGGACCGTGAAATAGGAGAGGAAGATATCGAACGCGTGATTCAAGCGGCCAAGGTGGTCGCGCTTCCTCCTGAAAGAGAAATTATTAATCTTGTACCGAAGCAATTTTTGGTTGACGGCTTGGAAGGAATATCCGACCCTCGCGGTATGATCGGCGTTCGGCTAGAGGTTGAAGCGACCATTGTAACAGGTGCAAAAACGGCTATACATAACTTGATGCGCTGCGTGGAAAAGGCCGGACTTCGGATTTCTGGTGTAATCCTGATGTCGCTTGCTTCTGGCGTCATGTCGCTAACAAAAGACGAGAAAACGATCGGAACCGTACTGACGGATATCGGCGCTGGTTCTACTACCATTACGATCTATGAGCAAGGCAGCCTTGCCGCCATCTCGACGCTGCCTATCGGCGGCGAATACGTCACGAACGATATCGCTTACGGACTTCGTACGCAGTCGGATCAAGCCGAGAAGATCAAGCTCAAGTACGGCTGTGCTTTTGTCAACGATGCGGCTGACGATGTAAGGTTTAAAGTGACTCGCATGGGAAGCAATATGGAAAAAGAGTTTTCCCAGGTTGATCTGGCCAGCATTATCGAGCCGCGCATGCAGGAAATTTTCCATCTTGTGCGTCAAGAAGTACGCAGGCTAGGTTACGGGGATAAAGTGAACGGATACGTACTGACTGGAGGTTCTGTTACGATGCCGGGTACACTGGCACTTGCGCAAGCGGAGCTGGAGTCATCTGTTCGTATCGCATCGCCGGATTATATCGGTGTGCGCGACCCTGCATACAGCAGCGGGGTAGGAATGATCCAATACGTGTCGAAATATATGGGAGTACGAGGAGCAGCAGCAAGTACAGGGAAGAAAACGGCAAGCCGCAAGTCGGGTACCACCGCTTCATCCAAACCCGGTATGTTCGAACGGTTGAAAAATATGTTTAGCGAATTTATTTGATCGGGGGAAAATGAAAGATGTTGGAATTCGATTTGGATCTGGAGCAACTCGCTCAAATAAAAGTAATTGGTGTTGGCGGCGGCGGCAGCAACGCGGTTAACCGAATGATCGAAAACGGCGTTAAAGGCGTCGATTTCATAACCGTTAATACGGATGCGCAAGCTTTGCATCTGGCAAAGTCCGAGCATAAGCTGCAAATCGGCGATAAGCTGACTCGCGGTCTTGGCGCCGGCGCAAATCCGGAAGTGGGCAAGAAAGCGGCTGAAGAGTCGAGAGAGCTTGTGATGCAGCAATTGAAAGGCTCGGACATGGTATTCGTTACTGCAGGCATGGGCGGCGGTACGGGTACCGGCGCAGCTCCTGTTATCGCCGAGATTGCCCGCGAATGCGGCGCGCTGACAGTCGGCGTAGTAACGCGTCCGTTCACCTTCGAAGGCCGTAAACGCGCCGCGCAAGCGGAGCTTGGCATCGAAGCGTTGAAGGAAAAGGTAGATACGCTGATCGTTATCCCGAATGACCGTTTGCTTGAGATTGTGGACAAGAAGACCCCAATGCTGGAAGCGTTCCGCGAAGCGGACAACGTGCTTCGCCAAGCGGTGCAAGGTATTTCGGACTTGATCCAGGTGCCTGGTCTGATCAACCTTGACTTTGCGGACGTGAAGACGATTATGACGGAGCGCGGCTCGGCGCTGATGGGTATCGGTATCGCGACAGGCGAGAACCGTGCAGCGGAAGCGGCGAAAAAAGCGATCATGAGCCCGCTGCTCGAGACGTCCATCGATGGCGCTCGCGGCGTTATCATGAACATCACAGGCGGCAGCAACCTGTCCCTGTATGAAGTCAACGAAGCAGCGGAGATCGTTATCTCGGCTTCCGATCCGGAAGTTAATATGATCTTTGGTGCGATTATCGACGAAGACCTGAAAGACGAAATCAAGGTTACGGTTATTGCAACCGGCTTCGAAACCAGGCCTTCAACGGCATCCCGCCGAGTAGCGCAGCCGCAAGCCGAACCGGAAGCGCGCCAGGCGACGCAATCCGTGTCGTCTCCGCAGCAGCAGCAAGCTGCCCCGGTGAAGCCGTTTGGCGCATCGACCTCGAGCGACCAGCTCGAAATCCCTGCGTTCCTGCGCAACCGTCGCAACGACCGCTAGTCCTTTAACGCCTGACCGGCCTGCCGGTCAGGCGTTTTTGTTTTTTTGGCAAGTAGGTGGTTTCGTTACCACGCCTAGAGCTCATTATTGTTAGGAACGTATCAACGAATTCGCCGTTTACCTCTACCGTGCTTCGATAGTTTTTGATTTGCTAGCATTCGAAGCAACATGGCCTCATGCGCTTTTCCTCATCCGCCTTAACATGTCCATGCGCCTCTTACGCGGCTTGTCTTTCACGTCGTCATAGGAGAAACGCGAGGACATGCCATCCGTCTCTTCTTTTATTTTCGCCGCCGCGTCTCTTAAGATAATCGTCATATCAACTATTAAAAACCTCCTCATACGACAAATCCGGTCACGCTCCCCGTCAAATGGGAATAAAAAATGCCATGTCCCAGGAGCGAAATCGATCCTGAAGAGGTGGCGTGTGCTTAACAGCCATATGAATTATATGGATATAAATTATCATATTCCCGATACTGCAACAATTCATTAGCCCTATAAACTCGCAATGGTGCCTCGACAAAAAAAGCTATGTCATGCCGTCATGTTTAGACAGACTTTGAAATAGGATTTTTATATACTAGGTTCAATCGTTCTCTCCAGAGGGGAGGGCAAACGTTCTGTCGTTCGAACCCGCTGGAAGGTGAAGCTGTGACTGTTTATGTCGATGTCATGTTTGTGCGGGAGCTGCTTGTTGACGGCAGCATTCTGCTGACGACCGCTTGGGTGCGTCATATCCGGGCACGTCCTTGGCGGGTGCTGACGGCAGCCAGCATTGGTGCTTGCTACGTTGTTCTTATGTTGTTTCCGCCCTTATCGATTCTTTTTACGTTAGCGGTAAAAATACTGATTTCCCTCCTCATGTTATGGGTTGCGTTCGGCTTCTTTTCCATCCAGAACTTCTTCCGGAACATCACAGCTTTCTACACCGTGAATTTTGTTGCGGCCGGGGCGATAATCGGTATTCATTACTTGCTGATGCAGGGTTCAGGCGAAGTATGGCGTACGATCACCTTTATAAATGGCGGTATGCAGGTCGAGCTGAAGATGGGATTTATTTATGTGCTCGCTGCGTTTAGTATCGGCATTTACATATACCGCTCGGTTTACGTTCAGCGGCGCGAGAGGGAGCTGGTGAGGACCCATTTGGCCGAAGTGAAGATTCAAATCGGCGACCGGGAGCATACGTGCACCGGATTGATCGACACGGGCAACCAGCTGTACGATCCGCTGACACGGACGCCCGTTATGGTTGTTGAAGCAAACGTATGGCAAGATGACCTGCCGGAAGCATGGCTGAAAAGCATTCGTGAATCGCAGGTGGATCGGCTTGTTGCCGGCCTTGGAGAGGAATCTTTTGCCTGGCAGGATCGGCTGCGACTTGTACCCTACAGAGGAATCAATCGCGGATCGCAATTTATGCTGGCGCTAAAGCCGGATTTTGTTCAGATTGAGCGGGAAGGGCAAGTGTTCGTCTCTCGGAAGGTACTTGTCGGCATTGACGGCGGCAAGCTTTCGGCGGACAGCGCTTACCAAGCGATTATCCATCCGTCACTCGTTCAGAGCAACCAATGATTGGATTAAGAAGACGAACGTTTACATCATTTTGGGGAGGGATGGGCCGGATGCTCGTCAAATGGAAATTAGTCCTGCAGTTATATTATTATCGTGTTTTGTTTTTATTCGGATTAAAAAGCGAAGAAATCTATTATATCGGCGGCAGCGAGGCGCTACCTCCGCCCCTTACCCGCGAAGAAGAAGAATACTTGCTCGATAAGCTTCCATCCGGCGATACGGCGATCCGCGCGATGCTGATTGAGCGCAACCTGCGTCTTGTTGTTTACATTGCGCGCAAGTTCGAAAACACCGGCATTCATATCGAAGACCTGGTGTCCATAGGGGCGATTGGTCTCATCAAAGCCGTAAATACGTTTGATCCGGAGAAAAAAATCAAGCTCGCTACCTACGCATCCCGTTGTATCGAGAATGAAATTCTGATGTATCTGCGCCGCAACAGCAAGACTCGGACAGAAGTGTCTTTTGACGAGCCTCTTAATATCGACTGGGATGGCAACGAGCTGCTGCTGTCCGACGTCCTGGGCACGGAGAACGATACGATTTACCGGAATATCGAGGAGCAGGTTGACCGCAAATTGCTTCATAAAGCGCTTGATAAGCTCTCGGAGCGGGAGCGGATTATTATGGAGCTGCGCTTCGGGCTTGCCGACGGCGAGGAAAAAACCCAGAAGGACGTAGCCGATCTTCTCGGGATTTCACAGTCCTATATTTCGCGCCTGGAAAAGCGGATTATTAAACGGCTTCGCAAGGAATTTAACAAAATGGTGTAATGGTATACCCATTTTCGCGGCAACAGATACCCCTTTTTCGGAAGAATAAAATAGGGGTCCAGGGAGATAATGTACATTAATGTTTCTCCTTGGGAGGTAATCACGTTGACCCGAAATAAAGTCGAGATCTGTGGAGTGGATACCGCGAAACTGCCTGTCCTGACCAATGCCGAAATGCGGGAGTTGTTTACCGCACTACAAACCCAGAACGAATGGGCAGCCAGAGAGAAATTAGTTAACGGCAATTTAAGGCTGGTTCTAAGTGTGATTCAACGGTTTAATAACAGGGGAGAATTTGTGGACGACTTATTCCAGGTCGGCTGCATTGGACTTATGAAGGCGATCGATAATTTCGACCTTAGCCAAAACGTCAAGTTTTCCACCTATGCCGTGCCGATGATTATCGGTGAAATTCGCCGTTACTTGCGTGACAATAATCCGATCCGCGTATCGCGGAGCCTAAGGGATATTGCCTATAAAGCGCTGCAGGTTCGAGACAGCCTGACGAATCAAAATTCGCGTGAACCAACGATTTTTGAAATTTCCGAAGCGCTGAACGTACCGAAAGAAGATGTCGTATTCGCTCTTGACGCGATCCAGGATCCCGTCTCCTTGTTTGAGCCGATCTATCACGACGGCGGAGACCCGATCTATGTGATGGACCAGATCAGCGACGACAAGAACAAGGATGTATCGTGGATCGAGGAAATTGCGCTTCGCGAAGCGATGCATAAGCTGAATGACCGCGAAAAAATGATTTTATCCATGCGTTTCTTTGAAGGAAAGACGCAAATGGAAGTTGCCGACGAAATCGGCATTTCACAGGCACAGGTATCCAGGCTCGAGAAATCGGCCATCCAACAAATGCAAAAGCATGTAAAAACTTGAGCGGCGCCGCAAGGCGCCGTTTTTTATGTGCGCAAAAAAGACAAGCCTAACTTGTTTTTTTGCGGGAACAGGACATTTTGGGCGTTTTGCACATATAGATAAGTGAGGATGTTTATCCCTATGAATGACAAGCGTAAACGACTGCACCGACGTTCTTATATTTAAGAAAAGTGGTGATAAGCATATGAAGATATCCGATTTCCAGACCAAGGATGTCATTAATATCGTGGACGGCAAGAAGCTTGGACAGATCAGCGATCTGGAGCTGGATCTCCGACAAGGGCGCATCGATGCGATTGTTATTCCCCAATTCACAAGATTCCTGGGCGTATTCGGCAACGGAGGGACGGAGGTTGTTATCCCTTGGCGCAATATCGTGAAGATTGGGGCGGACGTTGTGCTCGTCCGGCTGGACGATTCCAGCAAGAAGCTGGAGGACGAGGATTTGCACGCGCGCACATAACAGGTTAAACTGCTTACAGAGGTGAGTGCCCGTATGGAATCGTTTAAATCTGTACTTACGGCGAAGGGACCTTCGCTTTTTTTATTGTCAACATGGCTGGAGCAAAATGAACGGTTGACCGCCGGATTTACCGGCAGGAACGGGGGCGTAAGCGAGCAGCCGTGGTCGTCGCTGAACGTTGGCCTTCACGTGGGAGATTCGGATAATGACGTTGTGCGCAACCGTCAGCTTATCGCGGAAGCGATCGGTTGGCCTTTTGAAGCATGGACTTGCGGGGAGCAGGTGCATGGCAGCGACGTTTTCCAGGTGACCGCAGCCGAGCGGGGGAAAGGCAGATTATCGCGCGATTCGGCAATAGCCGATACGGACGGACTGATGACGGATGTCCCGGGCGTGCTGCTGGCGTCCTTTTACGCCGATTGCGTACCGCTTTATTTCTACGATCCGAAGCATCAAGCAGTAGCCTTGGCTCATGCAGGCTGGAAAGGGACGGTTCAGCAAATCGCGGCCAAGACGATCGAAGCAATGGGACGGCAGTACGGAACGAAGCCCGAAGAACTGCTATGCGCCATCGGTCCGTCGATCAGCGACTGCTGCTACGAGGTGGACGGCTTTGTCATTGATAAGCTTCAGCCGCTTGTAGATAGCCTTGCGAATAAGCTGAATTCGAGCCCGAATCTGATGATGACATTGGTGGAAAACGGTAAAGCTATGGTAAACTTAAAACTAATTAACCGACATATTATGCTTGAAGCAGGAATTTTGCCGATTCATATCGAATTATCCGAGTGGTGCACGGGATGCAGCACGGATCAATTTTTCTCCCACCGGAAGGAAGGCGGCAAAACGGGCCGTATGGCCAGCTGGATCGGTATCCGGGAAAGGTGAACGAATGACGACTACAATCAAAGAAGCATTGCAGGAAAGACTCGAAGAAGTGGAGCGCCGGGTTGTTGCAGCCTGCGAGCTAAGCGGCCGCAGCCGCGAAGAAGTAAATATTATTGCGGTAACGAAATACGTATCGCTTGAAACGGCGCAGGCTGCTCATCAACTAGGTCTCCGGCATCTTGGCGAGAACCGCTGGCAGGATGCCAAAGAAAAATGGGAAGCCATAAGCGGCAGCGCAATGGATGAAGACGGCGGACAAGCAGTCTGGCATTTCATCGGTTCGCTGCAGACGAACAAAGTGAAAGACGTCATAGGCAAATTTACATACATTCATTCGCTGGATCGTCTGTCCTTGGCGCAGGCGATCGACAAACGGGCTTCCCAGCTTGGCATCACCGTTCCTTGTTTTGTTCAGGTTAACGTATCGGGCGAACAATCCAAGCATGGTCTTGACCCGGATCAGCTGCCGGCATTTCTAACAGAGCTTAAGGAATTATCATCGCTGCGCATTATCGGCCTTATGACAATGGCACCTTACGAGACGGAAGCAGAAGAGACAAGGCCCATATTTCGCTCTTTGCGCAAGCTGAGAGACGAGATGAACGAGCGTGCAATCCTCCCGGAATCGATGACGGAATTGTCCATGGGCATGTCAGGAGATTTCGAAGTAGCGATAGAGGAAGGCGCAACCTGGATCCGCTTAGGAACGATACTAGTAGGAAAAGAGGGGTAACGATGAGTGTCATGAACCGATTTATGAACTTTCTTGGTCTTCAGGAAGAAGAGGAAGTAGTCGAGCGCGAAAGAGTAACGCAGCAGCAACCGGAAGAACCGGAAGTTGAAACTTCTCCGTTCGAAGCACGTAGAAACTCCAAAGGCGGCAATAACAATAATATCGTGAGCATTCATACGCAAAAGAGCGTACGCGTCGTCTTAAGCGAACCGCGTTCTTACGATGAAGCGCAGGATATTGCCGACCATCTGCGTTCGCGCCGGGCGGTTATCGTGAATCTGCAGCGTGTGCGTACGGATTTGGCTGTGCGTATCGTTGATTTTTTAAGCGGCACAGTCTATGCGCTTAACGGCCACATTTCGAAGCTTGGGCCAAACATCTTCCTGTGCACACCGGATTCTGTAGAAATTCAAGGCGCCATTACCGAAATGCTGGCAGAGGATATTGATTACAATAAGATGAGGTGACCTTGAGTTGAGTGTTTATTCTTTGATTATGAACATCCAGAACATTTACAGCTTTATGATTATCGGCTACGTATTGCTGTCCTGGCTGCCAAATGCGCGTGAAAGCTTTATCGGTGTATTTCTGGGCCGGCTGGTAGAACCGTATCTCGGAATTTTCCGCAGATTCATTCCACCGATCGGCGGTATGCTTGATATTTCCCCGATTATTGCCATTTTTGCATTGCGCTTTATCGCATACGGCCTCTACGCGGTTGTCGATTTCATTGTGAACATGTTCTAGAGGAAGGACAGCTTATGAAGCCAACAGTATACGAACATTTCCATCCGGATGAGAAACCATTTGTCGACCGGGCGTTGGAGTGGGTTGAACGGTCCGCGCAGCTGCATGAGCTGAAGCGGACCGATTTTTTAGATCCGAGGCAGGCTCAGATCTTGCAGATGCTGGCGAACAGAAATCCGGATGTCCAGCTTAGACTTGCCGGAGGGTATCCCGAGGCTGAACGCTGCAGAGCGATTATCGGCCCGGAATACCGCTACTTGGACGATGAACCCATTGGCTTGTCCGTTCTCGCAGTAACCGGCGGAGGAAGCGAGCTTGATCACGGCGATTACCTGGGCGCTTTGCTCGGGCTCGGCGTCAAACGCGATCGAATTGGAGATATTCATGTTCATGAGGACTATTCGCATATAATTGTTTTGGACGAAATTGCCGATTACTTAAATGTACACTTAAGACAAGTGCATCGTGCGAGCGTACTTACGGAAATAATTCCCATGCTTAAGCTTAAACCCGTTGTACCTGCCCTTCAAGAAATGTCCTTCACGGTCGCGTCGATGCGGCTGGATGGAATCGCTAGCGACGTCTACCGGATCAGCCGGACGAAGATCGTAGATCCGATCCGCGCAGGCAGATGCAGAGTGAACTGGAAGACAGCCGAGAATCCGTCCGAACAGCTGAAAATGGGGGATGTCGTCTCCTTTAAAGGCCTAGGCAGATTTAAGGTTATGGAAATTGATGGCATGACAAAAAAGGGAAGAATTCGCGTCAAGGTTGGTAAATTTATTTAATCCGTTGCAGGATTTTGGAAACAACTGTCGAATCCAAAGTCACAACGATTTTTCCGAGTACATCCGCGATTGCGGCAAATACGTTGAGGAGGTGCGCCAATGCCGTTGACGCCATTGGACATACATAACAAGGAATTTGGACGAAGATTACGCGGGTATGACGAGGATGAGGTCAACGAATTCCTTGACCAGGTTATCAAAGATTATGAATCCATTATTCGTGAGAACAAAGAGCTGCAGAATCAGATTCTTGGTCTTCAAGAAAGACTGAATCATTTCTCGAATATCGAAGAGACGCTCAGCAAGACGATTATCGTTGCGCAAGAAGCGGCTGATGAAGTAAGAAACAACGCGAAGAAGGAAGCCCAGCTCATTATCAAGGAGTCGGAAAAGAACGCCGACCGCATTATTAACGAGTCGCTGGCCAAATCCCGCAAAGTATCGCTTGAAGTGGAAGAGCTTAAGAAGCAGGCATCGATCTACCGTGCACGCTTCCGTACTTTGGTTGAAGCACAGCTTGAGCTGCTTAGCCAAGACGGCTGGGATTCGCTGGATTCGTCAGCTCCGCAACTTTCCAATTCCTCTCAATCTTCGCATGCTTCGTCTTCCGTAACTCATTTATCGGCGGAGCAATTTCAGCGCGGATAGGCATTTGTCATTTGACAACCGCTTTGCGATAAGCTATAAATAGAATTAATTGCACGATAGTTGAATTGGAACTTCATTGACGAGAACGAGTACGATTCCAAGTTCGTTCACCAGAGAGCCGTCGATTGCTGAGAGGCGGCGTTCGAACCGATTCGGAAAATCATCTCCGAGAAGCAGTGCTGAACATGAGATCCTGCCGGATCCACTATTAAGGACTGACGGCTTGTCCCCCGTTACAGGGACCGCGAATTTACGCAATTCGCGCCAAGGTGCCGCATCCGGTTGTTTTTTTCAGCTGTTTGCGGAATTAGGGTGGTAACGCGAGCGCAGCCTCGTCCCTTTTACAGGGACGGGGCTTTATTATTTTCAGGAGGTAATGACAATGCAACGTGTAGACGTCAAAGAAAAAGCAAGAGCCCGCGAATTGCGCGTACTGAAGCAATGGGCAGAGAACGATACGTTCAAACAATCCATCGAGAACCGTGCCGGCAAGCCGAACTATGTATTTTACGAAGGTCCTCCGACCGCGAACGGCGCGCCGCATATCGGTCATGTATTGGGCCGCGTAATCAAGGACTTTATCGGCCGTTACAAAACCATGCAAGGCTATCGCGTTGTCCGCAAAGCAGGCTGGGATACGCATGGTCTTCCGGTGGAGCTTGGCGTAGAGAAGCAGCTCGGCATCTCCGGCAAACAAGAGATCGAGAAATACGGCGTTGAAGAATTCATCAAGAAATGCAAAGACAGCGTGTTTGTCTACGAGAAGCAATGGCGCGAGCTTACGGAAGCCATCGCGTATTGGACGGATCTGGATAATCCGTATATCACGCTTAAGAACGAATACATCGAGAGCGTATGGCATATCCTCTCGACGATTCACAGCAAAGGGCTGCTCTATCGCGGTCACCGCGTAAGCCCGTATTGCCCAAGCTGCCAGACTACGCTCAGCTCGCATGAGGTTTCGCAAGGCTACGAAGACGTGAAGGATCTTTCCGCAACGGTTAAATTCAAGCTCGCGGGTGGCGAATCCATTCTCGCGTGGACGACAACGCCTTGGACGCTGCCGGCTAACGTGGCCTTGGCGGTAAATCCGGAGCTGGATTACATCCGCGCCTCCAAGGACGGCGAAGTCTACATCGTTGCTCAAAACCTGGCGGAGAGCGTGCTGAAAGAAGGTTACGAGACGCTTTCGACGCTGAAGGGCTCCGAGCTGGTAGGCCTTTCCTACGAGCCTCCGTTCCGTTATGTGCCTGTCGAGCACGGTCATGTTGTGATCCCGGGCGATTTCGTCAGCGACACAAGCGGTACGGGTATCGTTCATATCGCGCCTGCCCACGGTGAGGATGACTATAAAGTTTCCCGCCAGAACGGCATCAGCATGCTGAGCGTTGTGAATAACGCGGGCCGTTATATTGACGAAGTAACCGATCTTGCCGGCCGTTTCGTAAAAGACTGCGATGTCGACATTGTCAAAATGCTCAGCGAACGCGGCTTGCTCTTCTCCAAAGAGCGTTACGAGCATAGCTATCCGTTCTGCTGGCGCTGCAAATCGCCGCTTCTGTACTACGCGACGGAAAGCTGGTTCATCGAAACAACAAAAGTGAAAGATCAGCTGATCGCGAACAACAGTACGGTTGACTGGTATCCTGGCCATATCCGCGAAGGCCGCTTCGGCAAGTTCTTGGAGGATCTGGTGGACTGGAATATCAGCCGTAACCGTTACTGGGGAACACCGCTGAACGTTTGGGTTTGCGAAGCAACGGGCAAAGAATATGCGCCTAGCAGCATTTCCGACCTGCGCGAGCGCGCCGTAGATTTCGTGCCGGAGGATATCGAGCTTCACAAGCCTTACGTGGACGAAATCAAGCTGAAGTCGCCATTCCAGGAAGGTGCAGTCATGACCCGTACATCGGAAGTTATCGACGTATGGTTCGACAGCGGCTCGATGCCATTCGCGCAGCAGCATCATCCTTTCGAGAATGCGGAAGAGTTCGCGGAGCAATATCCGGCGGACATGATCTGCGAAGGCATCGACCAGACGCGCGGCTGGTTCTTCAGCTTGCTGGCGGTATCGACGCTGTACAACGGCAAAGCTCCTTACAAGGCCGTAATCTCGACAGGCCATATCCTGGATGAGAACGGGCAAAAGATGTCCAAATCCAAAGGCAACGTTATCGACCCTTGGGAAATCATCAACGAGTACGGCACGGATGCCTTCCGCTGGGCGCTTCTTGCGGATAGCGCGCCATGGAACAGCAAACGTTTCTCGCGCGGCATCGTAGGCGAAGCGAAATCGAAAGTAATCGATACGATCGTGAATACTCACGCCTTCTATGCGCTGTATGCCTCCATCGACGGCTTTAATCCGGCTGAGCACGAAGAACGGCCATCCGCAAGCAAGCTTGACCGTTGGATCGTATCCCGCTTGAACAGCTTGATCAAGACAGTAGTGAAAGGGCTTGAAGTGAACGACTTCCTGAACCCTGCGAAAGCAATCGAAGTCTTTGTCGACGAGCTGAGCAACTGGTACATCCGCCGTTCGCGCGACCGTTTCTGGGGCAGCGGTCTGACGGAGGACAAGGTAGCGGCTTACCAAACGCTGCGTCATGTTCTGCTCACGCTTTCCCGCGTTATTGCTCCTTACGCTCCGCTGCTCGCGGAAGACGTATACGGCAATCTGGGCGGCGAATCCAGCGTTCACCTGGCAGACTACCCGGTTGCGGACGAATCGGCGATTGACGAGACGCTGGAGCGCGATATGGACAGCGCGAAGCAAATCGTGGAGCTTGCCCGCAACGTGCGCAACGAGACCGGCATCAAGACGCGTCAGCCATTGTCCGAGCTGATCGTATCGCTTGACCGCGATTTTGCGGTTACGGAATACGAGGATATCATCAAGGACGAGATCAACGTGAAATCTATCGTGGTTCAAAACAGCGACAGCGGTTTTGTCGATTTCACACTCAAGCTCAACCTCAAAGTTGCGGGCAAAAAATATGGCAAGCATGTTGGGCCAATCCAGGGTTACTTGAAAGGTCTGGCACCTGAGGCGACACGCGAAGCCGTTACTTCCGGAAGCCTGGTATTCACTTCGGCGGAAGGCGAAGCGATTACGGTAACGACCGAAGAGCTGCTCGTAGAGAAACAAGCGAAATCCGGATTTGCGTCGGCTTCCGCAAACGGCCTGACCGTTGCCCTTAACACGGATATTACGCCAGAGCTGGAGCAGGAAGGCTGGGTTCGCGAAGTTATCCGTGCCGTTCAGGATACGCGCAAAAAGCTGGATCTGCCGATCGAGAAACGCATCGATCTTGTTCTCGACGTGGATGCCGGGCTGCAAGCCGCACTGGAAACGTTCAGCAACGTGCTTAATGAGAATGTTCTGTTGAACAGCGTTTCTTACGAGAAAGCAGACGGTATGGAACGCGTGCAGCTCGGAGAGAAAGAAATCGGTATTCTTGTCCGCGTTTAGGCATATAGACGCCAGGAATCGGGATATAGTATAAGGAGCATGGCCACAAAAAAACGAGAGCCTTCATGGCAAGGCCTCGTTTTTTTCTTCCCGGAAGCGGATGTATGAATGCAAAGGGGGACGCTGCATGGTCCGAGTAAAGCTGGATAACGACCTGGAGAAAGACCGCAAAGATAAGAATGACGACGGAACGATGGAACATACATTAAGCAGACTGGACATGCGATTAAGCAAAATCGCTACCGACATGGAACGGACTCAAATCGCGGATTACGTGGATTTGCTCAATCATCCGCTCCGGCTCATGTGGCGCAATTTGCTTGGCGGCCTCTCAAGGGGCGTCGGAATCGCGATTGGATTTACGTTCTTTGCAGCTACCATTCTGTATGTGCTGCGGATTATCGGCGCGCTTAATCTGCCGATCATCGGCGATTACATAGCAGATATCGTACGCGTTGTGCAAATCCAGCTGGAAGGCAAAATTTATTGAAAAAAGGCGGAAGGTGCATCGCACCTTCCGCCTTTTTGTTACTCCAGCTCCAGCTCATGATCGCCTTCTTCATGATCCATATACTGCTTGTAGTGCCGGTTACGGATAACGGAAACATGGTTGCCGGTAATATCCGTCGCAACAAAGCTTTCGTAGGATTCAACAAACCCGTCGTTTTCGTCCGCTTCAATGCCGATATGGTCATAGTCGTCAACATTGTTGTTCTCCGAGAACGCGGGAGATTCCGAAGTTCCCCATTGCTCAACGATCTGCCAGGCATCTTCTCCGTCAAAGCCGTTATAATCATCGTCATCGCGGCTTGATCTGCCGAAAGGAGGGGCGAGGAAATCCTCTTCCGCAGGCTGTCGGTGGGAAGTCTCCTGACGAGGCGCATGTTCCACGCAGTACAGGGAATCGGGAAGAGCTTCCAGGCGCTCGTCGGGAATCGGCTTGCCGCAGGCCCGGCATTGACCGTAAGTCCCGTTATCCATAGCCTCAAGCGCTTGGGAAATGCGAGTCAAGTGGAGATCCTCGTTTTCGAGTAAAGCCAGATCCTTGGAGCGTTCGAAAAGCTCGGTCCCAAGATCCGCCGGATGATTATCTATTGGGGAGAGCTCACCGGTATTATCGCGCAGCGAAGAGGCAAGTCCGTTATGTTCGTTGTGGGATTGACGTTCCTCGATTTCCCGTTTCTCCGCTTCAAGCCGGCTTCGAAGCTGTGCAAGCTGTGTTGCATTCGGCATCGGTTGCACCTTCCTTAGATGAAATAGGTAAGACGTTACATATCTAAGCTATAGTTTTCGCAAACCGGCTTTTTTTATAAAGGACTTCTTTGGAAAGGGGACTACTGGCTCAGATGAGGGCCATTATGCTACAATACAGTAGTTTGGTACAAACTAGGAGGGATACGATGCGTTTATATTATTACTGGATCGCGTTGGCAGCATTTTTGCTGGACTTGATCACCAAAAAAATCATTGCGGCTCAGCTTGAAATCGGTGAGCAAATTAGCGTGATCGGCAATTTCTTTCTTATTACCTCGTATCGGAACCGCGGCGCGGCATTCAGCATTTTGCAGGAACAGCGGGTGTTTTTCATCATTATCACTGTTCTTATTGTCAGTGCAATTATCTGGTATATCCAGGCCTCCAGAAAATCAGGCAAAGTATGGCTTTTGACCGGGCTTGGCCTTGTGCTGGGCGGGGCGATCGGCAACTTCCTTGACCGTGCGATCGCAGGAGAAGTGGTTGATTTCCTGATGTTTAATTTCGGCAGCTATACGTTCCCGATCTTTAACATAGCGGATTCCGCTATTTGCGTAGGCGTAGCATGCATTCTAATTGATACCTTGCTGAATTCGAAGGAAGATTCGAAACGAATCGGCAACAGAGAGGATAAGGACCAAAACGAGCATGAGCAGCAACCTGTTTAATGAAACCGAAGAATTGTTGGAATTTGAAGCAGCCCCGGAGCAGGCAGGAGAGCGAATCGATAAATTCGTAACGGACAGCCTTAACGAGGATTCCATCTCCCGCACGCAGGTGCAGGAATGGATCAAGTCCGGTGCCGTACTCGTCAATCAGAATACCGTAAAACCGAACTACAAGCTGTCTTCAGGCGATCAAGTGGCCATTCGCGTGCCGGAGCCGGAAGATGCGGCGATTGCAGCCGAGGACATTCCTCTTGATATCGTATACGAGGATGCCGACGTTATCGTCATCAACAAACCAAGAGGCATGGTCGTCCATCCGGCACCGGGACATTCCTCCGGAACGGTCGTAAACGCCTTGATGTTTCATTGCAAGGATCTGTCGGGCATTAACGGCGTGCTTCGCCCTGGCATCGTGCACCGTATCGATAAAGACACATCCGGTCTTTTGATGGCGGCCAAAAACGATCTTGCACACGTTTCCCTGGCTGAGCAGCTCAAGGATCACTCGGTATCGCGCAAATACATTGCGCTTGTTCACGGCAATCTGCCGCATGACCAAGGCACGATTGATGCCCCGATTGGCCGAGATCAGAATGACCGGAAGCTGTTTACGGTCACGGACCGCAACAGCAAGCATGCCGTTACCCATTTTGCCGTGCTCGAGCGTATTGCAGATGACTACACAATCGTAGAGCTGCAGCTGGAGACAGGCCGTACGCATCAGATTCGCGTTCATATGAAATATATCGGCTATCCGCTTGCGGGAGATCCGATGTACGGCCGCAACAAGACGGTCGCGCTCAAAGGACAAGCGCTGCATGCGGCGGTTCTTGGCTTCAAGCATCCCCGGACCGGAGAGTTTCTGGAGTTCGAAGCGCCGATTCCCGCCGACATGGAGCATGTGATTAATTCTCTGCGCCTTCGTTAAAATGCCTAGATAAACGTTCAGAGGCATATGCGGAAAAATGCAAACTTTTCAGCAAATCATTCATTATTCGAACGCGGAAAGTAAGCTATTCTAAGAAACGACGCTTTACAACAATTAGCCATCAAAAACGTGGACTCTGTTCAAAGTCATGTGCTACAATGTTCGGGAAAAAGTGGCTTGTCTTAATGAACAGTTGCTGGTGATGAAGGAGAGACGAAAAGCTATGCAAAACATGGACCAAACAATGGAAGTTATCAATTACATCAAGAACGGCAAGAAAGTTACGCCGGTGAAGGTTTACTTCAAAGGCAAAATTGCTTCGGCTAACGCTGAAGTTAAAGTATTCGATTTCGGCGACGGCGGCGTGCTGTTCGGCGATTGGGCGGAAGTTCAAGCCTTGCTGGAAAACGAGAAAGCTAACATCGAATATTACGAAGTGGAGAATGACCGCCGCAACTCCGCCATTCCGATGCTCGACCTGAAGGGCATTAACGCCCGTATCGAGCCAGGCGCGGTTATTCGCGACAAAGTCGAAATCGGCAACAACGCGGTTATCATGATGGGCGCTACGATTAACATCGGCTGCTCGATCGGCGAAGGCACAATGATCGACATGAACGCAACGCTTGGCGGACGCGTGCAAGTCGGCAAAATGTGTCATGTTGGCGCAGGCGCTGTACTGGCTGGCGTTATCGAGCCGCCATCCGCTCTGCCGGTTGTTATCGAAGACGACGTTGTTATCGGCGCTAACGCGGTTGTTCTGGAAGGCGTTCGCGTCGGCAAAGGCGCTGTTATCGCAGCAGGTGCCATTGTTATCGAGGATGTGCCTGAAAATGCGGTTGTTGCGGGCGTCCCTGCTCGCATTATCAAGATGGTTGACGAAAAAACGAAGTCCAAGACGATTATCGTTGAAGGCCTTCGCGATTTGAAATAATAAGATTTTGCAGCGCGCGCCATCTATGTGGCGCGTGTTTCCTTGTTTGGCGAGGCTGACGGAAAATGGCGTTGGCCCTTGCATGTTGAAGAAAGGAGTTGATCAAATGAGCAAGTTCGTGGAGTTAAGGCGGCAGTTTCACCAGATCCCCGAGCCGGGGTTTCAAGAGTTTAAGACGCAAGCCATGCTGCTCGAGTATATTAACGGATTGCCGCAAGATCGGCTGGAGATCCGGACCTGGCGTACCGGCGTCTTGGTTCGGGTGAAAGGCCTGGTGGGCGAGCATTGCTTAGGTTATCGGGCGGATATGGACGGGCTGCCTATCGAGGAAGATACGGGTTATGAGTTCCGTTCGACGCATAACGGTTATATGCATGCATGCGGACACGATCTGCATATGGCGATTGGGCTAGGGGTATTGACGGCAATCGTGGAGCAACCGATCAATGACGATGTTCTATTCGTGTTCCAGCCGGCCGAAGAGGGACCGGGCGGGGCTTTGCCGATGCTGCAGAGCGAAGAATTCAAAGAGTGGAAGCCTGATTTTATGATGGCGCTGCACATTGCGCCGGAATATCCGGTAGGCACGATCGCAACGCGTCCGGGCATTTTATTCGCCAACACGTCGGAGCTGTTTATAGATATCATTGGCAAAGGCGGCCACGCGGCGTATCCGCACCGCGCCAACGATATGATCGTTGCCGGAGCAAGCCTTATCATGCAGCTGCAGTCGATTGTCTCCCGCAACGTGGATCCTCTCGACTCTGTCGTTGTGACGTTGGGCAAGATCGAAGGAGGCACGAAGCAGAATATCATCGCCGAACGGGTACGCCTCGAGGGTACGATCAGAACCTTGAGCGCAAAATCCTTGAGCGATGTAAAAGCTCGCATCGAGTCGCTGCTGGACGGGCTTAAAGTCAGCTTTGGATGCCAGACCGAGCTCGATTACGGCTCGAATTATTATCAGGTATACAATAATGAACAAGAAGCCGAGCGTTTTATGGATTGGGTTCGTGCTTTTGAAGGCGTACAGCTCATTGAATGCACGGAAGCAATGACCGGAGAGGACTTCGGGTATTTCCTTCAAGATATTCCGGGTCTGATGTTCTGGCTTGGCGTGGATACGCCGTATGGCCTGCATCATGCCAAGCTGGAGCCGCAGGAGGACGCTATCGGGGTTGCGATCGAGGTGGTCTCGAATTATTTGCGGCATCGCTCGTCATAAAAAAAGCTGCTTTGCGTGTGACGCAAAGCAGCTTTTTTCGTGTAGCGAACAGCGCTTAAAGACCTTCTACAAAGGAATGAATGCGGTCCATGGCTTCTCGAAGTACTTCCATGGAGCAAGCGTACGAAATGCGAATGTAATTGTCGCCGTATGGAGCAAACGCGGCACCAGGCACAACCGCAACCCGTTTCTCTTCAAGCAGGCGGTGCGCGAAAGTCGTGGAGTCGAGCCCAAACTTCTCTACCGAAGGGAAGATGTAGAAAGCTCCGTTTGGCTTCACGACATCGAATCCTGCCGCAACCAGACGTTCGTAAGCATAATCGCGGCGCCGCGCGTATTCGTCTCTCATCGGCAGCGCGTCATCGATACCAGCGGTTAAAGCTTCTACGGCCGCGGCCTGGCTCACCGAGCTGGCGCATGTTACGTTGTATTGATGCACCTTTACGATGTGCCTTGCCAAGTAAGCCGGCGCGAACAGCAGTCCAACGCGCCATCCGGTCATGGAATGCGATTTGGACAATCCGTTTATGACGATTGTCTTCTCGCGCAAGCCCGGCAGTGCCGCTATGGAAGAATGAGTCCCGTCGAATACGAGCTCGCTGTAAATTTCATCGGACAAGACGAACAGCTCGCGATCCTGTACCAGATCCGCAATCTCTTTAAGCTCGCCTTCCGATAGCGTGCAGCCTGTCGGATTCGAAGGCGACGCCAGCACGATGCAGCGCGTACGCTCCGTCAAATGCTTTTTGATCAATTCTGCCGTTAATTTGAACCCGTTGCCGGTTGTATCGACATGCACCGGCTTAGCGCCGCACATGCGGATAATCGGCTCGTAGCCCGGATAGATTGGACCCGGAAGGAGTACCTCGGTTCCTTCCTCCAGTATCGTCCGGAATGCGACGTCAATGGCTTCGCTCGCGCCGACCGTTACGATAACCTCTTCGGAAGGATCGTAAGTCAGCCCGTATTTGTGCTGCATAAAATTCGCTGCTGCTTTCCGCAATTGCAGCGTCCCCGCATTAGGGGTATATACCGTTTCCCCGTTGTCGATCGCATGCTTGGCTGCTTCGAGGATATGCTTTGGTGTCGGGAAGTCCGGCTGACCGATGGTAAGCGACAGCACCCCTTCGTATTGACTAACCTTGTTCGCCATTTTCCGGATGCCGGAAACTTCGATTCCGCGGACATCCGCTCTAATTAAATGTTCCATGCTTGCTTTCACCTGTCCCGTCTATGTACGTTATGGATGGTATTCATCTTAACATAAAGGACTGGGCACTTCGAGAGGAGATAGGGGATACATATCATGAATCATAAAATGTCCCAGTCATAAAATAAAAGGCGGTGCAGAAGATAAGATAAGTTGTTAAAATAATGTTGATACTCGATAGACATTGGTTACGGTTTTTATTCTCCATTACGTTGGTTTAAGTCAAACAGAGCATTCGAATGATTCTTGAGGAGCGTAGTTTATGCTTCCGATGCAGCTTTCTTTCAGAAAGCTTTTAGTAGGCCTTTGCTCGGGGATTGATACCATTATAAAAATTGTTCATAAGAATCCCCGAGCAACAGCGGCCGATGGAACATTCGAATGCGTAGTTTGTTATTAATCAACTTCACACCCCTTGACATCTTTTGCAGGGCGCGGTACAATTCCTTTGATATATGGCAGTACCTTTAAATCAGCCCCGTGAGGCTGGCAAGGTAGCGTGAATAACAGATCTGCCACACTTAGAACAGGGCCTTAGCCTAACCGTATCCTGCTGGGATAGCGGAGGTTAAGTCGACCCTCTATGTGTGGCCGGTCTCAGGCTCCTTGCGTTGTTGGCAAGGAGCCTTTTTTCGTCTCCATGCCAACAGGCGCGATTGATTATCCGAGAGCGAAGGAGGAGGCGGTAACGGTGGAAGAAGAGCATCTGGTCATAATGGACGAGACAGCGATCCGAAGAGCACTCACAAGAATTGCGCACGAGATCGTGGAGAAGAACAAAGGCATTGATAACTGCGTTCTGATTGGCATCCGCACAAGAGGGATTTACCTGGCAAGAAGAATTGCGGATCGCATTCAGGATATCGAAGGCAAGCCGGTTGAAGTGAGAGAGCTCGACATCACCTCTTACCGGGATGACCGCAAAGCAGCATCCGTGGATACACGCGTGGAACTGGCTGCGGTAATCGGCGATCTGAATGGCGAACCGTTCTCGGCACATGATAAGAAAGTTATCCTGTGCGACGATGTCCTCTTCACCGGACGCACGATCCGTGCGGCAATGGATGCCCTGATGGACTGCGGAAGACCGGAAAGCATCCAGCTGGCCGTTCTGGTGGACAGAGGACACAGAGAGCTCCCGATCCGGCCTGATTACGTAGGCAAAAACGTACCGACCTCCAAACAAGAGCAAATTGACGTCTCGTTAACGGAAATCGATCTGAAGGACCAAGTCATGATCATACACCAGAGGGGGCAGGTCTGATGACGACGATGACACAACTTAAACAACGCAGTTTGCTTGGACTGAAAGATCTCAGCAAAGAAGAAATTGAATCGATTTTGGATCGTGCGGCTTACTGGGAACAGCACCCAAGCAAAGTGCACAATGTGATGCAGGGCAAATTCGCGGCGAACATGTTCTTCGAGAACAGCACAAGAACTCGCTTCTCCTTCGAGGTAGCAGAGAAACGTCTTGGAGCGGAAGTATTGAACTTCTCGGCTGCCGTATCCAGCGTGCAGAAGGGCGAATCGATCTACGACACGGTCCGCACGCTTGAATCGATGGGCATCGACGTCGGGATTATCCGGCTCAAGCCAATCGACGTTCTTGCCGAACTGGCTACAAAAATTCAAGTGCCGCTAATCAACGCAGGCGACGGCAACAACGAGCACCCGACACAGGCGCTGCTCGACTTATATACAATGCGCAAGCATTTCGGCAATCTGAACGGTCTGACCGTATCGATCATCGGCGACGTTCTTCACAGCCGCGTAGCACGCTCCAATCTGTGGGCGCTCCGCAAGTTTGGCGCAAAGGTTCAGTTCTGCTCGCCAAGCAACATGACCGCGCCTGAGCTTGATGTGCCGTACGTAACAATGGATGAAGCACTGAAAGCCGACGTCGTGATGATGCTTCGCGTACAACTCGAGCGTCACGAGAGCGGCATGCTGAATTCGGCGGAAGCTTACCGCGAGCAGTTCGGCCTGACGGTCGAGCGCGCAAGCCGGATCGCAGAGCACGCGATCATCATGCATCCGGCTCCAATCAACCGCGGCGTTGAGATTGACGATGAGCTGGTTGAACATCCGCAATCGCGCATTTTCCCCCAAATGGCGAACGGCGTACCGATTCGGATGGCGGTTGTAGAACGGGCACTGAGCTAACACGAATAAATTCCGGAAGGTGAACAAAACAATGTCAGTATGGATTATTAACGGTAGCGTATGGGATAAAGCTTCTGGAAGCTTGCAAAAGAAACATATTCGCCTCGAAGGCGAGCAAATCGCGGAAATCGTTGACGGTTCTGCAGCGACGGACACAGGCTCTGCGGAAGTCATCGATGCGGCAGGAAAGCTCGTATCGGCGGGCTTCATCGATATGCACGTCCACCTTCGCGACCCGGGCTTCGAATATAAAGAAGACATCGCGACAGGCACGAGATCGGCAGCGAAAGGCGGCTTCACGACAATCGCATGCATGCCGAATACACGCCCTTCGGTGGATACGCCCGAGACGGTAAAATACATTTTGGACAAAAACGCATCGGAAGGCGTTGTAAAGGTACTTCCTTACGCAGCGATTACGAAAAACCAGCTGGGCCGCGAACTGACGGATTTCGCCGCACTGAAAGAAGCGGGAGCAATCGGCTTCACGGATGACGGTGTCGGCGTACAAAGCGCGCAAATGATGAAGGATGCGATGGCGCTGGCGGAATCGATGAATATGCCAATCATCGCGCACTGCGAAGACAATACGCTGGTTGAAGGCTTGTACGTCAGCGAAGGGTCCTTCTCCCGCAAGCATGGACTGAAAGGCATTCCGAACGAATCCGAAGCCATCCATGTCGGCCGCGACGTTCTTCTCTCCGAAGCAACGGGCGCGCATTACCATGTGTGCCATGTCAGCACCGAGCAATCGGTTCGCCTGATCCGCCTTGCGAAGCAGATCGGCGTACGGGTAACGGCCGAGGTTTGCCCGCATCACCTGGTTCTGTCGGACGAAGATATCCCGGGCTTTGACTCGAACTGGAAAATGAACCCGCCGTTGCGCACCCCGCGCGACGTCGAAGCGGTTATCGAAGCACTGGAGGACGGCACGATCGACATGATCGTTACCGACCACGCACCGCATAGCGCGGAAGAGAAAGCGCGCGGCATGCAGCTTGCGCCATTCGGCATCGTGGGCTTCGAGACAGCGTTCCCGCTGCTCTACACGAAGTTCGTGCAAACAGGGAAATGGACGCTTGGCTTCCTGCTTGACCGCATGACAGCCGACCCTGCCCGCGTGTTCGGCCTGCCTACCGGCCGCATTGAAGAGGGAGCGCCTGCCGACCTGACTATCGTCGATCTGGATAGCGAGCGTGCGGTAGATCCGTCTGCATTCGCATCGAAGAGCAATAACACGCCATTTGGCGGATGGAAGCTGCAAGGCTGGCCAGTGGCTACAATCGTTGACGGCAAGATCGTATACAACGAATCCGCTAACTAATAGAACATACGAAGACCTGATGAGGAGTGATACGGATGCAAGCAAGATTATTGTTGGAAGACGGAACGTTGTTTACCGGACAATCTTTCGGCGCGGAGACGCAAACGTTCGGAGAGGTTGTTTTTAATACAGGGATTACGGGGTACCAGGAAGTATTGTCCGATCCATCCTACTGCGGACAAATCGTATCGATGACTTATCCGCTGATTGGCAACTACGGCATTTCGCGCGATGACTTCGAGTCGATCCGCCCAAGCATTCACGGGTTTGTTGTACGCCGTTATGAGCCGGTGCCAAGCAACTGGCGCGCGCAATATTCGCTCGGCGACCTGCTGAAGGAATACAACATTCCGGGCATCACAGGCATCGATACGCGCATGCTGACTCGTATTCTGCGTCAGCACGGTACAATGAAAGGCGTTCTGACAACCGGCACCGAACGCGTGGAAGAGCTTCAGGAACGTCTTGGCGGCATTCAGCTGATGACGGATCAAGTTGCGCGCACATCGACCAAATCGGTCTTCTCGAGCCCGGGCTTTGGCCCTCGCATCGTGCTTGTCGACTTCGGAGCTAAGAGCGGTATCCTTCGCGAGCTGACGCAGCGCGGCTGCGACGTTGTGGTTGTTCCTCATAACACAACGGCGGACGAGATTCGCAAATTGGCTCCGGACGGCATTCAGCTGTCCAACGGCCCTGGGGATCCGAAAGACGTTCCTTATGCGGTTCAAATGATCAAAGAGCTGCTCGGCGAGATTCCTATCTTCGGCATCTGCCTTGGTCACCAGCTGTTCGCTCTGGCTTGCGGCGCGGATACGACAAGACTTAAGTTCGGTCACCGCGGCGGCAACCATCCGGTTAAAGAACTGGCTACCGGCCGATGCTACGTTACTTCGCAGAACCATGGCTACACGGTTCTCGAAGATTCGATCAACAGCACGGAACTATCCGTTACGCACATCAATAACAATGACAAGACCATTGAAGGTCTGAAACATAACAAATACCCGGCATTCTCGGTGCAATACCATCCGGAAGCTGCGCCAGGCCCGTTTGATTCCAGCTATCTGTTCGATGAATTCCTGGACATGATCCGCGACCACAAACAAAACAACCCGCAAAAACCTCGTCAAGCTGTGCTGGCGGCAACGTTGAAAGGAGAACTTCAATATGCCCAAAAATAATGAACTCAAAAAGATTCTCGTAATCGGCTCCGGCCCGATTGTCATCGGACAAGCGGCGGAATTCGACTATGCCGGCACGCAAGCTTGCCAAGCGCTGAAGGAAGAAGGCTATGAAGTCGTTCTGATCAACAGCAACCCTGCAACCATCATGACGGATACAAACATGGCCGACAAAGTTTACATCGAGCCGATCACGCTTGATTTCGTATCCCAAATCATCCGCCAGGAGCGTCCGGACGGCCTCCTGCCAACGCTTGGCGGTCAGACCGGCCTGAACATGGCCGTTGAACTGGCACGTGCCGGCGTACTGGAAGCGGAAGGCGTGAAGCTGCTTGGTACGCAGCTGACTGCCATCGAGAAAGCGGAAGACCGCGACCTGTTCCGCGACCTGATGCGCGAGCTGGAACAGCCGGTACCTGAAAGTGTTATCGTTACAACGGTAGAAGATGCCGTTAACTTCGCCAACGAAATCGGTTATCCGATCATCGTTCGTCCTGCCTACACGCTGGGCGGTACAGGCGGCGGTATCTGCGCGAACGAAGAAGAGCTTCGCGAAACCGTTGCATCGGGTATCCGTTACAGCCCGATCAGCCAATGCTTGATCGAGAAATCGATCGCCGGCATGAAAGAAGTCGAATACGAAGTTATGCGCGACGCGAACAACAACTGTATCGTAGTCTGCAACATGGAAAACTTCGACCCGGTTGGCGTTCACACTGGCGACAGTATCGTCGTAGCGCCATCCCAAACGTTGTCCGACCGCGAGTATCAAATGCTCCGTTCGGCATCGCTGAAAATCATTCGCGCCCTGAACATCGAAGGCGGCTGTAACGTACAGTTCGCGCTTGATCCGCACAGCTTCCAATACTACGTTATCGAAGTTAACCCGCGCGTAAGCCGCTCGTCGGCACTGGCATCGAAAGCAACGGGTTACCCGATTGCGAAGATGGCAGCAAAGATCGCCGTAGGCTATACGCTTGATGAAATCGTTAACCCGGTTACCGGTCAAACATACGCTATGTTTGAGCCTACCCTTGACTATATCGTATCGAAAATTCCGCGCTGGCCTTTCGACAAGTTCGTTAACGCGAACCGTAAGCTTGGCACGCAGATGAAAGCAACGGGCGAAGTAATGGCTATCGGCCGTACTTTCGAGGAATCGATGCACAAAGCGGTTCGTTCCCTGGAAATCGGCACACACCGCATTCACCTGAAAGAAGCGGCAACGCTGGATGACGCGGTATTGCAGACACGTCTGGCTAAGCCGGACGACGAGCGCATGTTCCTCGTAGCGGAAGCATTCCGCCGCGGTTACAAGCTGCAAGACGTACAGGATATCACGAAAATCGACTGGTGGTTCCTGGATAAGATTCAAGGGATCGTTGAATTCGAGGATCAAATCCGCCGCGAGGTTGCTTTGTCCCGCGAGACGCTGTACGAAGCGAAGCGCAAAGGCTTCTCCGACCGTTCGATCGCGGAAATCCGCAAGGAAGGCTTCCCGAACGGCAGCCATACGAACGAGCATGATATCCGCGCGTTCCGCAAAGAGCTTGGCTTCACGCCAGTCTACAAAATGGTAGATACTTGCGCGGCTGAGTTTGAAGCTTCGACGCCTTACTACTATTCGACTTACGAAACAGAGAACGAAGTAACGGAATCCTCGAAAGAGAAAGTGCTCGTGCTTGGCTCCGGTCCAATCCGTATCGGTCAAGGCATCGAGTTCGACTACTCGACGGTACACGCGGTATGGGCGATTCAAAAAGCCGGTTACGAAGCGGTTATCATCAACAATAACCCGGAGACGGTATCGACGGACTTCAGTACTTCGGACCGCCTGTACTTCGAGCCATTGTTTTTCGAAGACGTAATGAACGTAATCGAGCAAGAGAAGCCGATTGGCGTAATCGTACAGTTCGGCGGCCAGACGGCAATCAACCTGGCTGCTCCGCTTACGAAAGCCGGCGTGCGCATCCTCGGCTCGAGCCTTGAGAGCATCGACACGGCGGAAGACCGCAAGAAATTCGAAAAGCTGCTTCGCGACCTGAGCATTGCCCAGCCTGAAGGCAGCACGGTTACTTCGGTTGACCAAGCGGTAGAAACCGCGCAAAAACTCGGCTATCCGGTTCTCGTTCGTCCGTCCTACGTACTTGGCGGCCGCGCGATGGAGATCGTTTACTCCGACGAAGAGCTTCTGAGCTACATGGAAGTAGCGGTAAAAATCAATCCGGAGCATCCGGTTCTGATCGACCGTTACATGCTGGGCAAAGAAGCGGAGGTTGACGCGATCTGCGACGGCGAGACCGTTCTGATCCCTGGTATCATGGAGCATATCGAGCGCGCGGGCGTTCACTCCGGCGACTCGATCGCGGTGTATCCTCCGCAATCGCTGTCGGACGACATCAAGAACCAAATCGTGGACATCACGGTCAAAATCGCGAAAGCACTTAAAGTGGTTGGCCTTGTAAATATTCAATTCGTTATCCATAACGAAAAAGTATACGTAATCGAAGTTAACCCGCGTTCGTCCCGTACGGTACCGTTCCTGAGCAAAGTAACGGATCTGCCGATGTCGAACCTGGCAACAAAAGCAATCCTTGGCACTAAACTTGCTGATCTCGGTTACGTAGACGGTCTGTGGCGCGAAGACAACTACGTATCGGTAAAAGTACCGGTATTCTCCTTCGCGAAGCTGCGCCGCGTTGACCCTACGCTGACTCCGGAAATGAAATCGACGGGCGAAGTTATGGGCCGCGACGAGAACTACGCGAAAGCTTTGTACAAAGGCCTCATTGGCGCAGGAATGAAAATTCCAATGTCCGGTGCGATCGTTGCAACGGTAGCAGACAAAGATAAAGAAGAAGCGATTGAACTGCTCCGCGGCTTCTACGATCTGGGCTACAAAATTATCGCAACAGGCGGAACGGCTGATACGCTTGAAGCTACGGGCATGCGTGTAAGACGCGTGAACAAGCTGAGCGAAGGCGCTCCAAATATCCTTGATCTGATTCGTGAAGGCGAAGCGCAGTTCGTTGTTAATACCTTGACGAAGGGTAAAACGCCTGAGCGCGACGGCTTCCGTATCCGCCGCGAAGCGGTAGAGAACGGCGTTGTATGTATGACATCGCTTGATACCGTACGCGCATTGCTGCGTATGCTCGAGTCGATCAACTTCTCCTCGCGCCCAATGCCGGTGCTGCAGAAGTAATTGAATACATGAAAGCACGGCCAGCGCCGGTTGCTTTCGGCGGCGGAAGCTTCTTACACAGGCTTCTGCCCCGAGGCCGGCGGATGGCCGTTTATTTCGGCCTCAGAAGCGAAAGGAGACTTTGATTGCGATGAGTTTAACAAGAGAACAAGCGGCAGGCAAAGTCATGGTTGCCCTTGATTATGCGGATGCGGCTTCGGCCGAGCGCTTGCTTGGCGAGCTGGAAGGCATCCCGTGTTATATGAAGGTTGGCATGCAGCTGTTTTACGCGGCGGGTCCGTCGTTCGTAGAAGAATTGAAGAAACGCGGCTATCGCGTTTTTCTGGACGTGAAGATGCATGACATTCCGAATACGGTAAAAGGCGGCTCGAACAGCGTAACAAAGCTTGGAGTCGACATGTTTAACGTGCACGCTGCCGGCGGCGCGGCGATGATGGAGGCGGCTGTGGAAGGCGCGGAAGCCGCACTCGCCAGCGGACAAGCAAGACCGGCTATTATCGCGGTAACGCAGCTGACCAGCACTAACGTACAAGTATTAAACGAAGAGATCGGAATCGCAGGCGCGGTGGAACAGGCCGTGGTCCGTTATGCGGAGCTGGCAAAACGCGCAGGCCTGAACGGCGTAGTGGCTTCACCTCTTGAAGTGGAAGTCATAAAAGCGGCTTGCGGCACGGCATTCCAGACCGTAACGCCCGGCATCCGTCCGACTTGGGCGGCAACAAACGACCAATCCCGCATTATGACGCCTCGCGAAGCCTTGCGGCAAGGAACGGACTATATGGTAATCGGACGTCCGATTACGGCCGCGGCTAGCCCGCGTGAAGCATTGGAATCTATTATCGAGGAGCTGATCTAAGCCATGACGAATGTAACCTTAACGGAATTGCCGCGCGCAATCGCAACAAAACTGCTGGAGATCGAAGCGGTGGCGCTTCGCCCGAATGATCCCTTTACTTGGACTTCCGGTTTGAAATCGCCAATCTACTGCGATAACCGTCTGACTATGACTTATCCCGAGATTCGCGATATGATCGCGGAAGGTTTCGCTACCGTAATCCGCGAACGTTATCCGGATGCCGAAGTAATCGCCGGAACTTCCACTGCCGGTATCCCGCATGCGGCTTGGGTGGCTCAAAAGCTGAACCTTCCTATGGCTTACATCCGCGATAAAGCAAAAGGCCACGGCAAGCAAAACCAAATCGAAGGCCGCATCAACCCGGGGCAAAAGGTTGTCGTGATCGAGGACCTCATCTCGACAGGCGGCAGCTCTCTGAAAGCCGGTCTTGCGGTTCGCGAGGCGGGCGCGGAAGTATTGTCCGTTCTGGCAATCTTCACTTACCAGTTCGAGAAAGCCTCGAACGCGTTCGCGGCGGAAAACATGCCGCTTGAAACGTTGTCCAACTACAGCGCGCTGATTGAAGCGGCTGTTGAAATCGGTAAAGTGCAAAGCGCGGATATCGCAACGCTGCAGGCATGGCGCGCGAATCCGGAAGCTTTCGGCAAATAAGAGCTGACTGATCGAACCAAGAGCAAGTCCCGAGTGGGATTTGCTCTTTTTTTGTTTTCGGAATTCGACATAAAATTATGTAAAATGTAAGCCGTCGTTATTTCGAACATTCTTTCATATGCCGATATCTTATTAGATCATTTAATTTGATATTGCTGAAATGGGGAGAATCATGCAAATGAGATTTAACTTAAGGTGGAAAATGGCTTTAATCGGGGTGTTGCCGCTTTTATTCTATGTCTTCTCGGGGATCTACTCGCTTACCGAGCTGGAAAAGGTGAACAAGACGATGGCTGATGAAGTATACGGCGTGTCCGCCCGTTCCACATCGCTGATTTTGAATGCGGACCGCGATCTGTATCAAGCCTATTCCGCCTACCAATATTTGGCCTTGGGTGAATTAAAAGAAGCGGATAAAAAGGTCTGGAACGATGTATTTTCCCAAAATCTAAAAGAAGCGGATGACCGCGTAAATGAGGCAAAGGCGATATTCGAGGCGAATAAGCTGCTTGAGCTTCAAAGCGAGGACGGCAGCACAACCATGGGACAGCTGATTCAGGATTTTGAAGCCGACTTCAGCGCATGGGCGTCTTTTGTCAGCGGCGAGCTTCAATCCGGTACCGCAGCCGCCAAGGATGCGGAGATTCATGAGCAATACGAGAAGGCACGGACAGGCCTGGACGAAATATTTAACCTGCTGGACAGCTACGCCAAGCAGCAAATCACGGACAGCAATAAGCAGCTGGCATCTACGAAAACGGGCAATTACGTCGGCATGGCGATTGCTACCCTTTTGCTGGCAGCCCTTATATACTTCTTGATCCGAAGCGTGATGAAGACGGTATCCGCCGTGAAGACAAGAACAAAGCTGGTAGCGGAAGGCGATTTGACCTCGGAACGAAACGTCAAATACAGCAAGGACGAGCTTGGCGACAGCTTGCGCTCCGTGGACGAGATGATAGGCGTGCTGAAACGGCTTCTCTCTTCTATATCGACTAATGCCAAGCATGTAGCCGCATCCACGAACCAGCTGAACATCGTGTCGCAGGAATCCTCGACTGCCTCGCAGCATGTTGCGGCTAATATTCAAGAGGTGACGAGCGGGACGGAGGTGCAGGCGCGCAGCGCGGAAGAAACGGCGAAGGCGATCGACGAGATGGCTATCGGCATTCAGCGTTTAGCTGAAAATATGTCCGCTTCGGCGGAGCAGTCGGCAGTAACGGCGGTTGAAGCAGGTCAAGGGCAGGAAGCGCTTGGGCGCCTGGTTGTACAGATGGGCCAGATCAAGGAGGTTATCGGGCAGCTCGCGGGTATGATCGAGACATTGGAGCAACGGTCCCAGCAGATCGGGTCGATTGCGGAGAACATTACCGCCTTTGCGAACCAGACGAACATTTTATCGCTGAACGCCTCCATTGAAGCGGCAAGAGCGGGCGAGCAAGGCCGCGGCTTCGCCGTTGTTGCCGGCGAGATTCGCAAGCTGGCGGCAAGCTCCCTGGAATCCGCCGACAGCATTCATCAGCTGGTAGCAGAGACAAGAGGCGAGATCGCGGGAGCTTCCGGTTATATGGCACGGACACTGGAGGAAGTACAGCGCGGCAACAATCGCGTGGAAGAGCTCCGGAATAGTTTAACCGTCATTGTGGCAGCCATTGATACGATGACCGGGCAGCTGCAGGAGAATTCGGCTATTACCGAACAGATGTCGGCGAGCTCCGAGGAGGTTAATGCTTCGATGGACCAAGCGGCGTCATCGGCTGCGGCTAATCTGGAGCGCACGGAGAGCGTTGCCGCGGCAACGGAAGAACAGCTTGCCCTCATGGAGAGCATTGCTTCCGCGGCAAGCCAATTGGACGGAGTTGCCCGCGAGCTTAATAGGGTAGTGAACTATTTTAAAGTGAATTAATGTAAAAGGCAGCAAAAGGCATCGTGCATATGTCCGATTTGACGGCAATATGTACGATGCCTATTTTATTTTTGAAGATTTTTCTTCCGTTTGGAACTTTTTCTGAACCCGCTACGTCTAACGATTAAGATGAGAATTATGAAAGAGAAATAGGGGAGGTATCGCATCCGTTCATGGCGGCAACAGACGAGGAAGAACGACAAGTTGGAGGGCAGCAGGACAACGAAATACATAACAACAGGTTGCTGTCGGTTGTAGATGTAGAAAGGACATTTCAGGCCGGGGGAGCGCCGCTGCGCGTTCTGAAGGGACTTCATATGGAACTGAAACCGGGTCAGCTTGTTATGCTCCGGGGCCGTTCGGGCTCAGGAAAAACGACGCTGCTGAATTGCCTCGGAGGACTGGATACGCCTAGCAAAGGCGAGATCTGGTTTAACGGCAAGCCGTTTCATAAATTAAACGACACCGAGCGTACGTTGATCCGTCGCAAGGAAATGGGATTTATTTTTCAGGCGTTTGCTTTAATGCCTTTGCTATCGGCTTGGGAGAACGTGGAGCTCTCGCTCCGGATGGCCGGGACTCCCCGGTCCGAGTGGAAGGAGCGGGTTGCCTATTGTCTCGAGCTGGTAGGCCTCGAGAAAAGGATGCATCACCGTCCGTTCGAGCTGTCCGGGGGCGAGCAGCAGCGCGTGGCGATCGCGAAAGCCATTGCGCATAAGCCCATTCTCTTGTTGGCGGATGAACCAACCGCCGAGCTCGATTCGAACATGTCCGCACAGATTATGGCGGTCTTTCAAAATATTATTCGCACGGAACAAGTTACGATTTGCATGACAACACACGATCCTACAATTTTGGAGGTTGCCGATCATGTCTATGAAATGGTGGACGGGAAATTTATATAAGCGTTCTGCGGCTGTGATGATTGCGGCTTCGGTCTTGATGACCAGCGGCTGCTCCCTGCTGCCCGATGAACCGGAAGAGGAGGTGTTGCCGTCCATCGCACCGCCTCAAATCTCGAAGAAGCCGGAATACGAAGTGACCACGGCTACTTTGGAGACGAAGGTGCAGGTTATCGGGAAGATGATCTCACAGCAGGAAGAGACGCTTTATTTTACGCTTGACGGTATGCGTCTGAAGGAACTGAACATTAAAGCCGGCGATCAGGTAAAAGCGGGCCAGACGATTGGCGTGCTGGACGTCGAGCTGATGCAGAAGGATCTTCGCAATCAGAAGCTGGCCTTCCGGAGAGAAGAGACGGCGATGAAAGAAGCGCTTCAAGGCAAGGACGAGATGGATCCGATTGAATTCGAGGAAAAGTCCATTGCATTCGAGGAGAAGAAGCAAGCACTCGCGGACCTGGAGGAGCAGATTAGCCGAGCGGTCTTGACCGCGCCGTTTAGCGGAACGGTTGTTACGCTCAATGTACAGAAAGGCGATTTGATAAAAGCGTATGACCCGATTGCCGTTATTGCGGATACAAGTCTGCTTGTCCCCGCCGCCAAGCTGACGAAGGACGAACAAGCCAAAATTGCGGTAGGCATGCCGGTCGTTGTGGATATCAACAATGCCGGACAATTCAAGGGGACGGTGAAGGCGCTTCCGGTTACCTCCTCCGATTCGAACAACGGCGGAGGCAACGGAGGCGGAGGCGGCCAGCAGCCGGAGAGAGAACGTCCGGAAGATTTTATGATTATTTCCGTGAAGGATTTGCCTAAAACGATTGGCCGAGGTACGCCATTATCCATTAACGTTATTACGAAAAGGAAGGAAAACGTCGTCGTTATTCCGCCATCCACCCTTCGCACGATCGGCTCCAGAACTTATGTCCAGGTCGTAGACGCGGAAGGGAAGCGGGAGGTGGACGTCGAGGTTGGCCAGCAAACGGCAACGCAGATCGAAATTATTAAAGGACTTACGCCAGGCCAGAAAGTTGTAGGTAAATAGCATGGGGATTCCATTATTCCGATTTCTGTTCCGCAAAATGTGGAATACCCGCTGGCTGACGTTAAGCACTTTAGCCGGTCTTATTATGGCCGTTGCATTCGCAACGAGTATTCCGATGTACGCGGACGGCGCGTTAAAGCGCGTCGTGGCCCAGTCGCTGCAGGAGAAAAGCGACGGCCTCCCTGCAGGTTCGCTGCTGATGCGCTATCAGGTGCCGGGCGGCGAGAAGACGGATCCTGCTGCATTAAAGGAAATGGAACGCTTCATAAAAGAGGACGTTCCGGGCCTTATCGGATTCCCTTACCAGACGAAGCTGTCCAGCTATTCGATCCGTGGCGCCGAGGTTGTGCCGGAGGATCCAACGAAGGTTGATGCAAGCCGTATTCGTCAAATGACGATTATGACGATGGCGGATCTCGAAGCCAAAACCGAAATCACGCAAGGCCGGTGGTTTAAAAATACCGAAGGCGAAGATGACGTCCTCGAAGCGGTCATGCTGGAGGAAGGGATGTACCGCAACGATCTCCATGTCGGCGATATTCTCGAATATCCCGTATACGGCGGCCTGGATATGACCCTTCGCGTCAAGATTGTTGGCGTTGTAAAGCCGCTTAACCAGACCGATCCATACTGGTACCAAGGTCTGGAAGGCATGATGAATACGCTGCAGATCAGCGAAGACGAGTTTATGGGATCGCTTATCCAGAAAGCGGGCATCCCGGTTAACAACGCAAGCTGGTATTACGCGTTTGATCTGTCGCAGATCAAGACGAGCGAGCTGTCGCCTCTTGGACGGACGCTGGATCGTCTCAACATCGATTTGTACCAGAAGCTCAAAGGCGCGAAAGTGGAAATTTCCTTCGCTTCCACGCTGACGGAGTTCAAGAAGCAAAGCTTGCAGCTCCAGACGCTTCTCTTCACGCTTGCAGCTCCGATGCTGGCGATGGTGTTCTACTTTATAGCGATGAATGCCCGCCAGTCGCTCGACAAGCAGCGAAGCGATATAGCCGTTCTGCGAAGCAGGGGAGCGGGAACCAGGCAGATTATATGGATCTATTTGCTCGAGGGTCTGCTGCTAGGCAGCTTGGCCATAATAGCGGGACCTTTCATAGGCTGGTTTATGGCGAAAAGCATAGGCTCCGCGGACGGCTTCCTCTCTTTCGTTAACCGGAAGTCGATTCCGGTAGGCTTCTCGACCGAAGCGATGATTGCCGGGGCGGCAGCTGTCATGCTGGCGGTGCTGTCCACCGTTATTCCGGCGGTTATCTACGCACGCTCCTCCATTGTCAGCTATAAGAGAGAGCTGGCCCGCTCGGACCGCGGTCCATTGTGGCAGCGCTGGTTCCTTGATGTCGTACTGCTGGGAGTGGCAGGCTACGGCTGGTACATGTTTAATGAACGGCAGATGTTGTCCTTCCAGACCGGCATGACAACCGATCAATTAAACGTTCAACCGTTCTTGTTCTTTGTGCCGGCATTATCGATCTTTGCGCTTGGCCTCGTCTGCCTGCGGTTGTTCCCGTGGCTGCTGAAGCTGTTCAACTGGCTGGGACGCAAGTTCCTTCCGGTACCGCTTTATCTGACGCTGACACAGCTGTCACGCTCATCCAAAGGTTATTATCCGCTTATGATTTTGCTGATTCTGACGCTGGGTCTTGGCGTGTACAACGCTTCCGCGGCACGGACCATCGATCTTAACTCTACCGAACGAACGCTGTACAAATACGGTACGGATGTTACCGTCCAGACGGTATGGGAAGGCACCGTCGAGGTGGTGCGTCCAAACGGCGGGAATAACGGCAATGGCGGCAGCGGCGGCGGTGGAAACGGCGGCAATGGCGGCGGATCCGGCGGAGGTGGCGGCGGCGGCCAGCAGCCGGTACCAACCCGGATTCTGTACAATGAACCGCCGTTTGAAATCTTCCGCAAGCTGGAAGGCGTAGAGGCAGCTGCCCGCGTTCTCCAGACCAAAGGCAACGTGGTTGTTTCCGGCCGCTCAATCGGGCAGGGCAGTATCATGGGAATCGATAATGTGGACTTCGCGAAGGTTGCCTGGTTCCGAAGCGATTTGTTCCCGATCCATCCTTACAACTATTTGAATTACTTAGGCATGTATGAGCAAGCGGCGCTTATTCCATCTAATGTAGCGGATAAATACCAGCTGAAGCCGGGAGATCTGATCTCGGTCGGATTCTCGGAAGGCATGCTGGATTTCGTTGTGGTAGGCATTCTTCCTTACTGGCCGACGCAATATCCGGATCAATCGCCGTTTGTAATTACGAATCTGGATTATATTTACGACCAGCTTCCGATGATGCCTTATGAGGTATGGCTCAAGATGAAGCCGGATGCGAAGGTGGCGCCAATCGTTGAGGAGCTGCAGAAGGCAGGCATCGATATCGCCAATATCAAGGATGTGCGCTCGGAGCTGATTACCCAATCGAAGCTTCCGACAAGAGGCGGCGTATTCGGAATTCTTAGTTTAGGCTTCCTCGTATCCGTCATCGTTACCTTAACCGGATACGTGCTGTACTGGTTCTTTAATCTATCCGGCCGGGTTGTGCAATTTGGCGTATTGCGGGCCATGGGTCTTTCCAGAAGACAGCTGACCGGCATGCTTTTGCTTGAGCAGCTGTTTACGGCGGGGCTCTCAATCGGATTAGGCATATTGATTGGCAAGGTAACGAGTCTTATCTTCCTGCCGTTCCTGCAGACCGCGGAGAATGTGGCGGATACGGTTCCGCCTTTCCGGGTCGTCTTCGACTCGAAAGACACGAACCAGCTTTACGCGGTTGTTGGATTTATGATGGTGACGGGAGCGGTGCTGCTCTTCTTGCATATCCGCAGACTGCGCGTTCATCAAGCGGTCAAAATGGGAGAGGAGCGGTAAACAACATGATTACATGCGAAGGTCTCGTCAAAATTTACAAAAGCGACGATCTGGAGGTCGTCGCTCTGCAAGGTCTGAACCTGAAGGTCGAAGACGGAGAGCTTATGGCTATCATCGGCAACAGCGGCAGCGGTAAATCGACCCTGCTGAATATATTGGGCGGTCTCGACCGTCCTTCCGCCGGCTCCGTCCATGTCGGACCATGGGATTTGCTCAAAATTTCCGAAGACGATCTTGTGAAATACAAGCGCGAAACCGTCGGGTTTATCTGGCAAAATAATGCCCGCAACCTGCTGCCGTATCTGACGGCTCTTGAAAACGTCGAGATGCCGATGATGCTATCCGGCAAGGTCGACCGGGCTTACGCGAAGCAGCTGCTTGAATGGGTTGGTCTTAAAGAGAGGATGCACAACAAGCTGCATCAGCTCTCCGGCGGTGAACAGCAGCGTGTGGCTATCGCCATTTCGCTGTGCAACCGTCCCAAGCTTTTGCTTGCCGATGAACCTACCGGTTCCGTAGATACGGCAACATCGGATCTCATAATGGGGATATTCCGTAAGCTCAACAAAGAGCTTGGGGTAACGATCGTTATCGTTACTCACGATCTTACGCTTGCCGGCAAGGTGGACCGTGTCGTCGCCATCCGCGACGGATTAACGAGCACGGAATTTCTGAAACGCAATCCGAATATGATTCCCGGTGGAGGTGAGGAAGAGCAGGAGGAGAAGGGGCTTCAAGCCGTTCATGAGGCTTATGTTGTCGTGGATCGCGTCGGCCGACTGCAGGTACCGAAAGAATATTTGAGCGCACTAAACATTAAAGACAAGGCATCGATGGAATTTGACGGCGAGCGGATTATCATTACACCGCCGAAATCACTGGGGGGTTAGGAACCAAATGAAGAGGAATTGGGCGTCTAAAGTAACATTTCTGTCCTTATCGCTAATTATGTCAACGTCGCTGCTTGCAGCCTGCAGCAAAGGCTCCGAGAGCACGGCGGAGAAGCATGTGCTTCGCCTGGGCGTATTGTACGGAGGAACGGATAACGAGTCTTATGTCCGCCAGCAATATACCGATACGTATGAAATGATGCACAAGAACATCGATTTCGAAATCGTAAGCGCGATCGATTACAACGACCAACGATATGATACGCCCGATCCAAACGGCGTCGTAAAACAGCCGGATCCGTTCGCGAAAATGAAAGAAATGTTGACCGGCGACAATCCGGTTGACGTTGTTATTCTGGATTACAGCATGCTGCGCCGCCTCATCCAAGACAATCTGCTTCAGCAGCTGGATCCGCTTATCCAGAAGAGCAAATTTGACCTGACCGACTATGTGCCAACCGTTATCGACGGCATCAAATCGGCAGACGACAGCGGCAATATTTATGCTTTGACGCCTACATTCAGCTCTTCGGCCTTGTACTATAACAAGAAATTGTTCACTGACGCAGGTGTTGATCTTCCGACGGACAACATGACATGGGATGAAGTCATCAACTTGGCATCTCGCGTAGCTAAAGGCGAAGGAGCGGACCGCAAGTTTGGCCTCTCCATTAACCGTTGGGCAGGAGACGGCTTCAGCGATGTTCAGACCTATGCGGCTCCATTGCAGCTGAAGATGTGGGATGACAAAGGCGAGAAAATGCTTGTAAACAACGAGCAATGGGAATCCGCTTGGAATGCGGTAGCTAATCTCTACAAGCAAAAAATTTCTCCTAGCCAAGAAGATATGAGCGCTTGGCAGACTAAAATTTCGACAGACAATCCAGGCGCTTACAATCCGCTTGGCAGCGATATGTTCCTGAACGGAAAAGTCGCAATGACTATCGCGGAATACGGCTACGTTAACGAGATCAGCAACGCGATGAACAATGCTTCGAAGATTAAGAACTTCACGCCGTTCGACTGGGATGTCGTTACGATGCCGACGCAAACGTCCAAACCGGGCATCGGTGGCAATATCTACTTCAGCCAGCTGATGGGGATCAACGCAAAAGCGCAAAACCCTGACGACGCTTGGGATTTCGTGCAGTTTACAAACAGCAAGGATTGGGCAGAGCTGAAATCGCGCAGCTCGTATGAGCTGGTTGCGCGCAAGGAATTCCTGAAACCAAAAGACGGAATGAATTACAATATCGACGCGTTTACGACGCTGAAGCCGATTCCTCCGCAATCTACCGATACGGAGAAGCTGCAGCGCGAGAAGCCGGGCATCTGGGAAGCGCAATCCCCGGGATATGAATTGTTCCAGAAGGTCATCAAAGGGGATATATCGGCCAAGGAAGCGCTCCAGGAATGGGAGACAAAAGGAAATGCCATCCTCGAGAAGCTAAAAACGAATCCGAACGGCGGTACCGGCGAAGGCGTCGGTGGCGGCGGTCCAATCGTAAGACCGCTGGACGACACGGCCGTAGAAGCCGAACCGGCAGGTTAATACGCGCAATATAAAGAGCGGCTGTGCAGATTAAATCTGGCACAGCCGCTCTTTTTCGTTTAAGGCAATGGAGCATTTCGAATGATTCTGTAGCATGCGAAGTTATCGCAATAACGCTATCCTTGCAGATCAAAGCTTTTATCGATATGCCATACGCCGCTTGCGGTTTTGCGCAGTAGATGCAGTTGGTCAATCGGCGTGGTCAAATCGACGGCAGACATCCGGAGATTGCCGTAAAGATCGTGGAGCTCATCCGGCGGCATATTTTGCCCGATCGTCACGTGCGGGGTATAGACGAAGTTTGGTGATGGAACATGTAGCGGCCCGCTGCAGACGGCTTCATGGAGCCGGATCATGGGCGTTGGATCCTCCAGCGCCAAATACAGCACATGACTTGCGGGATAAAAGGAAGAAACGCGATTGAAATGGACTTGAAACGGCTTTGTTTGTGAAGCAACGGCTTCCATATGCTCGGTAATAGCCGGTAATTGCGCATCGGAGAGCTCTTCCTTGTCCCGGACCGTCATATGCGGCGGAATGATCGAATAATGCGGATCGTGTCGAATACGCCAGCTGTTGGCGAAGTCCTGTACAGCTTGTGAAGGGAAAACCGCAATACCGTAAAGCATACTCATCAGCTCCTTTATTCGAATGTAAGAAAGTATAGGTTATCATTATCCTTTGCATATTTCTTACTCGCGAAACCTATGCTGCTCCTCCTGAAGACGGCGCTGCCGCTTGCTATTTCGATTATACCCGATTTGCTTGATTTCACCGAATTTGGGCATTATATATCTCGAGGAGGGATCCGTTATGAAATGGATATATTGGGTGCGGCTATACGAAACCAAATTTCAGGCTGGCTGTCTTGTAAGAAGAATGGAAAATGACTGGTGGGTCTACGGCTACGAATGCCCGCAGGAGATCGAGGTTTTCCGGTCGAGAAAAGGGCGTTACGGCGTACGTTTTCTTGTTTAAGCATATGTTGTAGAGGGCACAGCGATATGCTCAAATAAAAAATGTTCATTTTTTTTCCTCGATGAGAAATAAATGCTTGACTCTGCATATAAGAGTATAGTATATTAATCCATGTCGCCATTTCAATTTGATGACTTTAACAAATGGATATCGCGGGGTGGAGCAGCTCGGTAGCTCGTCGGGCTCATAACCCGAAGGCCGCAGGTTCAAATCCTGCCCCCGCAACCAACCACTCGACTGAAACGTGATTCTGACGTTTATCGAGGGCCCTTAGCTCAGTTGGTTAGAGCGGTCGGCTCATAACCGATTGGTCGTGGGTTCGAGTCCCTCAGGGCCCACCATTTGAAGCATCAAGACAAAATGCCGGGGTGGCGGAACTGGCAGACGCACAGGACTTAAAATCCTGCGGTGGGTGACCACCGTACGGGTTCGATTCCCGTCCTCGGCACCATTTTCAGAACTACATAGGAATTATAAGATAAACCCCTTCCATTGACTCAATAGTCTTTGAAAGGGGTTTTTACTTTGGTTAGAGTATGGATGATTATCCCCGAATCCATTACAATAGGGAGACAATGTTGAAAGCAAAGGTGGTTCATGGATGGCGGGAAGCAAACATTACGTTGTCTGGGTCGGCAAGCAGCCCGGCGTGTACAAGAGTTGGCCGGAATGCCAGGCGCAGGTGAACGGATATCCGGAAGCGAAATATAAATCCTTTGAATCGAAGGATAAGGCGGAAGCCGCGTACAAGGAAGGCTGGAAGAATCATTGGGGCCAGGGGAAAGGGACCGCAGCGCCTGCGGCTTCGCCGGCAAAGAAGAAGCCTGGCCTTTACGCCTCTAAACCGTCTGCAGCGTCAGAAGGGGAGCAGGAGATTGATTATGACAGCATCTCCGTTGACGTTGGCACGCGGGGCAATCCGGGGCCGGTAGAATATAAAGGCGTGGATACGCAAACGGGCGATATTTTATTCTACGTAGGCCCTATTCCGAACGGCACCAATAATCTCGGAGAGTTTATTGCGGTCGTTCACGCACTGGATTTTCTCAAGAAAAAAGGAAGCAGCCAAACGATCTACAGCGACTCGCGAACGGCGCTAAGCTGGCTGCGGAACAAGAAGATAGCTTCGAGTCTCGTGAGAAACGCATCGACCAAGCAGATTTGGGAACTGGCTGATTGGGCGCTAGACTGGCTGCGCAATAATACGTACAGCAATAAAGTTCTAAAATGGAATACGGAAGAATGGGGAGAAATCCGCGCGGATTTCGGACGGAAATAAGGGAGACGACAGATGGATTTTCAGCTGAACAACGATTGGGCGGAACTTCTTCAGGGTGAGATGGACGAGCCGTACTTCAAGCAGATGGAAGCGAAGCTTGGGGAGCTTTATGAAACGAAGACCGTGTATCCCAAAGCCGAGCATATTTTTAATGCGCTTTCGCTTACTCCTTATGAGCAGACGAGGGTTGTCATTATCGGACAGGATCCTTATCATGGCCAAGGTCAGGCGCATGGGCTTAGCTTTTCGGTACAAGAGGGGGTTGCTATACCGCCTTCTTTGAGAAATATCTATAAAGAGCTGCAGCAGGATATCGGCTGTCCGATTCCGCAGCATGGCTCTCTTGCCTCGTGGGCCAAGCAAGGGGTATTGCTTCTCAACACGGTTCTGACCGTTGAAGAAGGGCAGCCCAATTCGCATCAGAAGCTGGGCTGGGAACGGTTCACCGACCGGATTATCCGCAAGCTGAATGAACGGGAAGAGCCGGTTGTCTTTATTTTATGGGGCAAGTATGCCCAGGATAAAGCGGCCTTCATAGATACGAGTAAGCATCGGGTTATCGCGTCGGCGCATCCAAGCCCGTTGGCGGCGCGGAAAGGCTTTTTTGGCAGCCGTCCGTTCTCGAGAGTGAACGAGCATTTGCGGAGTTTTGGCTATACGGAGATTGATTGGAGCCTGCCCGAGCATCCGGAACAAGATTAATACGCAAAAAAGCCTCCCGGTCCATGTTCGTAATGGATAGGGAGGCTTTTCATTTGCGCAATATTAGCTAGCCGAAGCTACGCTGCTTACGGCAGTATCTGCCTTAG
Source organism: Paenibacillus sp. ATY16 (assembly GCF_003399985.2). NCBI lineage: Bacteria > Bacillati > Bacillota > Bacilli > Caryophanales > Paenibacillaceae > Paenibacillus > Paenibacillus sp. ATY16. The sequence goes on along the minus strand of NZ_NMOK02000023.1, from coordinate 327,246 downwards.
CCGAAGCCAGTACAGGCTTGTAAGCCGCGTCTACATAAGTGGTTGCGCTAACTTCCGTGATCACTTGCGGGTACATTTTGTTCGGATCAGGTTGAACCGTTTCTACCTTGATAATCGCTTGACCATCAACGAAGGATATCGATGTAACGCGGAGTCCGTAACCAGGATGAGGCGCTTGACCGGACACGGTTACTTTGTTAATGTCCTTGTTCACCGAGGTTACAGTCAGTTTAAGGTCTTGAATCGGCTGCGGAGCCGGTTCTGCCGGGATCGTTGGCGTCTTCTTTACGAATTCAAGACCGTCGTACAACCAGCCTGCCGCCACGCCGCGCGTAATTTTTTGTTTTGGATAGAAATTGTTTTTCTTATCCAGCGTTGCGATTTTGGAAATGAGCAGCTTTTGGATGCTGTTCATATAATCCTTGTTAACATCCTTTTCATCGTTAATCGTCATGTACAGTTCGATAAAGGCGAAATCGCCTTTTTTCGTAATCGCCTTGAAGAGGTGATGGGCGAACTGCTCGCGTGTCATTTCGTCGTTAGCTTTTACGTTCTTAGGTACTTCCAGGCCATTGTATTGGGCAATGATAAACGCATCCGCATACCATGAGCCGTTCTTCAGATTCGGATAATAATCGGCAACCTCAGGCTTCTTAATGAAACGAATGTTGTCGATATTGAGGTCAAAAGCCTTGACGATCATCGAAATGCCGGCAGCGTAGGACAGCTTGCCGTTGGAGTTGAATTTATTGCCTTTTTCGCCTTTAATAACGCCTTGCTTTTCCAGGGACTCAATCTTTGATTTATTCGGATCTTTGCTTGTATCACTGAAGGCGAATACGGTTTGCCCCAGAGTAAATACAAGCAGCATGGACATGGCTAGCAATAGAACTGCTTTAAGTTTCATCATCGACTCTCCTCTTGTTTTGAGATTTGCTATAGCATCTATAATAACGAGTCCAATATTGGTATTGTTGCACCAAAAAGAGAAGAGTCATACGAAAAGTTGCTAAGTTTTTGCAGATCTGCCGGTTAAGAGCTGTTGAGTGGCCGTCAGGCAAGGTACCGGACGAAAATCGAACTCATCCCTCATCCGCGCAATCTCGATGGGCTTAAAGGCAAGCCGGACAGCGGAAGGAGAGAGCTTCAGCTCGAAGGAACGCACCTCGGTCCAGGCATCGAACAGCTGTTGGTTCGTCAGATTAACTCCGCTTGCTACATTATAAATAAATTGCTTGCCCCTCAAGGCAATTTGAATTAGAGCCTCAACCGCATCCTCGACCCGAATATAATCCTTTTCCGAATCCATCGTTGACAACAGCGTAACCGAGCCATGATCCAGGATATCCTTCATAACCGAGTAAATAAAATTGCCGGAGCGGAAATCGTCGCCTACCACGTTGGACAGCCTTGCGACACGGACATTTGACCGGCCCGAGCATAGGCAGACGGATTCGCCGAGCAGCTTGGATAACGCATAAATATCTTCGCGCTGATTGGAATTAACGCTTAGATCGGCCTCCTCACGCGTGGATTCCGCCCGATGATACAGTCTGGTCGTAGACAGATAGAGCAGAGAACGGAAATCCGCCGCATGCAGAAGACGGCTGATAAATCCTGTATGGGCTTCCACCACATCATAGGGGCGGGAACGGAAATCCGATGTAATGCCGGCGCAATAAAAAACATGTCCCAAAGGCCGGCCGAATACGGACGAAGACCCTTTTTCCGGGCAAAAAACGTCAAACCCAATCGTTCGCAGCCTAGTCGTTAGGCGTGAACCAATAAACCCGCCTGCTCCAATAACGGTTGCCAGGTTGTCGCTTGTCATGACCGAGACCCCTTAAGCTGAAGCGGGTTCCCCGCATAAACGCCGTAAGCCTCCAGCTTGCCGCGAACAAGCGAATTTGCCCCCACTACCGCCCCTTTTCCGATATGAGTGCCGTCCAGTATTACACAGTTTGCGCCAATCCACACATCCTCCTCAATGATGATTCCGCCTTTGCTCGGCAGGAAGCCCTGCTCCCGAATTAGCTTATTCCGGTCCGGGTAGGCATGATTCACGGGGGCAAAGGTACAGTTGGCGGCAACAAGCACGTTATCGTCCATCCTGACTCCGTTTCCGGAGTAGATAACGGTACCGGAATTGATGTAAACATGCTGGCCCAGCCGTACATCGCCGGAGCCTCCGGCAAATTTGATTTTCACGAAAGCATCTATCATGCAATGGTCGCCTATTACAAGCTTGCTGCCGCGGACGGAGGTTTCAAGATCGCATAAAGGGGAGATCGCTGCCGAATCAGAGATCAAGTGCATAGTCATCGCTCCAAGGCGCGAGGTGGCCATCCCGCTCGCTTATGACGGGATTGTCGTATACCCATTTAATTTGAAAGGCAGGGTCGTCGTATCGCGCTCCATTCTGCGCGGAAGGATCGTAAATGCCGGACATATGGTAGTACAGAGTGGAGTGGGGCTCCAGCGTTTGGAAGCCATGGGCGTATCCAGGGGGGATGTAGAGCATGTGATGATTTTCGCCGGTAAGCCGGAAGGCTTCCCATTGCTTGTAGGTCTTTGAGTCCTTCCGGATATCTACCACGACATCGTATACGCTGCCTTGTATGCATTGAATCATTTTGTTCTCGGCAAACGGCAGGTTCTGAAAATGCATGCCGCGTATTGTCCCCTTATGGATATTGCTCGAAATACTCCACTGCCTGAAGTTCTCTTCAAGCCCCCGTTCCTTGAACTGATCGCGGCAAAAGGCTCGGGCAAAAAATCCGCGGTTATCGGTGATCGGCTCCGGCTCGATCAAATATACGCCCTCTAGCGATGTTTTATGAAAAAGCATATAGCATCATCCTTTCTCAATAAATTTCGAGCTTGGGAATACAGACGACCAGCTTGGCTCCCCATTGTCGCGTATATTGGAGTTCCTTCTCAATCTCGTCTTTCAGATTCCAGGGCAGAATGACAAGGTAATCCGGCTTTGTTTCCATGATTCGCCCGGGAGAGTAGATCGGGATCCGGCTGCCGGGCATGTATAAGCCTTGTTTGTACGGATTTTTGTCCACGGCGTAATCGATATAATCGGTGCCGACGCCGAGGTAATTGAAGAGCGTATTGCCTTTGGCGGGAGCTCCGTAAGCCGCAACCCTTTTGTTCTCTCGGGAAGCCTGGAACAGGAAGCGGTATATTTCCTCCTTAACCGCTTTTACTTGCGCGGGAAAACGGAAATACGTCTTCACATTTTTCAGGCCGTATGCGATTTCTTCAAACCGTACCTTTTCCACGCGAGGGGTAACCGTCAGCTTCGCATGCTCGGTATGCCGGGCAAATACGCGCAGAGAACCGCCGTGCGTCGGCCACTCCTCAACGTCATAGATCGTTAATCCGGCACGCTCGAACAAATGCGAAACGCTGAGAAGAGATAGATAAGAAAAGTGCTCATGGTAAATCGTATCGAATTGATTGTTTTCCATTAACCGCAGTAGATGAGGAAACTCCAAGGTAAGGGTACCGGTAGGGGACAACAGCTCCTTGAGGCCGGCAACAAAGTCCTGCAGCTCCGGAACATGGGCAAGTACATTGTTGCCGATGATGAGGTCAGCGGTCCCCCGTTCCCGGGCAAGCTGTCTGGCGAAAGCCAATGTGAAAAACTCCGATACCGTAGGGATGCCTTTTGCTTCCGCTTGCTTTGCGACATTTTTAGCTGGTTCAATACCTAGAACCGGAATGTTGTACGGTGTGAAATACTGCAATAAATAGCCGTCATTGCTCGCAATCTCGATAACGGAGGATGAGTGGTCTAAAGACAGGCGGGGGATAATAGCGTCTACATATTGCTTGGCATGAGCAAGCCAGCTGGAAGAATACGAGCTGAAATAGGCGTATTCCTCAAAGATCTCCCGAGGCGATTCGAACTGTTCCAATTGGACGAGCAGACAGTGCCCGCATACAAAAACGCGCAGCGGATAATAGGCGGTTCCTTGGTTTAACTGCTCCGGCCGCAGAAAGTTATTGGATAGGGGGGAGGTGCGGAGATCAACAAACACATGCTGCAGCGGATGGCGGCAGGAGCGGCATATGGCATTAGCCAGGACGGTTCACCTCCAATTGCTCGTATTGGCTGATTTGCGCAAAAGTAACGGCTTGCATCTCTTCTCCGTCATAAAAGGCGCGGTACCAGTCTACCGTCCAGCCGATAGTCTGCTCAACGGTTAGCCTGGAGCCCCAGCCAAGCCTTCGGTAAGCTTTATCGGAATTGAGCAGAAGGGTGTTGGTTTCATGGGGCTGCTTGCCGGTATCATACGCGAGCTCCGGCAAATTTCCCCATCGACGGATAAGACGCGCGGCTAGTTCGCCAACCGTTATTCCTTGGTCTATGGTCTGTCCGAAATTCCATGCCCCGCCATATTGCTCATCCTGCCAGAGCTTTTCCGCAAGAAGGATATAGCCGTTAATGGGCTCCAGCACATGCTGCCAGGGGCGTACGGCATCAGGGCTCCGAAGAACCGGCTGTTCACCTGAAGTCATGCTCCGAATCAGGTCCGGTACAATACGGTCGGATGCCCAATCGCCTCCGCCGATCACATTGCCCGCCCGGGCGGTTGCGATCCGTTTGCCAAGCGGAGCGAGAAACGCATCCCGGTAACTGCCGGTAATGAGCTCCGAGCAGGCTTTGCTTGCGCTATAGGGATCGTACCCGCCTAACGGATCGTTTTCCGAATAGCCTTCTGCCGATTCTTTGTTCTCGTAAACCTTGTCGGTTGTAACGTTAATGACGACCTTTGCGGTGGAAGCGGGAGATTTCTTTACGGCTTCCAGAAGGACGGCAGTGCCGTACGCATTGGTCAAAAAGGTCCCAAGCGGGTCGCGGTAGCTGTCCCGGACAAGCGCTTGGGCAGCAAGGTGAAAGACGATATCAGGCCGATGGATGGATAACGTCTCCGACAAAACGGTCAGATCGGTGATGTCACCTGTTACTGAAGTGATATCAAGCGTTAAACATTCCGCCATATTAGGCGCCGCGGAAGCGGGGAGCGAATAGCCGACGACTTCGGCTCCCCGGTCCTTCAATACCGCGCACAGCCAGCTCCCTTTAAAACCGGTATGGCCGGTGACGAGCACTTTTTTTCCATGCCAGAACGTGTCCATTATTTCCACACCTTCCAAGGCGCATTTCCTTTATTCCATAACTCATTCAGCTCGTTCTTGTCTCTTAGCGTATCCATCGAATGCCAGAAGCCCTGATGCTGGTAGACCGATAACTCTCCAAAAGAAGCGAGCGACTCCAGTGGGCCATGCTCCCAGACGGTCTCATCGCTGCGAATCAATTCAATGACCTTCGATTCCAGAACGAAAAAACCGCCATTAATCCAGTGCTTATCGTTATGGGGTTTTTCCTTGAAGGAGAGAGCCTTCCGATCCTCAATCTCGAGAATGCCGTATCGCATTCCGGGATTCACTGCGGTTACGGTGGCCAGCTTGCCATCGCTGCGGTGAAGAGCAAGCAGTTCTCCAATATGGATATCGCCAACGCCATCGCCGTATGTGAAACAGAAGGTCTCGTCGCCGATATAAGGAGCCAGCCGCTTCAGCCGCCCGCCTGTCATCACATGCTCGCCCGTATCCACAACCGTTATTTTCCAAGGCTCGGCTTTCGAATTCATCAGCGTCATCCGGTTGTCGGACAGATCAAAGTGGACATCGGACTGATGCAGGTAATAATGCATGAAATATTCCTTTATCACGTAGGATTTGTAGCCGGCCGCAATGATAAAGTCGTGAATTCCGTAGTGCGAATAAATCTTCATGATATGCCATAAAATCGGCTTGCCGCCGATCTCGACCATCGGTTTAGGCCTGGATATCGTTTCTTCGGATAAGCGGCTTCCGAGTCCGCCGGCCAGGATTACAGCTTTCACGGGGCAACCTCCTTCTGGCGAATATCGTTCGGTTGCTGATGCGTTTAAGCTACGCGAAGAGGTGGCCCGTAGGCAGCAAATAGCGGTTCAATTCATCGAAGGATCGGATAAATTCGGAATAGCCATGCTCAAATAAAATATAGTCGAATTGTTCGCCGCCAAGCAGCTGCCGGAAATCTTCCGATGTATCGAAATAGAATGTACGGTCGGAGATTGTCCGCAGGTCAACCAAATACTTCTCTTGATTCGATAGGCTGGTAAGCCGGACATTGCGGGCGCCTTGCTGCTTCATGAACGTTTTGACGGCGAGAGGCGTAGCGCCAATGCAGCAGTTAATGGCGAGGATGGAGACCGATTCCCGGGGCGACCACTGCCTTCTTACGGCGTCTACGAGCTGCATATTCGGCAGCCCTTCCGCCCAGGAATCTATTCCGTATTTATTGTAGAAAATTTGCCTGCTGACCTGGAGGGAATTGTTCTGCTGCTGATCGATGCCGGTTGTGACCGAGCCGTGGTGATAAATAAACGTATCTCCCGCATAGACAAGCTTATAGCCGGCTCTGCGATACCGGTAGCTGATATCATCGTCTCCGAACTCGCCGAAGTAGAAGCGGGGGTCGTAGCCCCCGATTTCGCGGAGCCGATCGGTCAGGGAGAAGAGGATGACGGGCATCAGCCGTACCCGCTCCTCCCATTTGTTCGGGTCGGATACGTTATACGCCTTCGCTTCAACCTGCATTTCCTCAAGCGTCTGAAAGGGGAGGCTGATCTGCTGAAAGTTGCTTACATAGTTGGCTCCCGGAGAGACGAATCCGATCCCCGGATCCGATTCAATGCAAGCGATCAGATTCGGAAGCCACCCGGAGGTTAGAATCATATCGTTGCTGATTAATGCGATATACTTTCCCTGCGCAGCATTCATTCCGACATTAAATCCGTTGACCGGACCGACGTTTTGCGGCAGATGGACGGGGCTGGCTCCCGGGATCGAATCAAAATATGCCTGTGTGCCGTCAGAGGAGCCATTATTGACAAGAATCAATTCGTTGCCTTCTAACGGAGTATGCAGGAGAAGGCTGTCGATGCAACGTTTGGTTATCTCGAGATGGTTATAAGCAAGAACAACAAAGCTGACGAATGGTTGGTTAGGCAGAACGATCACCTCGCAAATAGACAGATTCCCGATTGTTAAATTGTATTTTTTGGAATCAAAAAAAGACCTTTGCAGGTCTTTAGGCGAGGGTTACTCCGAATCATCCTTATACCACGGATTCAGATGGATGAGGACTTCCTCCACGTCCTTGTGATGCTCGAGAATGATTTGTTTTATTTTTCGGGAGACGTCATGGCCTTCTTGAATGGTAAGCTCTCCGGGAATGCCAACGCGGACATCAATCATGACATATTGGCCGAATTCTCTGGCCCGGATTCTGTCAATGCGTTTTACTTCCGGGATGGAGGAGACAAGACGTTCGTAATCTTGAAGCATCTCCGGAGAAACGGTTTTCTCCATTAGTACATCCACGGCTTCTTTTCCCATATGATAAGCAAGCTTCAATACGAAATAAGCAACAACAATCCCGGCGGCCGCATCGCCGTAGCTAAGGAACGAGATATCGTTTCTCTCCCCGATAATAGCCGCTCCGATCCCGAGAACGGCGGCAAGCGACGCATAAACATCGGCCAGATGATCGAAAGCGGTAGCTTCAAGACTTTTACTGCTCGTCTGCTTGCTGATTCGTATGCAATAAATGTATAACCACAGCTTCCAGAAAAGAGAGACAACGGCGGCAACAAAGGCGACCATGCTTGCCGCGGCGGCAGGGTGGAAGAAGGACTCAAAGGAATGGTAAGCGATAAATAAAGCGGCGATCACCATAATAATGGCGACCAGCGCAGAGCCGATCAGCTCGCTTTTCCCATGACCGTACGGATGGTCCTCATCCGCGGGTTTTTGCGCTACCTTTGCGGCGCCCAAGGCGGCCATCGACGCTATGACGTCACCGGCGTTATGTACGCCGTCAGCGATTAATACCTGGCTTTTGAACATAAGGCCTACGATTAATTTAATGCCCGTCAGAATCAGATTGCTGAATAAGCTGATCCAGATGGCGAAAACATTCGATGAAACTTTTGTACTTGATACGTTTGAATCGCTCACTCTATTACAACCTCCAATAATTTCCTAACCACGCGAAAAAAACAACGACCCTTATCATATATGATGAAGGTCGTGTGGGTCTAGAGAAACAGTGTTGCAACGGGTCAAGATTTTTAGGTGCAGTTAAAAGTCAGCGAAAGGGAGGGAGCCAAGGGCTCCCTCCCAGCTTGTCCTGCAAAACTAACGGTGCTCAATCAGGTCAATGGCGCCAAGCACCATATGGGCCAAGCCAAATCCGAGAACATCGGTACCCACAAGCTTATACTTGCTTTTTCTTAGTAGGGATGCACCAGAGGCCGACACAACGGTTCCGAGAACGGCAGGAATCAAACCTTCACGCATGTTATCCACTCCTTCGATTGTTTTGCAAGACGGCTTAGTTTGCGCGATTTAAGGAAGAAAATGCATGCCGCTGATGCTGCGGATAGGCACGGCTATCAACATTCATGGCGCGGACCGTCTGATAGAAACAAAAAAGCCTTGATTGCTCAAGGCTTTCTAATGAAGGACAATTTTTAACCTTTTACCGCGCCTGCCGTAAGACCGCTGACGATATATTTTTGTCCCGCTAAATAAAGAATGAGGACAGGAATCGACGTCATTACGAGATCGGCAAAAATGAGATTCCAGTCACGGCTGTATTTGCCGTAGAAGTTGTAGATGGAAAGGGGCATCGTCCATGTCGAGCTGTCCGTAAGGAAATACAGAGGAATCGTGATGTCGTTCCATACCGACATAAATACCATGATTGCAACCGTCGCGTTAACCGGTACGATAAGCGGCGTAATGATTCGGAAGAACACGCCCATCAGGCTCGCGCCTTCCAGAAAGGCAACCTCATCGAGGACCTTTGGCACCGATTTGATAAAACCGCTGTATAAAAAGATGCTGAATGCCGTATTTAAAGCTGCGTAGATCAGAATGACGCTCGTGATGCTGCCGTAGAAGCCCAGCCACTGCACAACGCGGATCGTTGTGATCGTGGACATCGGAGCGATCAGCCCCATAAAGAAAAACAGATACAGGTAGCTTGCAACCTTGCTGTCGCGGCGCGCTAGTATAAAGGCGGCTGCGGAAGACGTAATAATATTCAAAATGGCGGATACACCGGTAATGACGATTCCGTTCAAAAACGCCCGAGCGAGACCGCCTTCCTTAAATACGGTCACATAGTTGGAGAACATCCATTTGTCCGGAAACCGGATTTGAAATTTGGATACTTCCGCGCTCGTCATAAACGAACCGAAAATCATAAGCAACAGCGGAATAATGATGCCTAGGCAAGCGATTAACAGCAAGATTTCTACCAGGTAGTTGCGCAGCGATATTTTTCGAGCGAAATTCATTATTCGGTAACCTCCTTACGGCGCATGAATACGAGCAGCGGAATGGCAATCAGGCTGACGATGAGGAACAGAAGCGTATTGATCGCCGTGCCCAGGCCCCAGTTGCCTTCGCCAAACGCCCGGAGAATAATCGTACCCACAACCTGCGAGGAATTGCCCGGACCGCCGCTCGTCAATACGAATACTTCGGAGAAGACCTTCAATCCGCCAATCAGCGTAAGCATCAAGTTGATATTGATGGCCGGCAGCAGAAGCGGAACGGTAATGTTCGTAAAGCTTCTCCACGCACCCGCACCGTCAATCGTTGCAGCTTCGTAGTATTCCTTCGAGATGGATTGCAGGCCAGCCAAATATATAGCCATTTGGAAGCCGGCTTGCTGCCAGATGGCAACGAGAGCAACTGTCCAAATAACGAGATGAGGATCGGTCAGCCATGCCTGGCTCAGGAAGTGAAGGCCGATGGCGTCAAAAAACTTGTTCACCATGCCTTCCGTGCGAAGGATGGGGGTGAAGACGATAGAGATTACGAGTACGCTTAGAATAGATGGAGAGTAAAATATGGCGCGAAGGAAATTGCGGGATTTAAGCCGCATATTTAAAGCGATGGCCAGTACAAGGCCAATCACATTTTTTCCGACAACAGTTGCTAGCGCAAAAATAAACGTGTTTTTCATGGCAAGAAGCAAGGTATCGTCCGTAAAGATCTTGTTGAAGTTATCGAAGCCGATAAATTTGATGCCGATACGATCCAGACGCCAGTCGGTAAAGGAGTAATACAGGCCGATAATGGCCGGCATTACGAAGAAGACCGTATAGATCAGCAGCGCAGGCCATACGAGATAATAGCCGTACATACTTTTTGAGCGTGTCATCATTTTCTCATCCCACCAAAATTGTTGATTTTATATTCTAGTTTTTGCTGTGGCTTTCTTTAGAAGGAGCGGCCGCCGTATGGAACAGCAGCCGCAGAAACGTGCATTGGTTTATTGTTGTAGCTTAGAAGCCTGCTTCGCCTTTGTCCTTCATCAGCTCGGCAAACTTGTCATTCCAGGTTTGAAGCACTTGCTGGGACGTTTTGCTGCCCGTGAACTCGTCTTGCAGGCTTCTATACAGTTCGCTGCGGTCAACGAGCATGTATGCGTCCATCGTCATGGCAACCTTCTTAGGCGTGATGTAGTTGTCCAAAATTTCTTGCTTGTATGCCGGAAGCTCAGGCGTTGTTACGTCGCTGAAATTGGATACGTAGCTTTGGTTGTTCACGATTTTTTGCGCCACTTCTTTTGTTGCAATGAAGTCGAGGAATTTTTTGGCTTCTTCGATATGCTTCGCTTTTTTCGGGATAAACAGCTGGCCGCCAAGCGGGCTTGCGCCAAGGTACGCGTCGCCGCTGTTGTCGGTAGGGTAAGCGAAAAGGCCAAGGTTCATGTTAGCATCCTGCTGCTGTACCGACTCGATCAGCCAGTCGCCCATGAACATCATCGCTACTTCCTTGTTCAGGAATTTACCCGCAGCCATGTCATAGCTGTCGCTCAAGACGTCGGTATTGGTGTAGCCTTTTTTATACAGATCGTATTGCTGGTCAAGGATTGTCTGGAACGCTTGAATGTCCGTCCATTTTTTCTTGTTTGCGTTCAGATCATCGAAGAGGGTAGGTTCTTTTTTGGCCGCGTATTCGCCAAACGATGCGCCCGGCATGACGTTAGCCGCCCAGTTGTCTTTGAATGGCATAAAGATTGGCGTGTAGCCGGCTGCTTTAATTTTTTCGCAAGCCGCAAGGAATTCGTCATACGTCTTCGGAACTTCAAGTCCAAGCTCTTTGAAAATATCTTTGTTGTATACCACCCCTTGCATGCCCGTATCTTGGCTTACGTGGAAGCTGTAAACATGGCCGTATGCGGACAGGACGTCTTTGTTCAGAAGACGGCTGACCCAAGGCTGGTCATCCAAGATTTCAAAGTTGCGCTCAAGATTAAGGTCGGTCGTCGCGCTAGCCAGGTTGTATTGCAGAATGTCCGGCGTTTCGTTAACGGCCAGCTTGGTCTGGAGAACGGTCGACGTTTGCTCTGCGGGAAGCAGCTGTAAATTAACTTTGATATTCGTTTCTTTTTCGAATTCGTCGAGCAGGTCTTGCTGTACGAATGCGGAGTCCTGAGAGCTTTTGGATAGAGCAAGCTCAATCGTTACTTTTTTGCCGCCTCCGGTGCTTCCGCTTTCGGAATTTGAGCTGTTGCTACCGCATGCTGCCAGCGATACGGCTAGTACTGCGCTTACTGCGCCCAATGATAGCTTACGTGCTGTTTGCTTCATGTTTTTCTCCCCTCATGTTACCCTTTGTTGTATCTTCTACTGAATCCGTTTACAATCCAATTGTAGGTTTTTTTCAAAAGGAGGTACATGTTTGACCTTTACCTTTTCTGTGTAAAATTCTGAACTCATTTCGAATCGGAGGCTATCATTCTTGAAAGGCTTCAGTCAAAAAATCAAATTTACTCCACGACACACCAGCCTTCAAACGAAGGTAGTTCTTATGTTTTTAGTCTTGCTGTTAGTTGTGCTGTGCTGCTTTTTGGCCTATGTGAATTGGCAGGTCATCCGGCCATTGAAGGAAAACAATGAAAACGATAAGCAGCTGACGGCAGCCAAAATCAGCGGGCAGCTGGACCAATATATTAAAAACCAGAATCAGCTGTCCCAGCGCGTTTTGTCTAACCAGCAAGTCGCGGCGGCATTATCCGGAGGGTATCATTCGGCGGATTCCGCTGAAGGTCTGACGCAGAGCCGCATATTGAAACAGATGATGTTCGAGGCAATCGGTCCCAGCGTGGATATTCGGGATATGATCATCTATGATCTTGAAGGAAGGGCGGTTTCTTCTTACATCGGTTATCCGTCAAACCCGCTGCTGCTCGAGGCCGGGCTGCGGACTGCAATGGATAACAACGACTATATTTTATACCAGCAGAAGAACGGCATAACGGCGTTTGATAGAGCGATTATCAATCAGAATGGCCAGATTTACGGCTATCTATCCATTCAGCTGGACCAATCCGAGCTGCAGCTGCCAACGGAAGACGTTGCGGTTGGCGAAGTCTATATCATGGATCAGAAGAATCAGCTGATTGCCCGCTCGAAGAATGCCAAGGAGCCGGATCATCTGGAGCTTATGAAGGCTGACCCCGAGAGCAGCGGGATGTACGTGGACGGCGATTCCAATTACATCGCCTATAACCATTCGGCCAGCACCGACTGGACAACTTATGTGGTTACACCGAAGCAGGCCGTACTTGGACCGGTCAATTCCGTCCAATATTTATCGATTACGCTTATTTCCATTCTGATGCTGTTTTCATTCGTGTATATTTATTTCAGTACCCGGAATCTGCTGCTGCCGATTCGGAAGCTGCGAGGCCAGATGTCGCGCATCAACTATAGCAACCTGGATGTCAGAGTGGACAACCGTTCCCATAACAACGAGCTGATGGCTTTAAGCGAATCCTTTCAGGAGCTGTTAGGCCGTCTCCATCAATCGATCGAAAACGAAAAGCTGGCGCTGCATGAAGAAGTGAAGGCGAGGAACTCGGCTCTTCAAGCGCAAATCTCGCCGCATTTTATTCACAATGTGTTATATTTGATTAGCATTGCCGCTCAAGAGGGTAAAAACAAAGCGGTATCCGATATGTGCAAGCATCTGTCCGATTCCTTGCGGTATATCGTGACGTCTCCTTACCAGCATGTTTCCTTGGCGGAAGAATTGGAGCATACCCGAAACTATTTGTCGCTTGTCGAGCAAAACTACGAAACCGATCTTGAATGGGAAATTATCGCCGAAGATGCTGCCGCCAATCTCATACAGCTTCCAAGGCTGGTCATCCAGCCGTTCGTCGAGAACTGTATCGAGCATGCGTTTACGAATACCGATCCGCCTTGGCGCATCAAAATTCTGGTCAAGCTGTATAACGGCATATGGGCCATTGAAATCAGCGATAATGGCGAAGGTATCGAAGCCGGCAAGATTAATGAAATCATGAATAATATCTCGAATTCCGAAGCAAGGGAGCATGAGCTCCATATGCCTTCAAGCTTTGGGAATATGGGGATTGTTAATACCGTGAACCGGCTCAAGCTCATGTATAAGAACAGGTTATTTTTCAATCTGTACAATAACGCGGGGGAGGAAAAAGGTTCAACCGTGCAAATTATCGCCTCTCTCACGAAAGACTTTTACTAGAAGGAGTAGAAAGCCTATGTTTACCGCCTTGATAGCCGAAGACAGCAAGCCGATACTGCGCAATATCAAGGCGCTTCTCGAATCATCCGAACTGCCGATCCGGATCGCCGCTACGGCCTATAATGGGGAAGAGGCACTGGATTATTTGAAGAAGCAGCCCGTCGACATCCTGATTACCGATATCCGAATGCCCAAGCTGGGCGGGCTTGAACTTATCGAGCAGGCTATGAGGCTGCATTCGTCTCTGAAAGTTGTGCTCATTAGCAGCTACAGCGATTTCGAATATACGCGGAAAGCGATTAATTTGCAGGTGTTCGATTATTTGCTGAAGCCCGTCGAGCGTAACCAACTGATCGAGGTTATGCAGCGTATCGTAGATTCGCTCGCGGAAAAGCTGGAGTACAGCCTGGAGCCTCTAAAGTCGATTGTGCCACCTGCCTTTCTATCCGGCTTGCGTCTTGGACCGCAATTTCATGAGCAGCCGGTCTCGCTGTTCCTGATTGGCAAGCAGCCTTTTACTCCGGATTCGGGCAATTGGAAGGTCGAAACGCTGCAAACGATGCTTGAAGCCATCTGCCAGCCGCAAAGCTGCTGGGTGCTTCCGGCCAAGGATTCGGACCGTTATCTTGTTTTTGTTCAGCCGGCTATGAAGGAGCGGTTCGCCACAACTCTTGCTTGGATGGAATCCATTGAACGTCTGCTGCTTAGCGTTGATATTGAAATCGCTATGGCGGGCTGTTTCCAGCCGGTAGATTTCAAACAGCTGCAGCTTCAATACGATAGGCTGAAAGGTCTGCTTGAAGAAGAAACGCTGCTGGATAAAAGAGTGCTGCTCGATACGGATTACCGCATTCCCGAACAAGCGGTGAAGGAAGCCATGATCAGAAGCTTTACCGATATGATCGAGCAGCGCCAATCGCAGCCATTCCTGATTAAACTACGAGAGTATTTGCAAATCTCCTATAGCGAGCATGCCCGATATGTCGATCTGGAGAGACTTGTATCGGCGATTGGGGATGCTTTCGTCCATGCTCTGCCGAGCAGCGGACCTGAGGAAAGGCTGGCAGCGGCAGCGGCTGTCAAAGAAATGCTGGAGCAAGGCAGCTACCAGAGATTCTGCGAGCAATGCTTGAACTGGTGTGCCCACAGCTTTGAGAAGCTGCAGCAGCGCAACCGGAAAAGCGGAGAAGAGCTGTTCGAGCAAATGGATGCTTACGTTAAGCTCCATAAATTTTCGCAGCTTTCCATCAATGATCTGGCAGCCAAATTCCATGTCAGCGCGTCCTATGTGAGCCGGATTATTAAGCGATATACGAACACAACGTTCGTCCAATATTATATGGAGATGAAGATCGGGGAAGCCTGCAAGCAGCTGCGGGCGAAGCCGGATCTGAAAATCAAGGAGCTCGCGGATGCTCTTTCGTTTAGCGACCAGCATTATTTCTCCCGCGTGTTCAAGGATCATACGGGAATTAGCCCAAGCGAGTATAAGGAGCAGTGTGTGATCTCAGAGTTTTAAAAAAACGGTGCATGGATAGTCCATGCACCGTTTTTTTTTTAGCTATAAGAATATCAAAGAATGTAACAATTATCGTAATAGCCGCTTGAACAGGCAATAACCAATACACGGCAATTCTCTCGTCTTTCAACTCTCATGAATATCGGAGGCTATCGCCTTCAGGGTCAAGTGTACAGGTCGTATTTCCCCTAAGTGAATACAATAAGCTGTAATCCAAAACTGGAAGGGGATAATTACAGTGAATCGCAACTATTACATGGGCATGGGCAATGTAGGTAGTATGAATGAAGCTAACTTTTGTCCCGATTGTCCAACGCAGACGATTTATGATCCTCCGATTACTCTATATGAGAACTACTACCATCCACAGCTTGTAAATGTCGTCCAAAATATTGAAACGGTGAAGCAACATCATTGTTGTCCCGTCTATCAGCATCTTTACACGCATACTGAGAAAAACGTTATGGTATCGAGCGCGAAACGCGGGAAACAAGTTAAAGCATCTTCCAAGAAACGTTCGAAAAAATAGAGCAAAAACGCGAATATCGTGTGAATTGGGCTGTTTTATTTGTGTGGAGGCGTGCGTGCTAGAGAAGGCATATACAATACCCTTAACAATAGAAGATCAGTAGGTTATGTATAAGGCACGGGTTTCCTGCACTCCGGTATCACTTCATATGAAATACCTGTACCAATAAGAAAACCCGCAGAGCCTAAGGCTTTGCGGGTTTCTGTTCGTATGATCTGTAGTGGGCTCGAACCACTGACCCCTACCCTGTCAAGATAGTGCTCTCCCAGCTGAGCTAACAGATCGTGTAAGTGATGAATATTAATATATCAGCATCCAAAATGAATGTCAACACAATTATTACCTTTTCTCAAACCCGAAAAACTGCTACGATATTTATCACATTAAAGGTCAAGCTGACAACAAGGAGAGACCGAAATGAAGACAAGCAGACAAAACGCGGAACACTACATATGGGGGGACCAATGTGACGGCTGGCATCTGCTGAAGCGGCAGGATTTGAGCATCATCCATGAGAAAATGCCGCCGCATACGGCTGAAACGCGCCATTACCACGAGAAGTCCCAACAGTTCTTCTTTGTTCTTGAGGGGACGGCGACTATTGAGATTGCCGGCGAGACTTTTGAGCTGGAAGCGCATGAAGGGATTCACGTAGCCCCGCATACTCCGCACCAGATGTTTAACCAATCGGATCGCGACATTCAGTTTCTTGTCATATCGGAGCCTACAACCAGGGGAGACAGATATCCTTCCTAATCAGTAAATAAACCGCCATTCGTACCTGATCGTAAGATCGTACGGATGGCGGTTTTTATGCATCAGGAGATCGAGCTGTATAATCTTGTTCCCCTTGGCTGCGTGCCGTGTTCGTCAGGCTCAAGCGTTATGCCAATAGAGTCAAAGGCAAGCGTATCGCCGGATATGGGCATCGCGAGTACCCCGATACCTTTGTCATCAACCCTGAAAGTACCGGCGCTATCCTTTTGCCCGGCATGGTTGAGCCATACCTGGTAGACAGTGCTGTCCTTGGAAGCGGGTGCGCCAAATACGTAAACGACAAATTGCTTATTGCTTCCGTTATCCACAATACAGGCGACGGCATAGGACGAAGCGACGTCATCCGATACCGGCTTTAAGGATATCAGCTGATTGATCTGGGAAGCGGATACGGACAACGCCTGTTCGATAGGGATAACGGATGGGCCGCTTCGGCTGCGATACAGCTCCACATTCCAAGCCGTGCCCGCAACCAATACGGCGAGTACCGCTGCGGCGGCAGCAGCCCAGGTCAGCTTGCGGAAGGAACGTTTTGCAGGGCGCGGTAGCACGGAGGCCAGCACGGCGTCCATGACCTGCTGCTTCAACTCGGCCGGCGGTTCGATCAGCTCCATATCGGAAGGGAGGGAGTCCCATACGAGCCTTAGCTCTTCGAGCTCGGTCTGGCAGGCCGGGCAGCCTGGAAGATGCCGTTCGAAAGCTTTCTTTTCTTTATCGGAACAAGCACCCGAAATATAGTCAAGGGCATTATGGCAAACCGTCACATTTTGCTGCTTCATGATTGCTCTCCTTCGGCCACGAGATGCCTGCGTAATATTTTTAAAGTCTGATGCAGACGGTTCTTTACCGTTCCTATCGGCTGGTTATATATGGTCGCAAGCTCGCTGATGCTATAGCCCTGCCAATAGAAATGCTCAAGCAAATGGATCTGCTGGGCGGACAAATCGCGGTAAGCGCTGCGGATCTGGTCCTTCATCTCGCTGTTAACGGCAGCCGTTTCCGGCGTCGCGGAACCTTCGTCGGGAATTTTGGCCAGCTGCTCCGGTTCGACTTGAACAAGGGGGGCCGTGTCTCTCCGTCTTTTTCGCAGCCAGTCGGTCGTAATATTGCGGGTAATGGTCAGCAGCCAGCTGGAGAACCTGCCTTGCTCGGGATCATAGACGGATTTGGTTGTCCATAATCGCATAAATACGGCCTGGACGATTTCTTTCGCGACATTCTCGTCTTTTAACGTTTTCCAGGCGAAGGAATAAACGAGAGACGAGTAACGGTCGTATAGAACAGAAAGCGCTTCGCTCTGCTTGCTCTGAATGAGCAGCATCAATTGATGATCCGTAAGCTCCCGCATACGATGGTACCTCCAAGAGGATAATATAAATCTATTCTATCAACTGTTTACAGCCTTGCAATACGTAAGGAAAACAGGGATAACCAAGTCTGGTTATCCCTAAGCTTATTTCTATTTGTCCGAGACGCTAATCGTGGCCTGCATGCCCGGATGCGGCATACAGTGATAAGCGAACTCGCCTGCTTTATCAAAGGTAACGGTCTTAGCTTCATTCTCGGCTAACAGCCCGGTATCAAAAGAATTGTCATCGGCTGTCGCGCTATGCTTGATTTCGTCCTTATTAATAAATTTGACGCGGTCACCCGGCTTTATTTCCAGCTTGGCAGGGGAGAAGGCGAAATTCGAAATTTCAACGATATATTCCTTGCCGCCATCGTCCGCACTCGACGCTGTTGCGGCAGGCGAGCTTTTTGGATGATCCTCGCTGGCAGCAGGAGATGTCTTCGAATCATCATCATCATCATCATCGTTCGTGCGCCCGCCATGATGATCATCATGGGTGGGGGCTGGCGAAGGTTTTGGCGTGACTGCTGCCGAAGCCTGCGGTTTGGCCGTCGCCGAAGCTTGGGGTTTCGCTGTTGCCGATGCTTCTGGAGCTGCAGACGGTGACGGCGATTCCGAAGGCGTGGCTGATTCATGCTGCATATTCTCGTGCTCATCACTAGACATAGATGCTTCCGGAGTAGGGCTTGGCGTGACGGTCGCCGCCTCCTGCGATGGAGGGGGAGCGGAGGCCGCCTTATCGGATGAGCTGCCGCATGCCGCCAGAAGAAACGCAAACAGTAGTCCGGATAACAGGAGCAGCAGGCTTTTGCTAGTTATAAATTTCATGATAAATCCCTCACTTCACAATAATCTGACCGGTCATAAACGATTTGTGCAGCTCGCAATAGTAATTGTAGGTACCCGGTTTATCCAAGGTAATCGTATAGGACTCTCCAGTTTTGAGCACGGGAACTTTAAAGCTGCCGTCGACGGCCACCGCGTTATGCTCCATCTCGTCTAAGTTAGTGAAAGTGATTTTGGAGCCGGCTTCAACGGTCAGAGGTTCCGTGCCGAAAGAGAACTGTTTAATATCTATCCGGTAGGTTTTGGCTTCCGGTGTCATGCCTTTAAAGGTAGACGGATTAATAACAAACCATACCTGGTTTACGTTCTGGCCAAGCACATCCCCGGATTGTGCATCCTTAATGAAGTAGTAGAGCGGGTAGCCTTTGTAAGTCCATTGCTCCGTGCCGTCGGCACGGGTGATGCTCGAGAAATCGGCTTTGTTCAGGAAAGCGGGAATTTGCAGCTCATCGGATGTGAACACGGGCCAGTTGACGAGGCATTGTCCACCGCAAGCATTGATATTCTCGGCATCCTTGGTGAAATAGTACAAGGTCATGCCGTTACTGTCGGTCAGATAAGCACCCAGCTTTTGATGGCTTCGCAGCTGAATTCTTTTCCCTTGAGGAAGGGCTGCGGATTGCGGGAGTACGCCTTTCTGCTGGAGGTTAACGAAAAAGGTTTGCCCTTGCGGGGTTTGCACGGTTAAGGCTTCGATAAGCGCTGTCGCAAGATGAGCGTTGGTCAGCGGACTGGCTGCCGCAATGGATGCCATCCCTTTGGAAGCGGCAAAGGTCAACGTATCCGCATAGGCGAACTCGGAACCGGAACGGAAGCCGATATTTTCGAGAAGTACTTTGTACAGCTGTTGAGCGCTGACGGGATCGTTCGGATGGAAGGAACCGTCCGGGTTGCCGGCCCAGCCCAGTTCAGGATGCTGCTTCAAGTAAGCGAGAATAGGAACATTGGATTTGCCTGCTTTGTCTGCGTCTTTAAAGGAAGAAGAGCCCGTGCCCGCCATGGCCTCCTTCAAATGGCCGTTCAGGCGCAAAGAAATAATGGCCGCCTGCATGCGGGTTGTCTGCTTGGCTAGGTAAGTTTCGTTAACGCCGCTGCCGTCGCCCAGCAGGAGTCCCAGCTTCGCCGCCGATTCTGCGTCGGTTGTCACGGAAGGGGGCTGCGTTTCCGCTGCCGAGGCTCCGATAACTGACGACAGCAGACTCGTTAAGAGTACCGCGGCAAACATAAACATGGTTAATTTTTTGGTGGTCATGAATAATCCTCCTTAAAAGAATAATGGTCTCTTATAGGAGGTAACGAAGGAAAGGAGAAAGCGGTTTGAAGGAAATTGAATTTTTTATCGGGGTTGCAAAAGAGGAAGGCCCATGCGCTTAAGCATGGACCTTTTGCGTCTCGTTATTAATGATTACTATGCGGAATATCGCATTTGTTCTGAATGAACCGGATCTGATTCTCGAGCCGGTTAATCTCCTCCTGCTGCTCGGCAGTGGAGGCGGATCCGTTTCTTAACGAATCAAGCTGCGCGATAAGGTTCGGCAAGTCGGAAGAAGCATTTGCGCAATCATAGCTGCTGTTCAAATCTAAAGTCATCGTGAAGTTACTCTCCCTTCGGTATTGTGAGTACGTTTGTCCGCCAATTAGTATGATCCGGATCGGCAATTATGATGCGAACTTGTGACAAAATTAGCATATTTTATTCTAGCCATACATACCTGTATAGAAAGCATTTGCATGACTAATAGGAGGCGGTATCGTTGGCACAGGAGTATGCCTATATGGCCGTATGGCTTCTGGGCTTGTTTGGCATCGTGGGTACGGTAATCGCATGTGTGGCAAGGTTTGTCGTAAATGATTCTTTATCGTATGATCAAACGCATGTATGGCGCAGAAAGCTGCCTCCCGAAACAAAGAAAAAATGACCATCGATTATGAGATGAAGAAAAAAAATCGGCTGTCCGCGATCGCGGCAGCCGATTTTCCGGTTTTAGAAGGTTGGCAGATTGTCGAGATTATTGTCCTTGCGGCCGTCCGCGTTAGAACGAAGATGCTCTTCGTGGTCACGGCCTTTAAAAACGTTTAATCCGGCAATTTCATTATTTTTAACCATCGACTGCGCGGTTTTGTAATCGACGACCCGGCCAGACGTTAATTGCAGTTCAACAATATCGCCGTCTCCGTTCTTGCGTACGGCAATGACTTCTTCTTGTGTGTGATCCATATTATCATCCTCCCGATGATAGTATGGATCGATTTGGCCCAATATATGCACGTACCTGCATGTACGCTGATTTTAACCTTTAACCGGAATGCATCCCTCTGCATAAGCTATACCTAGAGCGGATGTCTGCAGCGCCAGTAGCGCGGTGGATATCTGCTTGTTAGGTTTTAATTTCGTAAACGGCAAACTGCTCCACGAAGCGCATTTTTCCCGTATAACCGACGAACTCTTCCATATTGTCGTTATAGTGCATCAACCACACTTTCTCCTGGATGTCCTCGGGCAGCGTGAGCAGCTCTTCCAGACTCGCATGGACAACACCCGGGGAGACAAGCTGACAGTCATGGAAGATCGTTGATACGCCGTCCTCGATCAATTCCTTCAGCAATCCGCCGTCAAATTTCATATCCGCGGAATAGAAAAAGTTCTCGTTAAAGAGGAAGGAGTAGCTGAGCTTGCCCGCGATATGATCCGTCCGGATCAGCTTCACGCGAATTTCGGGATGGATCTCGTACGACTCGCCTTCCTTGATTGGACGAACATCAAAGAAATCGGACAGCGCGTTAAGCGGCTCCTGCGTCAAGCCTCCGCGAAGCGTCTGCTCCCATAATGGCTCAACCAGCGTATCGGCAATATACAGGACAGGCTTTTTGCCGTAACGGAACATCATCTGGAACGCGTATTCCTCCAGCCCGCCGACATGGTCGGCATGCATATGGCTGATTAGTACGGCATCGAGATCGTTAAACGAGTAACCGGCATCGTGAAGCGACCGGGGCAGCGTGATGCCGCAGTCCACGAGCAGCTTAAAACCGTCAACTTCAATTAAAGCATTATTATTCGAATACTTTTTCGCGAAAGCTCCGCCGGTGCCAAGCATTTGGATTTGCAAGCTTAGATCGCCTCCCTTTCTAGTTGTCTTCACTTTACCAAATAACGCAAGATGTTGACAAACAACAGATGCATAATGCCCTCCGCCTACATATAATGCAGAAGCAAAAACGGCGGGAGGATTGAATGAAAATGAGTGCAGCAGCGGCAAAGGGCAAAGGCAAAGTTGTGAAGAAGAAAAAGTCGTCCAGTGAAAGAAAGCAGTATTACTACAAGCTTGTGTTGTCCGACACTTGCGCGGTATGCAAAACGCCATGCGAGCGTGGGATGCGCTATTGGAAGCGAATGCAGGAGCCCGGAGCGGTGGGGAAGGGCGTACCTTGCATCTTGACCCGCACTTACAGCTAACCGCGGGCAATACGTAAGTATTTCCTGGGCAAGCGCATGATTCAACAGCTTTTGACAGATTCAGCCTTGAACGGTCAGGCTTAAAAACTTTTATTGCGGGGCGCAACTTTGGGCCAAAACCCGAGTATAACCAAACATCCAGACAAACCGGATGGAGGGAGGGTTAACAGCAATGAAAGTCGGATTCAAAAAAGTAGCTATTCTGCTCGCTATTTTGTCGGTATTCGGAGGTACGCTCATTTTCGCCGATTCTGCATCCCAGAAAGTACGCGTTATTGTAAACGGCAGTGAGCTGGATGACGGCGGCATTATTGTGGACGGCAAAACCTACTTGCCTCTTCGCCAGATGGTAAACAGCCTGAATGCGCTTGTTGACTGGGATAATCAGAGCAAGAAAGCGACAATTAACAAGCCTAATGTCCATATGATTCTGTTCCAGGATAAAGTCATCTTTGGCAATGTGGACAAAGGCAACAAATATACGTTTAATGTCTTCTCCCAAATCGACAATCTTAAGACAGACATCTCTGCTGTAAAAGTGTCGATTACGGACCCTTACGGCACCGAGAAGGTTATTCAATCCCAGAATGTCAGCATCACGAAGGATAATTTCTGGTACCGGACGGAGGATATCAAATACAACTTCGAGTACGCCGGCAAATACGCGGTACGGTTCTATTTGAAGACATCGCCATCGGATGACTGGACGGTTGTATCGGAGAAGCTCATCACATCCCAGTAAAACTAAGGCTTTGAATAAGGACGCTCCGGACTACGGCCGGGCGTCTTTTGTTTGACCGGCGATTCTTCGCATGGTACGATACGTAAGTATGTATAAATAACTGAAATGGGGTAATTCCATGAGCGAGCATCAACATCAGCACGGCGAAGACTGCGGCTGCGGACATGATCACGAACATGATGAGCATGTGTTCATCGTGACAGACGACGAAGGCCAAGAGCGTGAAATGGTCATGGTCTATACATTTGAATCGGAGAACAACGTTTACGCGGTATTGCTGGATCGCAACGATCCGGAGGCTGACGGCGTTATCTTCCGTATTGAAGAAGAGAATGACGAAGCATTCCTCGTTGGGATCGAAGACGATGCGGAGTGGGATCGCGTAACGGCGATCTACGAAGAAATCGCGCGCACCGAGAACGAGAACAAAGAAGGTTAATGACCTAAAACACCCGTCTATTCCAAACGGCTGCTTCAGCCTTGGATAGACGGGTGTTTTTTTGTATGTCATTTACGCGGATTATAATAAATCGTTCGGCCGTTAAACATCGTAAGCTCGGCAAGCAGCTGTTTGGCTAAATACTTGCAGAGCTCGTTAGCTTTGGCTTTGTCGCCATGGGTGGACCCGTCGGGAAGGACGACTTGAATCGTGGAAGGGCCCTCATCTCCATTGCCAAACACGATATATTTGTATCCGGGATTGGTGCCTTGCAAGTAAAACCATCGGTCATCCTGTTTCGATTCGAACGTATACGGAAAAGCCGCTTTTGCGTAATCCCAGTCTAGCTGCGTTCCGGTTAAAGCGGTCTGCTCCCGGTAATGGATTAGCTTTTCCTTCAGTTCTTCCAGCGGAAGCTCACTAACGGCAGATCCTTGAACAAGCTTAATAAATGCGCTTTGACTCATTCATCCCACCCCCACCTCATCATAGCATGGCGCTCTAAAGGTTTACAATAAGTGGAATCATGCAAAAAGCCAACAGCTTCGCCTAAGAGCTCTGCCGTTGGCTTTTCGTTTAGAAGATCGCGTTTTCTTCCACGATGACTTTAACGAACTGAATGCTGCGATCCTCCGGCCCTTTGACAGGCAGTCCGACCTCAACATGATCCACGATATAGTCGATGTTTTTCTGCGAGATAACTTCACCAGGAAGCAAGATCGGAATGCCCGGCGGATAGACGTAAATAAATTCGGCGATAATCCGTCCGGCTGACTCTTTGAACGGTACGATTTCCGTCTCGCCATAGAAAGCGTCGCGCGGCGTCAGGGACAGCTGCGGGATATCCGGAATTTTTACGACAAGCTCGCGGGCTTCCGCGCCTTCATGGTACGTCTCCGACAAGCCGCGGAGCGCTTGCAGCAATTTATCGACCGACTCGGAGGTATCTCCGGGCGTCACGAGGCAAAGAATGTTATACATGTCGCTCATCTCGATCTCTACGTTGTAGTGATCGCGGAGCCAGTTCTCAACCTCGTAGCCGGTTACGCCAAGATGGCGGACATGCACCGTAACTTTGGTTGGATCATAATCGTAGGTCGCTTCGTCGCCGAGAATATCTTCGCCAAAGCAATAAAGGCCAGGGATCTGATTAATCCGTTCACGGGCATATTGGGCAAGCTCAATCGCTCTCTCCGCAATTTCATGGCCGTTAATCGCCAGATTGCGGCGGGACGTGTCCAGTGAAGCGAGCAAAATATAAGATGTCGAAGTTGTCGTCAGCATACTCAGGATCGTCTGGATGCGGAACGGGTTGATCCGACCTTTGCGTACGTTCAAGACCGAGCTTTGCGTCATGGAGCCGCCAAGCTTATGTACGCTTGTAGCTGCCATATCGGCACCGGCCTGCATGGCGGACATCGGGAGCTTCTCATGGAAATGAATAAGTACGCCATGGGCTTCGTCGACAAGAACCGGAATATCGTAGCTGTGAACAAGATCCACGATTTCCTTCAGATTCGCGCAAATGCCGAAGTAAGTCGGGTTAATGACCAGAACGGCCTTGGCATCCGGATGACGGTCCAACGCTCGTTTCACCGAGCGGGTCGTAATGCCGTGGTCGATACCGAGATTCGAATCGCGCGCGGGCGAGATAAATACCGGACGCGCGCCGGCGAAAATAATGGCGGCCATAACGGACTTATGAATGTTGCGCGGGACGATAATTTTGTCGCCCGGGCTGCAGACCGTCAGAATCATCGTAATAATCGCTCCGCTGGTGCCTTGAACGGAGAAATACGTGTAATCCGCGCCAAAAGCATCTGCCGCAAGTTTTTGCGCTTCTTCAATAACGCCGGTCGGCTGATGCAAGTCATCAAGCGGAGCTATATTTATAAGATCGATCGACAAGGCGTTGTCGCCGATAAATTCGCGAAACTCAGTATCGCTGCCGAGACCTTTCTTATGCCCCGGAATATGAAATTGTACCGGATCGTTCTCCGCATGGCGGCGGAGTGCGCTGAAGAGCGGGGTTTTGTTATGATCCATCGCTTTCGTCCCTGCCTTTCGACTGTCGTCTAATGTCTAATGTACAAACAAAGTTGAGTATAGCAAAAACAAGTCGGAATGCAAGCAACAATTTTATTGATGAAGTCAGGCATTCCGAAGCTGGACTAGTATTGTTCTCCATTTGTTCATAACTATGGCCAGCTTGATATGATACGATAAGGGATGGGGTGAAGACAAAATGCGAGATAAACGACTTCTTATAGTAATGGCTATTCTAATGACCACCTTCATCGGGTTCGGGATTATTATTCCTGTTATGCCTGAAATGATTAAAGCCGTCAGCCCGGGTAACGCCGAGCATCATACGGGTTTAATGCTTGCGCTCTACTCAGCTGTATCGTTCATACTCTCTCCATATTGGGGAGGCTTATCCGACCGGATTGGCCGGAGGCCGATTATTATCATTGGCGTGACCGGTTTTGCAATCAGTTTCTTCTTGTTTGGCTTATCTTCCGACAATTTAACCATGATGTATCTTTCCCGTATTCTCGGGGGCTTGTTCTCCGGGGCGGTCACTTCGGTTATTGTCGCTTACGTAGCGGATATTACGCCGCCGGAGCAGCGTACAAAAGGCATGGGACTTGTCGGAATGTCGATTGGCTTCGGTTTTACGATTGGTCCCGGCGTAGGCGGTCTGCTTAGTCAGGTTTCGCTCGAAGCCCCTTTTTACGCGGCATCGATAATGGCATTAATTACTTTGTTCTTCGCAATAACCAAGCTGAAGGAATCGCTGCCGCCCGAGAAGCGGAGAGCTGCGGGCGAGAAGCGGGAATCCCGCTGGTCGGCTTTTACCGGGCCGCTTAAGTTTCTGTACGTTCTTGCGTTCTTCGTTACCTTTACGCTTGCCGGCATGGAAGCAACGCTGCAGTTCTTCGGCATTCAGCGCTTTGACGTAACGCCGGTGCAGGTGGGCATGCTGTTCTTCGTATGCGGCTTTGTTGGCGCGCTTGTGCAAGGCGGTGTCGTTCGGCGGAGAATCAAGCGGGGGCAGGAGCCTCAATACATCGCGCTTGGCTTGATCATTTCGGCCGTTGGCTTCTTCCTGCTGCTTGCTGCCCATTCCTTGTGGTGGGCTACGATGTCGCTTGCCGTATTCGGCATTGGCAACTCGCTGATCCGTCCATGCGTAACCTCGTTAATTACCCAGAAGACGAAAGTGGGTCAAGGCGTTGCCTCCGGCCTCAGCTCTTCGATGGACAGCTTGGGACGTATTCTTGGACCGCTTGTTGGTTCGTTCTTGTTTACGCTCGATTTGCGCCTGCCATACGTTTCCGGCGGCATTCTGTGTCTCTTGGCATTGATCCTGCTTGTACAGTTCCGCAGAATGGACGGTACAGCGGGTTCTACCGCAGCACAGGAATAAGGACTGGCGTTAAAGCCGGCATCTCATGAATATATGAGAGGCCGGCTTTTTTTTGTTTTTTCCAGAGAATGGCATGTACCAGGCCCGCATATAAATGAGGTAGAGCAAAAAGAGGTGAAAGGTAGAATGGGGATTCTGTCATGGCGCAGGTGGGCGGCCATCATTTTGGGGAGCCTGCTGATATCGGTCGGGATTAATTTTTTTCTGATTCCGTTGATGATTCTGGACGGGGGGCTTATAGGGATCGCCCTTATCGTCAATTATCTGCTTCACATTCAAGTGGGTCTGACCATGCTGCTATGCAGTATCCCGATTTTTGCCCTGGTCTGGTTTCAAAGCCGGAGTATGATCTACCAGAGCCTGAACGGCCTGCTGTTATCCAGCTATGTCATCGATTTGCTCAGCCCCTACCGGTTCCACTTTCTCTATTACATTGAATGGACTCCGTTTACGCGGGCGGTGCTTGGCGGCTTTTGCATTGGGACAGGCCTCGGTATCATGCTAAGGAACGGTACTTCCACGGGAGGGACGGATCTTCTGGCCCATTTTTTGTCCCGCTATATACCGTTAAACGTTGGGGTTATTATTTTTTTAACGGATTTTATCATTATCGGAACGGGGGCCATTCTGCTTCCTGAAGATACGTTTCTGCTATCTCTAATAACGGTTGCGGCAGGTGGGGTGGCGACAAGTCTATGCACGTGGAATTTACCGCATAATCACCAATTCAAGCATCATTAAAAGCCGAAAGCATCGCGGGAAGCCGCTCTCATGCAAGAGAGGGGTACTCGCGATGCCTTCGGTTTTTTGCTTCGTACGTTTACGGCGCTAACCCCTTCATAATAAAAGCGATAGTCGCTTCCCGTTCCTGCTCATCATTCCAGCTGCTGCCTTCCCGTTTGCCGTAAATCATTCGTATGGCGGCATATCCAATGAGCGAGGAGACTGTAAGCCTAATGATTGTATAAGGCGACCAGTTCACAAGGGTGCCTTCTTCCTGGAACCTGAGGATGTTGGGGGTGACCTTTTCGAATACTTTCGCGAGAATCAGTTTCTCGAATTGCTCCTGCAGTTCCGGATGGAATGGGATCTCTTGAATAAAAATTTTCAGTACGTTTAAATGCTTCTCAAGAAACGCCAGCCTGTTCTCGAGAATCGCGCGAAGCATCTGATCGTAGCTGTCGTATTTGCTGTCCAGCACTTTATAGAACTCCCTCATCACAAACGGCGCGACCAGCTTTGCCATCACCGGTGCCACGATGGAGACTAGCAATTCTTTTTTCGTTTTGTAATGGCGGAAAATCGTACCTTCCGCCACACCCGCACGTTGTGCGATCTCGCTCGTGGATGATCCGGCAAAGCCTTTTTCCGCAAAGATTTCGGAGGCAGCCTTGACGATTTTCAGCTGCTTATCGGTCATTGATTTCTCTTCGCCAAGCTTATTCAGCTCATCCAGCCATTCTTCAATCGGCTCGCTCATGCCAGACACTCCCTTTTTGCCCATTCCCGTTATTATAGCAGAAAAAGAAGGACGCCTACATCCGGCGGTGCTTCTTTAATGCCGCAACGTTGAGCAGGGCGAACAGGATCGACAAGCCCGCCAGCACGTAAATATCGAGTTGGATATCGGCAATGCCTTCCCCTCGAATCATAATTCCCCGCATGGCATCCGCGCCGTAGTACAACGGCATGATGAAGCTGAGCTTCTGCAGAACCGGATTCATGGCATCCAGATTAAACAACCCGGAGAAAAAAGCCTGAGGCACGATAATAATCGGAATGAACTGGATGATCTGAAATTCGCTGCTCGCAAACGAGGACAGCAACGTGCCCAGCGTTAACGCGGTCAAAGACAGCAGAAGATTAATCAGCAGCATATTGACGATATGGCCGGCCATCGACATTCCAAGCACTTGAACGGAAAACCAGGCGATCAGGGAAGCCTGGAGCAGCGTGAAGATTCCAAACCCGGCTAAGTAGCCAAGCACAATCTCCGATCTGCGGATTGGCGTCGCCAGCAGTCTTTCCAGCGTTCCGCTAGTGCGTTCGCGAAGGAAGGATACGCCAGCGAGCAGGAAAACAAAGAAGAAGGAAAAGAAGCCGATGAGTACGGGACCAAATGAATCGAATGAGGCCATGTCCGGTCCGCCGTACAGATAATGAACCGTAGGAGCAAGCTCCTGAACATTGCTCTGCAGAGCTTTTTGCATGACAAGCTGCGTGCTGCGGCTTACCGACGGATCGCTTCCCTCTAGCGTAATATCCGGTTTGCCTTCTTTAATCTGAATGACGGCATCAAGCTTCCCGTTCCTCAAAGCCTCTTCGGCCTCGCTAACGGAATTATAAACGGTAATGCTTGCATTCTGCTCTTCAAGCTTCTCGGCAAACGCGCTGGCCGGGCCCGTCAATCCGATCTCCGGCGATACGGTTCTGCCGTCGAATACAAGCTTTGTTAAGCTGAGAATGAGAAGAGGGGCGAGGAATAACAAAGCCAAAGTCCGTTTGTCGCGGACAAACTGGCGGATAATGCGCACAACGAGCGCACGTATTCTCATGCTTGCGCCTCCTTCCGGCTGCCAAGGGCGATAAACGCTTCTTCGATTGTATGGACTTCCGCTTGCCGGGTAATAGCTTCGGGAGTGTCCAGCGCAATTAATTTACCGTCGCGGATGAGTCCCAAGCGGTCGCATTTCTCGGCTTCGTCCATGACGTGGGTGGTGACGATAATCGTTACGCCTTGCTGCGCCAAGGCGCGAAGCTCATTCCAAATCGCTTGACGGAGAACAGGATCGATACCAACCGTCGGTTCGTCAAGCACGAGAAGCCGGGGTTCATGCAGCAGAGCGATGGCAAGCGATAAGCGGCGTTTCATGCCGCCGGAATAAGCGGTTACCGCTTTATCCAGATGATCGGTCAAATTCACAAGCGCGGCGGCAGACTGGATTCGGGAAGCGAGAGCTTTACCGGAAAGCCCGTAGAGGGAGCCGTAAAAACCCATGTTTTCCTTGCCGGTTAGCTCCTGATAGAGAGCATCGGACTGCGCCATATACCCGAAGGTTTGCAGCATCTTGAGCTGGGGCATCGGCTCGCCGAACAATTCAACCTGTCCGTCGTCGGCGAGGTCGATGCCGGTTATAAGCTTGATGAGCGTCGTTTTTCCGGAGCCTGACGGACCAAGAAGCCCAAACAGCTCCCCGCGTGGCACGGTGAGCGTAATATCATCCAATACTTTCCGGTCCCCGAACTTTCTTGTGATTCGGGAGACGGCAATAGCAGGCTTTTCCGCTGATTTCGTCAATAGAAACACCTCTTTGATTAGAGTGAGTGATTACTCATTTTTCAGTATAAAAGCAGTCCGCTCAGCTGTAAAGTGAGTACTTGCTCATTTTGGATACTGGACCTAAGTCGTAGAACAGCTCCGACCCGGGGCGAGAGTAAAATACCGTCTGGAGACGTTTTTACATTATTTTCAATGCAGGTATGCTTAGAAATGTCAAAAACACATAAAAGAGAAATCCGAATAGGGAGAAGGAGTAGTTGTAATGAACAAGTTAACCGAATGGTCGTTCCGTAACAAGGCGGCCGTTATCCTGATCGTCGTTATGGCATTGACGGTTGGGGTCATCAGTTATTTGAAGCTGCCAATGGAGTTTCTGCCGGAAGCGGATAACCCGCAAGTCATGGTGACCGTAATCGGGCCAGGCATGGACGCCAAATCGATGGAGCAGCAAGTGACGAACCCGCTCGAAGAAGCGGTTATGTTCACGAAAGGCAAGACCGATATGTTCTCGACTTCGGGGAACGGTTACGCCCAGGTTAACGTAAATTTCGATTCCAATACGAATATGAAGGAAGCGAAGGCCGAGATCGAGCGTTCGGTTGATCAGGTTCAGCTTCCCCAAGGCGTCATGAAGCCATTTGTTGTCCAGTTTAATACGTCGATGATTCCGATCTCCTGGATCGTTGTTACGTTTGACGAAGGTCTTAGCGAGCAAGAGAAGGATGCCAAGATCAAGCTGGTCAATACGGAGCTGCAAAAGTCCGAGGGAGCGGGCCAGATCAGCGTGAACGGCAAGTCAACGCCATCGATCCACATTACTCCCGATACGGATAAGATGGCGCAAAAGGGACTTCCGGTTCAATCCCTGCTCAGCGTGCTGCAAGGACGCGGCGTATCCGCTTCGATCGGCGAACGCAATGTAGACGGCGCTGCCGGCAACATTAATGTATATGACGAAGTAACAAGCGTCGATACGCTTCGCAATCTTCCGGTTGCCCCTGGCGTGAAGCTGTCCGATGTCGCAAAGGTTGAGCAGGCGAAAGAGCAGGAGAGCATCAGCCGGATGAACGGCAAGGACGCGATTTTGTTCACCGTATCGAAGTCGGCTAACGCCAATGCCGTATCTACGGGCAAAAACGTGGAGAAGACGGTCGAGCGTCTGAACAAGGATGTAAAAGGCGTAGACGCGGTTGTTCTGCTCAGCACTGCTGAATCCGTTACTCACTCCGTTAACAGCATGCTTCGCGAAGTACTGATGGGTGCATTGTTTGCAACGATTATCATTCTGCTCTTCATGCGTAATTTCCGCGCAACGCTGGTTACGATCGTATCCATCCCGTTGTCGCTTGGCATCACGCTATACCTGCTAGACCTGTCCGGCGTAACCCTGAATATCATTACGCTTGGCGGCGTGGCCGTAGCGGTAGGACGCCTTGTGGACGACAGTATCGTCGTTATCGAGAACATTTACCGGAGGCTGCAAAAGGAGCCGTTCTCGGTTACCGTTATTACCGACGCAACAAAAGAAGTCGCAACGGCGATTACGTCTTCGACACTGGTTACCGTG
Organism: Paenibacillus sp. ATY16; assembly: GCF_003399985.2. Lineage (NCBI taxonomy): Bacteria > Bacillati > Bacillota > Bacilli > Caryophanales > Paenibacillaceae > Paenibacillus > Paenibacillus sp. ATY16. The sequence continues at coordinate 295,650 of NZ_NMOK02000023.1, read as the reverse complement.
GCGGTATTCCTGCCGATGGGTCTGCTCCGCGGTTCGCTGCAGGCCTTCCTGCTGCCATTCGCGCTTACCGTAGCGTATTCTCTCTTGTCCTCGCTGCTGGTTGCATTAACGGTAGTACCGCTGCTTAGCGCGATTCTGCTTCGCGGAACGAAGGAAAAGCCGCATAAAGGCTCGGAGAAATTCGCATCGTTTATCCGCTGGAATCTGCAGCACAAATGGGTCACGCTGCTGATCGCTTTAGTTCTGTTCGTAGGTTCTATCGGCTCTTACGCGATGATGCCAAAGGGTGCGCTTGACTCCTCCAGTGCGGAGAACCTGAACATTTCCCTTCAGTACCCAAGCGATACGCCTTCCGAGAAGGTTGAACAGGGCGGCACGCAGCTGGAAAGTTTCCTGAAAGACAGCAAGAGCGTGGAATGGGTGATTATGCAGCTTGGCAACAGCTCCGAAAACGCGCAATACGGTTCGGTATCCTCGCCGACGCTTGTAACGTATATGGTTGATCTGAAGAAAGGCGTGGACGCCGAAGTATTCATGGATGAAGTGAAGAAGCAAAAAACGAATTTCAGCGATGCCGAGCTGTCCGTAAATGCCACGGATCTGATGATGGGCGGCGGCGGATCGCAAGTCTTCGTTGACGTCACGGGCGATGATCCTGAGAAGCTGACGCAGACAGCGGATCAACTGATTGCCGCGATCAAACCGATTAAAGGCGTGCTTAAAGTACAAAGCAACCAGGAAGAGAAAAAGCCGGTCTATACGTTCCAGGTGGACCCGGAAAAAGCGAAAGGCCAGGAAGTTTCAATGCAGCTGCAGAGCATTCTGAATCCGGTGCCGGTAGGCAGCATCAAGGTAGACGGACGCGACACCTCCGTCGTCGTGCAGCCGGTTGTTAATCCGGATACCGAAGCGGCTCTTAAGAATCTGACGATTGCAACGGAATCCGGCGTGGTTCCGGTATCAAGCGTGGCGAAGCTGGTACGCACGGAAGAGCCAAGCTTGTATTACCATAAAGAAGGCAAGGTTTATGTCCGGATTACGGCTGATGCGGATCCTCAAAAGCTCTCTGTTATAGGTGCGGATATTAAGAAAGCCGCAGATAAGCTGAAGCTGCCGGATGGCGTCGAACTGAAGGTTGGAGGCGCATCGGCTGACCAAGCAAGCGATTTTGCGGACATTGGGATGACAGCGCTGATCTCGATCGGCATCGTGTACTTGATTATGGTGCTGACCTTCAAAACGTTGCGCGCTCCGCTCGCTATTATGTTCTCGCTGCCGCTTGCGGCGATTGGCGCAGTCGTAGGCCTCTTGATCTCCGGCGTTACGCCTGACTTTACCGCGATGTTTGGCGCGTTGATGCTAATAGGCATCGTTGTGACGAACGCGATCGTTCTAATCGACCGCGTGAAGCAAAACGAAGAAACGATGTCGATCCGAGATGCGCTCGTAGAAGCGGCAACTACACGGATGCGTCCGATCATCATGACGGCTGTTGCAACGATTTGCGCGATGCTGCCTCTCGTGTTCGGGGCCAGCGAATCGGGCAGCATCGTATCGCAGAGCTTGGCGATCGTCGTGATTGGCGGTCTGGCCGCGGCAACGCTTCTGACGCTGATCGTTGTTCCTTGCATGTACGAATTGTTCTTCTTCCGCGCTTCCCGCAAGCAGCGCCGTGCCAAAGCGCAGGCCGCCAAAGCAGCAACCGCGGTCTAACAAAAAAGGTTAACAAAAAAAGCTGTGCGGAGTTCATTCCGCACAGCTTTTCTGTTCTCCCCAAGCCTTTGTATTGTTTTTTCTGCTTTTGTTCAGGTTAAATGGCAAGCGGAGCGTTTGAATGATTCTGGAGAAGCGTAGCGTTCGCTTTTGTGAAGGGATTCCAACCTTGTTCAATCTAATCAAAGGAATCCCTGAGCAATGGCGATCGGAAGAACATTCAAATGCGCATTCTGCCCCTTTAACCCAACTTAGCAGCCAAACGATACAAAGGCATCAACGTTTCATAGGTATCCTGAGCAAGCTTGTACAGCGCATCCCCATCGTGAAGAAGCGGGTCGCCGGCAGGAAGTTGGCGGCCGATCAGCAGCTCGGCTTTTTGCACGTCGCGAAGCCGGGTAAGGGCGTTGACCCAGTCCTGCTTGCTCATTTCGCTTACGGCCTCGGACTCCTTCTTCATATGGTCAAGCGAAATCGCGTAATCCGAAGGAACAGCCGCGATGACTTCATCTAGATGGTCCAGATAGACGGAAGCGATTTTGGACTTGTTAGGCGCTTCGTAAATAAGGGCAAACCACAGGAAAAGATGGTCGTCGAACAAGCCAAGCTGGAAATGCGGATGCGCTTTGTAACCGCGTTTATTATTGCAGATGGCAAGCCAGGTATCCTTAGGCGGATTTACGGTCCGGCGGGCATGCTTCGCAATATGCAGGAACATTTCGTCGCCTGCCTGCACGGCAATGTCGCCGGCAAGCTTTTCGCCCAGATAGCGGAACTTCGGACGAATCCGTTCCTCGATGGCAGCCATGCGCTGCTCCAGTCCTTCGATCAGAAACGTGTCGAAATCTTTTTGCTCAAAGCCCGTAAAAGCGCTCGTTGTTGGTGTCGTAGTCATCTATTTGATCTCTCCTCGTCATGAAAGCCGATAATTAAGCTTGATTATAGCACATCTGTTCTTATCCGCGCATCATGACCATCTTGACGCGGAAGAACGCTTGTTGTAAATTTATCTAAATATTCCAACAGCTTTGATCAAGGTCGAGCGTTAAGCGATTGTTCATTTCAGAGAGGAAGCCCACGGCTGCGAGGCTTCTATGAACGCTTAAGACTAATCCTGCCTTGTGAGCTGCAAAGGCCGCCGCTTCCAGCTTGGTCTTTGCCGGGACGAGAATCCCGTTATCTATTTAGAGAGCCGGCAGCGTTGCTGCCCCGGCTAACAAAGGGTGGTACCACGAGCACATTCGTCCCTTGCGAATGTGCTCTTTTTGTTTTTTATCAACCGTCGGGAGTGAGAACTATGCGTCAAAGTCAACTATTAATGCCAACCTTGCGTGAAGCGCCTTCCGAAGCGGAAGCAATCAGCCATCGGCTGATGCTGCGCGCAGGCTTGATCAGGCAGCTTGCTGCCGGAATTTATACGTATTTGCCAACGGGCCGCCGCGTATTGCGCAAGCTGGAGAAGATTATTCGGGAGGAGATGGATAATGCCGGCTGCCAGGAAGTGTTTATGCCCGCGATGCAGCCCGCCGACCTATGGCGGCAGTCCGGCCGCTACGAGAAATACGGACCCGAGCTGGTCCGGCTGAAGGACAGGCATGAACGCGAATTCGCGCTGGGTCCAACTCACGAGGAAGTGATTACGGATCTGGTTCGCGGGGAAATAAATTCTTACCGGCAGCTTCCGGTTACGTTATACCAGATCCAGACCAAATTCCGGGATGAGAAGAGACCGCGCTACGGCTTGCTTCGCGGCAGGGAGTTTCTGATGAAGGATGCCTATTCTTTCGATAAAGACTGGGAAGGGCTTCATGAAAGCTATCAAAGGATGTATGACGCTTATCACCGGATATTTTCCCGCTGCGGTCTGCGTTTCCGACCGGTGGAAGCGGATGCGGGGACCATAGGAGGAGAGGGCGGCACCCATGAATTTATGGCGCTTGCCGATATCGGCGAGGATACAATCGCTGTCTGCGACCGCTGTCAATATGCCGCTAATCTCGAGAAAGCCGGGTACAGGATACCTGAAACGACTATAAGCACCGAAGAATCCGATGCTTACCCTGAGCCGGAGAAAATCCATACTCCGAACATCCGGACAATCGATGAGCTTGTTCAGGCGCTGGATGCTTCCGCGGATAAGATGCTAAAGACGCTGCTGTTCCTAGCGGACGGCAACCTTGTCGCGGTAATCGTAAGGGGCGATCATGAAGTCAACGAAATCAAGCTTGCAGGCTTGCTGCAGGCAGAAATGCTGGAGCTCGCCGATCAGGAAACGACGGAGAGATTGACTGGCGCCGCAATCGGCTTTGCCGGACCAATAGGATTAAGCATTCCGGTTATCGTTGATTATTCCGCCGCCGATGTCGGTTCGGCCATAGCAGGCGCGAATGAATCGGATTACCACTGGAAGCATGTCCGTCCCGGCGTGCATTTTGAGATGACCCGGCTGGGCGACGTGCGCAATGCCGTACCGGGCGATGGATGTCCGAATTGCGACGAAGGGAAGCTGCGAATGTTCCGGGGGATTGAGATTGGGCAAGTATTCAAGCTCGGGACCAAGTACAGCGAAGTCATGCAGGCGAATTACCTTGACGCTGCGGGATCGGAGAGGCCGATCATCATGGGATGCTACGGTATCGGAATATCCCGCGTCATGTCCGCGGTCGTGGAACAGCATCATGATGAGCAGGGAATTCGCTGGCCGATTGAGCTGGCGCCTTATCAGGTCCAAGTCGTGCCTGTATCCGCCAAGGACGCGATGCAAATGGACGTTGCCGGCAAGCTGTACGAGGAGCTTGGTGCCGCGGGAATTGATGTGCTCCTTGATGACCGCGACGAGCGTCCGGGCGTGAAGTTCAAGGACTCCGATCTGATCGGCGTTCCGGTCCGGATCGTTGTCGGAAGACAAGCAGCTGACGGAACGGTAGAACTGAGATATAGGATCGGAGGAGAGGACCTGCAGGTATCAACCGGGGAAGCGTTGAAGCTTGTAAGGGACTATTTCGGTTCATAATAAACGAGAAGAGGCGGTCAAGCATCCGATTTTGGACGGCTTGACTGCCCTTTTTTCGATTTGGACGGCCAATCCTTTAAAATTAGTCAATAATCCAAGTTGCCAGATCATAAGATGGAGTATAAGATAGAAGTAAGACCAAATTGTCAGACTATTTCGTCAAATGCTTGAAAGGAGGGATTGCCGTGAATAAGAGCTACGAAGTCGAATATTGCAATTTGGAGCTGCGTTTTGACCGCCGGCAAATCCAGAACCTCATCCGTGATCTCATTCAGGAAGGGTACTCCTTGTATTGGAGCGAGACGGAGGGGCAGTTCCTCATTTCAATTCGAACAGGTCGTAAGCTCGTGAAGTTAAGGTTTCAGCGGATGAAGAACCGTTACAAGATCGTCGGGGATTACACCATTAAGGACGAGAAGCTGTCGGAGTTGCTTGAAAAGCTTATTAATGACACGCGCGGACATGCGATAGTCAAGCGGATCAAAGATCGTCAGATCGTCATTGAGAACATCATGTTTGGTGAAATAATACGACTTGTGGAGGTGTCCGGAATGGAACATCGGATTATTTATCAAAAGAAGCCATTCGTAACTATAGAGGAAATGATCAAGGCATTCCAATCCAAGCGTGCCGAGGAACGCGCGGCGGTGCTGCGCTATGAACTGGATTATGAGCTGACGGTTCTGTTCGACGCACTCCAGGAGAACAACGAGGAAGCCATCGCCGATTCGAAGGAAAAGCTGGTACTGCTACGTTCGGAAATGCTGCAGCTGGAGCTTTGAGATCTCATAGATAATTTTTTTCCCAAAAACGAATCAACGGATGGTTCCTGGCGAATCATTTGATTGATTCGTTTTTTTGTCTGTCCGGATTTCTCATTTTCTGGTTAGCATTTCTTCGCAATATAAGGTAAACTTTCTAAAGCGGTCAGGAAAACTAATGGACGAATGCCGACAAATTCCGCGCAAATGGTTTTCATCTCCTTGCAAAAGGAGTAATATAAGACTATTGAAGACCACCATATTATAAAGAAAAGGATGGAAGAACCAAATGGCTAAACAGCAAATTGGCGTTATCGGCCTCGCCGTTATGGGTAAAAACCTTGCCCTGAACATTGAGAGCAGAGGTTTCACTGTATCGGTGTACAACCGTTCCCGTGAGAAAACAGATGAATTGATCAAAGAATCCGCAGGCAAGAACCTTGTTCCTGCATACACAGTTGAAGAGTTCGTGCAATCGCTCGAATCTCCTCGCAAAATCCTGATCATGGTACAAGCCGGCGCAGGTACTGACGCAACAATCGACGCTCTTGTTCCGCATCTGGACAAAGGCGACATCATCATCGATGGCGGCAACGCTTATTTCCCTGACACGGTTCGCCGCAGCAAAGCTCTTGAAGAGCAAGGCATCCGCTTCATCGGTACCGGCGTATCCGGCGGTGAAGAAGGCGCCCTGAAAGGTCCTTCGATCATGCCAGGCGGCCAAGAATCGGCTTACAAGCTGGTTGAGCCTATCCTTACAGCTATTTCGGCAAAAGTCGGCGACGACGCTTGCTGCACATATATCGGTCCGGACGGTGCGGGCCACTATGTAAAAATGGTTCACAACGGCATTGAGTACGGCGACATGCAGCTTATCTGCGAAGCTTACGACCTGCTGAAAAACACGTTGGACCTGAACGCTGAAGAGCTTCACAGCATCTTCACGGAGTGGAACAAAGGCGAACTCGACTCCTACCTGATCGAGATCACGGCTGACATCTTCTCCAAATACGATCCTGAGACTGGCAAGCCTATGGTTGACGTTATCCTTGACTCCGCTGGTCAAAAAGGTACCGGCAAATGGACAAGCCAAAGCTCCCTCGACCTTGGCGTGCCACTGTCGATCATCACGGAATCCGTATTTACCCGCTTCCTGTCCGCTATGAAAGACGAGCGCATCGCAGCTAGCAAAGTACTGAACGGTCCTGAGAAAAAACCTTTCGAAGGCGACAAAGTAGCATTCATCGAATCCGTTCGCAAAGCGCTCTTCGCTTCGAAAATTTGCTCGTACGCGCAAGGCTTCGCGCAAATGCGCGCAGCTTCCGAAGAATATGACTGGAACCTTCGCTATGGCGACATCGCAAAGATCTTCCGTGCCGGCTGCATCATTCGTGCGCGCTTCCTGCAAAACATCATGGACGCTTATGACCGCGATCCTAACCTGAGCAATCTGCTTCTTGACCCTTACTTCCAAGGTGTCGTTGATTCGTACCAAGGCGCATGGCGCGAAGTGGTTGGCACAGCCGTAGCTAACGGCGTACCGGTGCCAGCATTCGCAAGCGCATTGTCGTACTTCGACAGCTACCGTTCGGAGCGTCTGCCTGCAAACCTTTTGCAAGCGCAACGCGACTACTTCGGTGCGCATACCTTCAAACGTCTGGACAAAGAAGGTACGTTCCACTACAACTGGATGAATTCCTAATCCGGTTTGATTATTTTAGCCCGTATGAAGCTTCGATGAGACAATTCCGCAGGCGGGTAGCCTCCTGCTCGGAGTAATGCTTGCGGCGGATCAGCAGCATGGAGGCTTCGGCGAAATAATGAAAGTTTTTCAATAAGCGTGGCTGCGAAAGGTCCCTGAGTGCAGGGTCCCCGTCAGCCACCTTTTTTTTAATATATTCAAGCATCCAGACCACGTCTTCGCGGCATAACGGATGATCGGGATTCAGGATTCGGTCAATTCTTTCGTTGGTCAGGCGGCTGTCAGGCAAATTCGATTCAGTGGTCATGCCTTTTCACTCCTATTTATGAAATATGCATCATTATCATCCATACGGCATATGCAACATTTTTATACCCTATACCTGATAAAAAATGATATGATGTTGTGGAAAAGCATGTATGCAGGGGAAAAGAAGACAGGGGAGTTCTTGCATTGGAGCAACGCACAAGCAAAATTGTATTGGTAGGCTTTATGGGAACGGGCAAATCCACCGTCAGCCGATTGCTTGCAGAGCAGCTTGGCTGGTCCCGTTACGATTCGGACGAAGTGATTGTAGAGCGCGAAGGAACGATCTCGAGTCTGTTCGAGACTCTTGGCGAAGCGGGCTTCCGCGACATCGAGAGCAAAGTGCTGACATCGTTATTGGAAGCGGAGGAAAGCTCCGTTATTGCGACAGGCGGCGGCTGCGTGCTGATGGAACAGAACCGGGAAGCCATGCTGAAGCATGGTTTCGTAGTTGCGCTTACGGCAAATGCGGAGCATATTATCGATCGGGTGAAATCCGATACGTCGCGTCCGTTGCTGCAGGGCGATATTGCAGCCAACGTTCACCGGATTATGGAGCAGCGCAAGAATGCTTACGATTTCGCTCATCTCCGATTGGATACGACGTCATTAACGCCGCATGAAGCGGCCGAGGCGATATTGAAGGCATTGCGAGAGAAATAACGAACCACTCTAATAAAAAGGAGAATTGCTGCATAATGGACGTAATTGTTACACCTACTCCAACACTCCAAGGGGAAATTCAAGCGCTTTCCTCTAAAAACTATACGACTCGCTACCTGCTAGTCGCTGCTCTTGCCGATGGTACTAGCACCATCTATTACCCGGCTCACAGCGAAGACAGCGACGCGATGCGCCGTTGCATCCGCGATTTGGGTGCAATCGTGGAAGAGGACGACGAGAAAATCGTCATCACGGGCTTTGGCAAAAATCCGAAAGCGGTAGATCAACTGGATGTTGGCAATGCCGGCGCGGTACTGCGTTTCCTGATGGCCATTGCTTCGCTGTGCCCGGATGTTACTTTCATTAACCGTTATCCGGATTCCTTGGGCAAACGCCCGCATAACGATCTGATCGATGCGCTTGGCCAAATGGGCGTAAAGATTGAACATAACGAAGGCAAGCTGCCAATCCGCATCCAGGGCGGAGCGCCAAAAGGCGGCAAAATTCAAGTGTCCGGCAACGTCAGCTCGCAATTCCTGAGCGCGCTTCTGTTCCTTACTCCGCTTCTCCCGGAAGACAGCGAGATCGAAGTGCTGCATGACCTGAAATCGAAGGTTGTCGTGGGTCAGACGCTTGAAGTGCTTGAGCAGGCAGGCATCGAGATTCACGCCAGCGAAGATCTCATGCATTATCGCGTACCGGGCAACCAGAAATACGAAGCGAAGAAATATGTCGTTCAAGGCGACTACCCGGGCTCGGCGGCGATTCTTGCTGCGGCTGCGGTAACGAATTCGGATGTCATCGTTCACCGTTTGGCTGAGAACAGCAAGCAAGGCGAACGCGCGGTTGTTGACGTGCTACGCATGATGGAAGTACCTCTTACGCACGAGAACGGCATCGTACACGTTAAAGGCAACGGCAAGCTTAAAGCGGTTGAGTTCGATGGCGATAAAGCAACGGATGCGGTTCTCGCGATGGTTGCCGCGGCGGTCTTTGCCGAAGGCACTTCGCGCTTCTACGACGTTGAGAATCTGCGTTACAAAGAATGCGACCGGATTACGGACTACTTGAACGAGCTGCGCAAAGCAGGCGCTCATCTAGAAGAACGCCAAGCCGAGATTATCGTTCACGGCCGTCCGGAAGGCGTTGAAGGCGGCGTAGAGATTAATGCCCATTATGACCACCGCGTTATTATGGCGCTCACCGTTGTTGGCCTGCGCGCCAAAAATCCAATCAGGATCCGCGACGCGCATCATGTTGCCAAGTCTTATCCGATTTATTTCGATCATTTGAAAGCGTTAGGCGCAAACGTAGAATGGGTAGAATAAAGGAAAAAGGATGAAAGCGAGGCGCTGATTATGGCATTTGAAAATCCGACCCGAGATGAAATCAAGGAAATTCTGCAAGCGAGCAACACCATTGCCGTCGTGGGATTGTCCGACAAGCCGGACCGCGTATCCTACATGGTATCGCAGGCGATGCAAAAGAAGGGCTACCGCATCATTCCGGTAAATCCCGCTGCCCAGACCATTCTGGGCGAGAAGAGTTACGCTTCTCTCAAAGATATTCCGGAGCCGGTTGATATCGTGAACGTCTTCCGCCGTCCCGAGCATACGCCTCCGATTGCGGAAGAAGCCGTGGCTATCGGCGCGAAGACACTTTGGCTGCAGCTTGGCATCGCGAATGACGAAACGGCGAGAATTGCATCCGAAGGCGGACTTCAGGTCATTATGGACCGCTGCATCAAGGTGGAGGATTCGATTCTTCTGCCCCATGGGAAGCAGACAACCTAAACAGTGCCTTTTAAGTTATACCTTACATTGGCGGGCCATCAAGGCCCGTCTTTGCTTTGACAAAAAAGCCTGAACGCCTTACCATCGTTATAGAGAAAAGGATCAGGCAAGAAGAATTATCGCAAATAACGCAATAATTCTTTTCAGGAGGTGACATAGTGAATTTTCTAGGAAGGTTTCAGCAGCTTGGACGGGCTTTTATGCTGCCTATGATCGTACTTCCCGCTGCGGCAATCTTTTTATTTCTAAGCCAGCTGCCATGGGATCTTCTTGGAATTCCCGATACCGCGGACTATTTGCAGGCCGCAGGCCATGCGATTTTCACGTTTCTTCCCTATATTTTTGCCCTAGGCGTATCGCTGGGCTTAACGGGCAACGCGCTGGCAGCCGGTATGGCTGCGCTCGCGGGGATGGTCATTTATGTTGGCGTCACCGGAACGGCCGATCCGCAAATCGAACCAACCGTGTTTGTAGGTTCCATTATCGGTATGATTTCCGGCTTCAGTTACGAACGTTTTAAGAACCTGCGATTACCGGAGTATATACAGTTTTTCGGCGGGCCGCGGTTTGTACCTTTATTCGTCAGTGTTGTAACCGTTATCTTGTCCATGGCCATGATCGGCGTTGCGCCGTTAATTCAGCGCATGCTGGAGGGGCTCGGCGATATCGTCGCTTCCGGCGGCGGGTTTGGCGTGTTTTTGTTCGGATTCTTGTACCGGATTCTAGTTGTGTTTGGTCTTCATCACCTGCTCAGCCATGTGTTCTGGTTCCAGGTGGGGGGCTACGAGACGGCGGACGGATCGATGGTATACGGCGATTTGCCGCGGTTTTTCGCAGGCGACCCGACTGCCGGGGCATTTATGGCCGGCATGTATCCGATCGTCATGTTTGCTTTACCGGCTATCGCGTTCGCCATCATTCACGAGGCTAGGGAAGATTTGAAGCCAAAGATCCGGAAGACGTTCCTTTATGCGTCTCTGGCCTCTTTTCTGACGGGAGTCACGGAGCCTGTCGAGTTTGCCTTTTTGTTTGTTGCGCCTTATTTGTTTGTGGTGCATGCGATCTTGTCGGGCATTATTATGTGGGTCACCTATGAATTGGGTATCCGGCACGGATTCTCTTTCTCCGGCGGCGTTATCGACTACATTATTAACGAACATCTGGCTACAAGAGGCTGGCTGCTGATCCCGATCGGGATTGTAGTTGGACTTGTGTATTACGTAGTGTTCCGCTGGGCAATCAACAGGTTCCGGATTCCTACCCCGGGCCGCGAGGAAGGCTCGCAGCTCGACGAATGGGCAGGCGACATTCCTTACCGAGCTCCTCTTATCCTGCAGGCAATCGGCGGCAAGGACAACATTGTGCAGATGGAGTCCTGTATTACAAGGCTTCGCCTTAAAGTTTCCAACGAGAAGCTGCTCGATAACAATGCCTTGAGAAATCTGGGGGCGGCAGGGGTGCTTAGACTTGGCGGAGGTAACGTCCAGGTGGTATTCGGTACGTACTCGGAATTAATCCGGGCAGAGATGCTAAAAGCTATTCAGCGCGACCAGGAGCAGGTGCTGTTCAGTTCGCCTGTGCAAGGACGCATGATTCCGCTCGAGGATGTTCCCGACCCGATATTTGCAGGCAAGCTGGTTGGACAAGGCGTTGCCTTTATTCCCGAGAAAGGCGAGCTTGTATCGCCTGTTAAAGGCACGGTAATGATCGTTTACCCAACGATGCATGCCGTAGGCATTCGCACGCAGGAAGGGCTTGAGGTTCTGCTTCATATCGGTATCGACACTTCCAAGCTCACCGGAAAATCGTATTTCAAAGCGGTTGTCGAGGAGGGGCAGGAGGTTATGCCGGGCGACATGCTCGTGCGCTTTGATCTGCAGCGCGTCCGCAAGGAAAGCAAATCTCTTGCTACGCCGATGGTTATTACCAATTCGGATCTTGTTCATTCCTGGCGCTTCGCGCCTTTTAAAGCAGTGAAGAAGGGGCAGTCTTCGGTTTTATCCGTTGTCCTTAAAGAGAGAAATGGTGGAGGGGAAAAACCATGATACAAGGAATAGGAGCTTCGGCCGGCATTGCGATCGGGAAGTCTTTTGTGCTGCCGAACTGGGAGTGGGAATTTCCCGAGCAGCGAGTGGATGTAGCGGATTTCGCGCGTGAATTCGAGCGAGTCTACGAGGGGATACGTACATCCAAGCATGAGATCGAACAGATCAAGGATGAGCTCAGAGAAGTGGTTGGTTCCGACGAAACGCAAATTTTCGATGCGCATCTCGCGATTTTGGACGATCCGGTGTTTATGAACGAGATTCAGGGGATCATTCAGCGTCAGTATAAAGCGGCGGAAGTTGCGGTGAAGGAAGCCATCGATCATTTCGTCACGATGTTTGATCTGCTGGATGACGAGTACATGAAGGAACGCGCCCTCGATATCAAGGATGTCGGGAACCGCCTGCTCAAGCATTTGCTTGGCGCTCCGGAGATTACTCTCCCATCGGATACCCAGCCTTTTATTCTGATTGCGCGGGAGCTTTCGCCTTCCCAGCTGGCCCATATCAACCCGAACAACGTGCTTGGCATTGTGACGCTTGCCGGAAGCTCGACCTCTCATTCCGCCATTATGGCCCGCGCTCTTGGCGTACCGCTAGTCGTAGGGGTAGAAGCCAAGCTGGAGGAGCCGATCCAGACCGGTCAATCCCTTATTATCGACGGTACGGAAGGACTGCTGTTCATTGAACCGGATGACTCGTTAATCCAGCATTACTCCGAGCTTCAAAACAGGCAGGCGGAAGCGAGACATCGTCTGAGCAGCATTGCCGGCCACCAGTCGGTGACACCGGACGGCAAGGTGCTTGGTTTGGCGGCCAATATCAGTTCCCTGAAGGAGCTGGAAGTCGCGTTGTCGAGCGGCGCGCATGGTGTTGGATTGTTCCGCACGGAGTTTCTGTACATGGACCGGAACCGTTTCCCTAAGGAAGAGGAGCAGTTCGAGGTTTACAAAAGCGTCGCCGAAAAGCTGGCCGGCGAACCGCTTATTATCCGGACGCTGGATATTGGCGGAGATAAGCAGCTTGATTACTTCAATATTCCGGAAGAGGACAATCCGTTCCTTGGTTACCGGGCTATCCGAATCTCGTTGGATCGCAAGGACTTGTTCAAGACCCAGCTGAGAGCGATTTTGCGCGCGAGCAGCTATGGGCAAGTGAAGGTGATGTATCCGCTGATTTCGTCGGTAGAGGAAGTAAGAGCGGCTAACCAGGTGCTGACGGAAGCCAAGCAGGAGCTGGAGAGGGAAGGGATCGCTTACGATCCGGGCATCCAGGTGGGCATTATGGTTGAAGTGCCGGCTGCCGTTATGCTTTCGGATTTGCTTGCGCAGGAGGTTGATTTCTTCAGCATCGGAACAAATGATCTTGTTCAATTCACGTTAGCGGTTGACCGGATGAATGAGGAGATCAGTTATCTGTACGAACCGTTTCACCCTGCGGTGCTTCGCATGCTGAAGCAGACGGTTGAAGCGGCCAAGCGGAACGGAATCAAGGTTGGGGTATGCGGCGAGCTTGCAGGCGACCTGCGTGCGCTGCCGATCTGGCTGGGGCTTGACGTGGATGAAATCAGCATGTCCTCCCATTCCATTCTGCAAGTGAAAGAGCGGCTGCTCAACACAACGCAGGAAGACAGCCGCTTGCTGCTGCCGCAGCTGCTGGAATGCCGCATAAGCGCGGACATTCATCAGAAGCTGAAGCAATTTATGGATTCCGTTGACGGGAAAGGGGCAGCCTCCGCGATTTAGCGGGGGGCTCCTTTTGTCTTAGTGCCGCTTCCGGCTAGGCCTGCTGCTCCAAGGCGTCAACAAAAGCCTTTGCATAAGGAGGCAAATCCGGCGGACGGCGTGCGGAGATTAGATTTCCGTCAACCACAACCGCTTCGTCGAACCATTCGGCGCCGGCGTTTTCCATATCGTCGCGAATGCCCGGCGTGGAAGTGACTTTGCGTCCTTGCAGGATTTTGGCGGAGATGAGAACCCAGCCGGCATGACAGATTTGGCCAATCGGCTTGCCGGCCGCATCAAGCTCCTGAACAAGCTTGAGCACCTTTGGATAACGGCGCAGCTTGTCCGGCGCCCAGCCGCCGGGAACGAGCAGGCCGGCAATATCGGCGCTGTTTACTTCGTCGAAGGAGAGATCGGCGACAGCGGGGACGCCGTATTTACCGATATGCTTCTTGCCCTTTTCAGGGCCGGCGTACAGGACGGTGGCTCCGGCTTCGCGGACTCGGTATACCGGATACCAAAGCTCGAGATCCTCGAACTCGTCGTCAAGCAGACAAATAACCGTTTTATTATGTAACGACATGATTGATTTCCTCCCGTATTTATTATTTCATATTCATTGTAACGAAGGAGAACACATGAATCAAACGAACAGACGCCGAATCCTCCGTTTTGTGCCGGCCGTGATTTGGATGGCGGTTATATTCGCATTTTCCTCCCGTACGGGCGATGAGATGAATACGATGCTGCCGTTCTTCCGCAAGTTTTTTCCGCATATGGCAAGCTTCGACTGGGGGCATTTCATCGCTTACTTTATATTGGCTGCCTCTTTCGATTACGGCCTTGGACACAAGGGCGACCGTCTCCTCTTCAAGCTGTCGATAATTATCGGGTGCGGTCTTTACGGAGTGACGGATGAATACCATCAATCCTTTGTTGGCGGCAGGATGCCCGATGTGATGGATATCCGGAACGATATGATCGGGGCGGCCATTTGGGTCATTCTGGTATCGATTCCATTCTTGAAGAAGCGCTGGCGGAAAGTCGCTCCATAGTAAAAATTACATAGTGCGGATAAGCAGGATTTTATGCAGAAAAGGTCGAATCCTTTACGCATCTCGAAATAGAAAAAGAGGAACGGAAGAGAAGCGCGTAAAGGGAGTGGACTAAAGTGCAGAAAAGGTGTCATTGCGGTGACATCATGAAGATGAAACTGCGTACAGTGATTTATTCGGGGAAAGTCGAAATCGACAATGTTCCGATCTATTCATGCTCGGTATGCAGCCGCAGCGAAGTACTTCCCGATGTGAAGCCGGATCTGACCGGACTCATCGCAAAGCTGGGTCAGGAGCCGCCGAAGCAAACATTTTTGTTTAATGAATGCAACGAATGGGCAGACCTGCTCGTAGAAGCGAGTGAAGACAAAAACCAGCCGGACCCGTATCATATCGAACGGCTGACGCAAGAGCGCATCAACAATCTGCTCGACCTGCATCTGATTGCGCAATCGCTTCATGATGAGGAATGGATTGCTGATATTAACAAAAGGCTATCTCAACTTAGCAGACGGTCCATGCATACATAAGCCATACGGGAATATCACTCTCCATTCGCTGCATGATGAAGCACAGATTGACGCCAGACATGCGCTAACATTGCGAAAAGTAATATTTTGTCGTATGATTACGTTAATATGCAGCGAACGTAAATAAAATTTGAGATATTGGAGAGAAGTACCGTGACGGTTACCATTTATGATGTAGCAAGAGAAGCAGGAGTATCGATGGCTACGGTTTCTCGGGTTGTGAACAACAATCCGAACGTGAAGCCGGCAACGCGCAAAAAGGTGTACGAGGCTATTGAACGACTCGGGTATCGTCCAAATGCGGTTGCTCGGGGCTTGGCCAGCAAGAAAACGACGACGGTCGGCGTTGTCATTCCGGATATTTCGAATGCGAACTTCGCCGAGGTTGCGCGTGGTATTGAAGATATTGCGAATATGTACCATTATAATATTATTTTGTGCAACGCGGACAAGAAGAAGGATAAAGAGATCCGTGTAATCAACACGCTTTTGGAAAAGCAAGTGGACGGGCTGCTCTTTATGGGCGGCGCTGTGACGGAAGAGCATATGCAGGCGTTCAAGACGGCGAATGTGCCAATCGTCCTTTGCGCAACCACGGATGAGAACGGTCAAATTCCGTCTGTTGACATTAACCATGAAGAAGCGGCTTACGACGCCGTGCGCAAGCTGGTTCAGGAAGGTCACAAACGTATTGCGATGATCAGCGGTACGCTGCAGGATCCGGCCAATGGTTATGCCCGTTTCCAAGGGTACAAGCGTGCGCTTGAAGACTCCGGAATTCCATACGATGAAACGCTGGTTCGCACGGGTAATTACCGTTACGAATCGGGTGTTGAAGCCATGAAATATTTCATTGATCTGTCGGTGCGTCCTACCGCCGTTTTTGCAGCTACGGATGAAATGGCTATTGGCGCCATTCACTGCATTCAAGACTCCGGTCTGAAAGTGCCTGACGATGTCTCGGTAATCAGTGTTGACAATACGCGTATGGCTTCGATGGTTCGTCCGCAGCTGACCGCCGTTGCCCAGCCGATGTATGATATCGGCGCGGTATCGATGCGTCTGCTCACGAAGCTGATGAAGAAGGAAGTTGTTGAGCACGCGAAAGTGGTTTTGCCGCATGAAATCGTTGTTCGGCAATCCGTTGGAGGTTTGCAAGCATAATGGCTTTTAATAAAATCGGTATTATTGGCGCAATGGTCGAAGAGATCGAGCTGTTGCATCAAAATGTTCATGTAACAAACAGCGTAACGAAAGCTGGCATTACCTATTACGAAGGCCAGCTTCATGGGAAGACGGTTGTGTTCTGCAAATCCGGTGTAGGTAAAGTTAACGCGGCTGTCTGCACGCAGATTCTGATTGATCTGGGTGTTGACAGCGTCTTGTTCACCGGCGTAGCAGGGGCGCTTGATCCGCGTCTCAATATCGGCGATATCGTCGTTTCATCCAGCTGCGTGCAGCATGATATGGACGTAACGCCTCTTGGATTCGCCAAAGGGGTTATTCCTTATCAGGAGCGTTCGGAGTTCACGGCCGATGAACGGCTCGTGAAGCTTGCATCGGAAGCAAGCGAGCGTCTGTTCGAAGGACGTAGCTTGATCGGTAAAGTATTGTCCGGCGATCAGTTCATCGCAAGCCGGGATACGGTTCGCGAGCTGTATGAGAACATGCAGGGCGCATGTGCGGAGATGGAAGGCGCTTCGGTCGCGCATGTGTGCGATTTGAATGAAGTACCGTTTGTTGTTATCCGCTCGATGTCGGATAAAGCTGACGGTTCAGCGCATGTGAACTACGCGGAGTTTACGGTAACGGCAGCCAACAATTCTTATGCGATTATAGATGACATGATTCAGCATATTTAACGCAAAAAACGTCCGTACCGAAAGGTACGGGCGTTTTTTATTTTCAGATACGTTGGTTTCTCATAGATCTTGAATGGCGATGGCAACGGTCTGGCGGTTCTTGCTCTCAATTTCTGCTCTCCGCGGAATAGGGAGGAGCTGATTCCTATCATCCAGCCAACTTGCGGGAAGGGGATCAGGGCTTGAGGAGGACCATTTATCCAGCCAGGCTTGTGGCAGCGGAACGTCTTCATGACGGATTAGCCGGTCTACGATCGGATGATCCGTCATCGTCAGCCAGACAAGCGACCAGGCTCTGGGGACAACCCTCCACCAGTCGTAACCGCCGCCGCCTAGAGCAACCCAGCGACCCTCCGTAAGCTTGTGGGCAAGCTCGTGGATGATCATGGGCATTTCCTGATAGATCCGCATGCTGCAATGAATATGTGATAAAGGGTCATACGCATGCGCGTCACAGCCATGTTGGCTTACGATAATATCGGGCTTGAAGGCTTCGGCGATTTTTGTTACCGAGCTGCGAAAGCATTCCAGCCAGGAGTCATCCTCCGTATAAGGCTCCATCGGTATATTGTAGCAGGCTCCGTAACCGGTGTCTGCTCCTTTCTCATGGACAAATCCGGTTCCGGGGAAAAGGAATTTGCCGGTTTCATGAATGGAGTAGGTGCAGACATCGGGATCATGGTAAAAGCTCCATTGCACGCCGTCCCCGTGATGGACATCCGTATCGATATACAAGACGCGCGCGCCATAGGTTTGGCGTATGTACTGAATAGCAACGGCAGCGTCGTTATAGACACAGAAGCCCGCACCGCGGTCAGGAAAGGCGTGATGCAGGCCGCCGGCCATATGATAAGCATGAACAGCTTGGCCGCTCATGACGAGTTCAGCAGCGTGAACGGAGCCGGCAGTTATAGTCGCCGCCGCGTTGTGCATTCCGGGAAAAAAGGGTGTGTCCTCCGTATCAAGTCCGTATTTGCCGGCAGCCGCGGCAGCTTCTTGAGCAGGGCTCTCCAAGCTTAGCTGCTGAACGGTATTGATGTAATCCGCCCGGTGAACGAGCGCAAGCAGCTCCTCGTCTGCCGTCGCGGAAGGGGAGTTTATTTGATCCTGTTGGAGTGCTCCCGCGGCATGCAGCAAATCAAGCGTTAGAGCAATGCGAAAAGGGCTAAACGGATGCTGCTCTCCAAATTGATAACGGGTACTGTCAGAATGATGAACGAATATTGCGTTAGTCACTTCTTAACCTCCCAAATAAAAACACGCTAATACATGAAACGCTGCCTGAAACGGATTCGGTCGAACTGCTCTTCGGATTCCTGTGGTACTTCTTTGCCGATGCGTACCATCAAGCAGTTTGCGGGATGCGAGCAAATCTCCGGATCATCGGTTGCGTACCAGACCATGCCGACGGATTTCATCAGTTTCTCCATAATGCCCCTGTACTCCCATACGCTCAGCTTTGTCCCTTCCAAATCCCAATGCCAGTAATACTCGGTGGTAAAGACGATCATATTTTCAAGCTGTCCGTCTGCGAAAGCCAATTGAATCATTTTTTTGCCGAGCCCGTAGGATCGGTATTGATCCGCTACTTCAATGGCTCCGAGTTCAACTAAATCCGGCATGCCGGCTTCGTACCAGCGTTCCAGCTCGTCCGGGTAATGAAAGGTGACATAGCCGACAATCAGTTCGTCTACGCGGGCTAAAATAATGCGTCCTTCTTCAAGGCCTGCAATCTCCACCAGTGCTTCATGCTGATCCTTGGGCCGCCTGAACGCGTCCAGATCGGCATGCATGGCGAGTGTCTGCAAGGACTCCGGAGGGACGGGACCTTCAATGATGCAGATTCGGCCGTCCTGCAATTCTATCTGCTGCCGTTGATATATTTTGCGATGCTCCAATAACGGTATCTCCTTTCCGAGGCCGTGAGCTCCCTTATATTTAAGGTTATAGCAAACATCGGGGAAAATGAAAAGCATAGTCGAATGGAAAGTCATTATGCTATAATTGTTGTGGCGGTTGAGTAACCGGGAAAGATGCGATTGATGGACGGCTTGTTTGCCTGCAAGATCCGGCTAGCAATTGAAAGCGTATTCTTTGCGGTTAATGTTTAACAGATTTGATGGGAGAGTGATAGAATGATCAACTTGCATCAAGAACGAATTCCAGCAGTGGCAACAAATCCGAATCTTAAGAATTACGAGCAAGCATCGAATGATTTCAAATGGGAAGAGATTGAAAGCCAATTCAGCTGGCATGAGACAGGGAAAGTAAACATGGCGTACGAAGCCATTGACCGTCATGTGGAATCCGGTAAAGGCGCGAATATCGCTCTTTACTACAGCGACAGCGCGCGCGATGAATCTTATACGTATGAACAAATGAGCAAGCAGTCGAACCGGTTCGCGAATGTATTGCGGAAATACGGCATCGGCAAGGGACAACGGGTATTTATCTTTATGCCGCGCACGCCGGAATTGTATTTTGGCCTATTAGGCGTCCTGAAGGTAGGTGCCGTTGTAGGCCCGCTATTCGAAGCTTTTATGGAGACGGCAGTCAAAGACCGCTTGCAGGACAGCGAAGCAACGGCGATTATTACGACGCCTGCTCTTCTTCCGCGAATTAAACGCGACGAGCTGCCTAACCTGAAACATATTTTTGTCTTTGGCGACAATGTAGCGGCTGACGATGTTATCGTCGACTTCAGCGCGGAGATGGCCCAAGCTTCGGAAGAAGCCGAGATCGAATGGCTTGATCGCGAAGATGGCCTTATTCTCCACTACACATCCGGTTCTACCGGGAAGCCTAAAGGGGTCTTCCACGTACAGAACGCCATGATTCAGCATTACTACACGGGTAAAATCGTACTGGATCTGAAAGAAGGCGATATTTATTGGTGTACGGCTGACCCAGGCTGGGTTACGGGAACTTCTTACGGCGTCTTTGCGCCATGGCTGAACGGAGCGACAAACGTGATTCGCGGCGGACGCTTTAGTCCAAGCGACTGGTATGGCACGATCCAGAAGTACGGCGTAACGGTATGGTATAGTGCCCCAACCGCATTCCGTATGCTGATGGGAGCAGGGGACGACCTGTCAAGCTCCTTCGATCTGTCGAGCCTGCGTCACGTGCTCAGCGTTGGCGAGCCGCTTAACCCGGAGGTCGTGCGCTGGGGAATGAAGGTTTACAATCAACGCATCCATGATACATGGTGGATGACGGAAACCGGCGCTCAGCTGATCTGTAACTATCCGTCCATGGATATCAAGCCGGGTTCGATGGGTAAACCGCTGCCAGGCGTCAAAGCGGCGATTATCGACGATCAGGGCAACGAGCTTCCGCCATATCGCATGGGTAACCTGGCTGTACAGACGCCATGGCCATCAATGATGCGGAAAATTTGGAACAATCCTTCGAAATACGAGGAATATTTCCGTATTCAAGGCTGGTACATTTCCGGAGACTCTGCTTATATGGATGAGGACGGCTACTTCTGGTTCCAAGGCCGTATTGATGATGTCATCAACACAGCCGGTGAGCGGGTAGGCCCGTTTGAAGTAGAGAGCAAGCTTGTAGAGCATCCAGCGGTCGCAGAAGCGGGGGTAATCGGCAAGCCGGACCCTATGCGCGGCGAGATTATTAAAGCGTTTATCGCCCTTCGTGAGGGCTATACGGCTTCGGATGAGCTGAAGGCCGAGATTGCGCAATTCGTAAAAGTCGGATTGTCCGCTCATGCCGCGCCACGCGAAATCGAGTTCAAAGACAAGCTGCCGAAGACGCGCAGCGGCAAAATCATGCGCCGCGTCCTCAAAGCTTGGGAACTTAATCTCCCAACAGGCGACCTGTCGACTATCGAGGACTAATATATTAAAAAAGCGCCACGGAATTTATCCGTGGCGCTTTTTTCTGTTCATTTTCTTAATGGAGCAGTTTGAATGATTCTGGAGAAGCGTAGCGTTCGCCTTTGTACTCCGGATTCCCACCCTGATAAACTTGTTCAAGGAATCCGGGTACAACAGCGATCGGAAGAACATTCAAATGCGCAGTCAGCCATTTAAATGTTTTATTCAATCTGCTTCGTTATTTCCCAACCTTTACTTGCTGCGAAGGAGGGGATTTGCCGGTATCGTTCTCCGCAATGACGTAGAAGGTACCGGTCGCAAGCGGTGAAGCATATTCAAAGCTTGGTTTTTGAGTCTTTCCGACCTCAACGTATTTATCGTCGTTATTTGCGCTGAAGTATACATGATAAGTCGTAACGTATTCGGCATCCGCATTTGCGTTCCAAGTCAGCAGCACGCTCAAATCAGTTGGTGCTGCAGCCAAGCCGCTTGGTGAGGAAGGCGGAGCCAGATCCGGATGCTCGGTACCCGTGTTGCTGCCGTTGTCGGTGTTGGTGTTATCGCCAGGCAAACCAGGAAGGCCAGGAAGCTCTACAGCTCCTTTTCCGAATGTAACGACTTGACTTGCCGCAGATTCTTTGCCGGCTACGTCGACCGCAGTGACATAGAAGCTGTAGCCTTGATTGCCGGATACCGTCATTTTTGCTTTCAGTTCATCGCCAACGAGAATGGAATCTCCAACCTTTTGGGCAGGCTGTCCGTTAACGGATTGATAAACCCGGTAGCCTACAATATCCTTCTCGGTGCCGCCTGTAAAGGTCAGCATAACGACTCCGGATCCAATAGATTGCAGCTTCACATTGCTTGGCGCATTTGGCGCATTGCCGTCATCTACCCGCGGATCCACTTTGGATGGCGCATTGGTATCCGCATCGGCAGGCAAATAGGATTCAAGCGATTTTCTGCTGCTTGCCGGAAGCTTCTCTTGCGCCGCCCTGATTTCATCCATTAATTCATCCAGCGGTTTCTTCCGCTTAATTACGATTCGTTCGCGCACCATGTCTTTTGGCGTAGCCGGATTAGGAACATAGTTGACGCCGTTGAACGGAATATATGCCATTTTCACCAAAGCGTCATCGGTTTCCTTCGGCAAATACTTCTGATTGAACCAGTCCGTGACAAGCATGCCGGATTCCTTCGTCAGCTGGCTTGGAAGCTTGCCGCTTGCGCTGGATACCGTAGCTTTCACAAGGCCGGAAGGACGTTCGAATTCCTTCGTCGGGAAGAGCTCCGGCTTAGCTTTCGTAATCTCATTCATCATAAGCGCCCAGATCGAGCGAGCCCGCTTCTTGCCAGGGTCCGACAAGGTATGAATTTGCTCTTCGTAACCTGCCCAAACGCCAAGGGTAACATCCGGGGTGAAGCCCATAAACCATACGTCGCCGTAGCTTTGCGTCGTACCGGTTTTTCCTGCGATCGGAATTTTACCGTATTGCTTGAAGTCGGAAGTCAACGAATGGGCGGTACCTTGGCCGCTAGATACGACCGTCTTCAGCATGTCGGTAACCAGGAATGCCGTTTGCGGCGAGAATACCTGCTTTGGAGCAGCTTTATGCTCGTAAACCGCTTTTCCTTGCGAATCGGTAATTTTCGAAATCATGTAAGCATCGTTAAAGACGCCTTTATTCGGAATCGCGCCATACGCATTCGTCAGCTCTTCAACCGAAACCCCGATGCTGAGACCGCCAATTACGCCGGTCTGCGCATTGTCGTCCTGCGGCTGCAAGGTCGTAATGCCAAGATCGCGCGCGAAGCTCCATGCGCCTTTGATCGTAACATCGTCAAGGAAGATCTTGATAGCCGGCAAGTTGAGAGAGCGATTAAGCGCTTCGCGCGCCGTCACAAGCCCTAGGTATCTGTTCGTCGAGTTTTTCGGGATATGGAAGCCTTTTTGTCCATCCTTCAGTACCACGGGAGCATCATCAACAATGCTTGCAGGTTGAATGAGTCCTTTATCAATAGCTGGCAGATAGGCGGCGATCGTCTTCATCGCCGAACCTGGCTGACGCGTCATCTGAGTGGCAAAGTTCATTTGCTCCTCGTAGAAGTCGCGGCCTTCCAGCATGCTCAGAATCGCGCCGGTCTTGTGATCGATCATGACGGCAGCTGTCTGCTCGAGACCCTTCTCCTTGCTGAAGGCGGAGAAATTCTTAGGATTTGCCGCGATATCGTGCATGATCTTGTAGATCTCTTTGTCAATCGTAGTATAGACATGATAACCGCCGTTGAGCAGACGCTGGCGGGCATCTTCTACAAGCGCGGAGTTTTCTTTCTTCTTCAGGTCCGACTGGGTAAGCTTCGGATTCTCCTGAAGAACCAGGATTTCAGCAGCCTGGCGTTCCGCTTCCAGCATCAGGTAAGGATAAGTCGTATATGCCTTTTCCGATGGAGGTGCGAGGGAGGAGCGGATATCAAAAGCTTTTGCTTCATCGTATTGCTGCTTCGTAATCCGTCCGAATTTCAGCATCTGCGAGAGTACGGTGCCTTGGCGTTCAATAGCAAGCTGGAAGCCTTCCTCATCGAATTGTCCTTTGCTCGTGAACGCGGTATAGGCCGAAGGGCGCTGCGGCAGGCCGGCCAGATAAGCAGCCTGAGCAATATTTAATTGATTAAGGTCGGTGATATTGAACAGCCCCCGGGCTGCCGATTTAATACCGTATAGATTATAACCGCTGGAACCGTTGCCGAACGGGACCTTGTTCAAATAAGCGGCGAGAATCTCGCCTTTGGTCAGATAACGCTCCATCCGGAGTGCAAGAAACATCTCTTTTACTTTACGGCTGTCCGTCTTGTCCAAGCTGAGGAATACGCGCCTAGCCAGCTGCTGCGTCAGCGTACTGCCGCCGGTTTGCGTTTCTTCATTTAATAGCTTCTGTTTCACTGCCCGTCCAAGACCGTTGATATCGACGCCTTTGTGATGCATGAAGTTGTTATCCTCAATGGCAAGCACGGCATCGATAACCTGCTGAGGCAGATCATCGTATTCGATTGGCGTCCGGTCCTCCTCGGTCCGGAGCTGTCCGACCAGCGTGTCGTCATTGAAATACACATATCCCGTAATCGAATTTTCGTTTACTTTCTCCTCGATTAATGTGCGAGGACGCACTGCTTCGTCCTTGACAAGCGAGGCGACATAGCCGGTTAAAGCCCCGCCGGTTAATAAACCGATAAAAATGCCGAAATAAATGAGCCATTTGACAGTCATCAATGATATGATTCCGAAAGTACGCCATCCGCTCCTGCGGGGCGGCGATTTGCGATCTTCTTCTTGCATATGTACAAATTCCCCCTCTAAATGACCAGAACCTATTATAACACAGAACGTTTATTTGGAGCACTAGCATGATTGACTTCCCTGTAGCCCTGTGGTAGTAAAGCTGAAATGCGTTGGATGACATGGAGATGCCGGCGAATGATGTCAAATCGTAACGAAGTATGCTTCACGTATTGTTATATTGCCCAAATGTTTAATTTCGGCAGTGTGCTTTCGCCGACGAATGCCTTAAGTAGCATTTGCCGTCTATATAGACGTTAAAAGCCAGGAAAAGTTGTATGCGTAATTAGAATAGTTTTACTGCAAATGCTTGAAAAAATTAAAATAATGAAGCCTGCGATTAGAAATCTCCCATTTTTCCGAAACAAAAGCGGGGGATTACGCGTATGAATTAACAGCATATGGTTGCTGTGAGAGGAGGAGGAAGTTGGAGGCGGTATTTTGGGGATGTCTCATTGGCGGAGCTTTATATGCCATCATTAGCGCACTGCTTGGGGATTTGATCGGTCACGCGCTGGGCGGCATTCTTGATTTTTTGTCGCTGGACGGTCATCCATGGCTTAATCCGACAACCTTGGTTGGCGGAATTACCGCATTTGGCGGTGCAGGGCTGCTGCTTGCGCATTACACGGCGCTTGGGCTCGCAGCCGTATTTATTCTAGCTCTTGCGGGAGGCGTGGTTATTGGCGGCAGCGGCTATTTCCTGTATGTAAAGCCGATGAGCGAAAGCGAAAATTCGGTTGCGCTCTCGGAAAAGGACCTAAGCGGCAAGATCGCCGAAGTGATTACGGCCATCCCATCCAAGGGCTACGGCGAAGTGCTTGTCAAAGCTGGCGCGGGATATACCAACCAGATTGCCGCCAGCTTCGACGGTGACGACATACCAGGCGGTTCCCGGGTTGTTGTTGTGGAAGTAAAAGATAATACGTTGTACGTCTCCAAGCTTGACCCTTACTAAAAAGTGCTAGACTGAGAGGAGAAAGTTCATGCCAGAGTATCTTATTATTCCTTCTATTGTAGTTGCCGTATTCGTTATTCTCGGTATTGCCTTTTGGGCGCGCTACCGTACCGTAAGCCCAGACGAAGCGATGATCGTAACGGGTTCCTTCTTGGGAAGCCGCAACGTAAGCGCGGATGAAACCGGCCGTAAAATTAAAATCGTCCGCGGCGGAGGCGCCTTTATCCTTCCGATATTCCAAAAGGCAGAGTTTCTGTCGCTGCTCTCCCACAAGCTGGACGTCTCTACTCCGGAAGTATACACGGAACAAGGCGTACCTGTAATGGCGGATGGTGTCGCGATTATCAAAATCGGCGGTATCGTTGAGGATGTGGCGACGGCAGCCGAGCAGTTCATGGGCAAGCCAACCGAAGCTTTGAAGAGCGAAGCGCAAGAGGTACTGGAAGGTCATCTCCGGGCTATTCTCGGTACGATGACGGTAGAAGAGGTTTACCGGAACCGCGATAAATTCGCGCAAGAGGTGCAGGGCGTCGCAGCCAAGGATTTGAAAAAGATGGGCCTGCAGATCGTTTCCTTCACGATCAAGGATTTGCGGGATAAGCATGGATATCTCGATGCCCTTGGTAAACCGCGTATCGCTGCCGTAAAACGGGATGCGGATATCGCGGAAGCGGAGGCGGTGAGAGATTCCAGGATTAAGAAGGCGATTGCCGAGGAAGAAGGACAAAAGGCCGAGCTTCTGCGCGATACTAATATCGCCGAAGCTGCCAAAGAGAAAGAACTGAAGGTGGCTTCATTCAAACGCGAGCAGGATATGGCGAAAGCGGAAGCGGATCAAGCTTATTCGATTCAGGAAGCGCGCGCGAAGCAGAGCGTGGTAGAAGAGCAGATGAAGGTTGAGCTCGTCCGGAAGGAGCGCGAGATTGATCTGGAAGCGAAAGAAATTTTGCGCCGCGAGAAGCAGTATGATGCGGAAGTGAAGAAAAAAGCCGAAGCCGACCGTTATGCGGTCGAACAGGCGGCCGAAGCGGATAAAACCAAAAAGCTTCGCGAAGCGGATGCGGTGCAATACCGCATCGAATCGGAAGCGAAGGCGCTTGCCGAGCAGAAGCGTCTGGACGGTCTTGCGATCGCCGACGCGGAACGCGCGAAAGGTACGGCCGAAGCCGAGGTTATCCGTCTGCGCGGTCTTGCCGAGGCGGAAGCGAAGGAAAAGCTTGCTCAAGCGTTCGAAAGCTTTGGCGAAGCTGCGGTTCTCGATATCATCGTGAAAATGCTGCCTGAGCTTGCGGGCAAAGTGGCAGAGCCGATTAAAGGCATCGACAAGCTGACGGTTGTAGATACCGGTCATGGCGAAGGGGCTGCCCGCTTAAGCAATTACGTAACCGGCTTAATGGCGACAGCACCGGAGATGCTGAAAAATGTATCCGGAATTGATGTCAACACCCTGATGAAAAACTTAACGTCCCGGGTATCCGGTACTCTAACTCAGCCTGTGGCAGCTGCCGCCGAGGCGCCTGTGCAAATCCCGCAACCTGCCGAGCCTGTGGAGAAAAAAGAATAACGAAACCTAAAAATCCCGGAGAGGACAATTGGAGTCTCTCCGGGATTTCTTTTGCCGTTATAGAATAGGTTTTCCTATAATTTCACGGCAGATATACGGATACGTCTGTAATCAGCTTGATAAACCCCACTGACGACCTGCAGCTTCTGTTTGGCTGCCTGGTATACCTCTTGCTTGGCAGACTCTCTATCGGCGTTATCGAGGCCTTTGAAGAAAGCATCTCCGAATCCGTCCAGCCAATGCATTACCCCTTTTTCTCCTTCAGGCAAAGGAGTAATGCGGTCGAAATGCTCGGCAATTGTGACCTCGAACCCATTTTGTTCGAGCAGACTTGCATATTCGCCAATCGAAGGGAAATACCAAGGGTTCCGTTCAGCCGGATCTATGCCGTATCGCGGCATCACTTCGTAAAAGGCCTGGACAAAAACATCCACATTGCCCTTGCCGCCAAATTCGGCAACAAACCTTCCTCCGCCCTTTAAGGAATCCCGAACGGATTCGATAACACCGCGGGCATTTGTCATCCAGTGCAGGGCCGCGTTCGAGAAAACGGCATCAAACGGAGCCTCGAAGCGGAATTGCTCACCGTCCCCAACGATGAAGGTAATATCCGGATATTTGCTTCTTGCGGATGCAATCATGGCTTCCGACTGATCCATTCCGGTTACCTTCGCGCCCGATCCGGCGATTTCAACGGCGAGATCGCCTGTACCGCAGCCCAGATCCAGAATATGTTCTCCTGGCTGCGGATCCAGCCAATCCAGAATGCCTTTGCCGAGCTTTGATACAAACCCGAGCTGCGAATCGTACGTCCCGGGATTCCATGCCTGCGTGCCTTGATTGATCATGTTTCATCGCCTCCGATCGGTTATACCTTAGTTTTACCTCTTTTAACCATATAAGTGAAATATATAATATCTATCTTCTTTATAGCTTTAACCTATGAAATAAATGGTAAAAACCCCGGAGAGCATAAGCTCCCGGGGTTTCCGAGTCAAGCGATTAACGGCTGTAGAACTCGACGATTTGTTTCTCGTCGATCTCTTGGGAAAGCTCAGCGCGTTCTGGAAGACGAACGTATTTGCCTTCAACAGCTGTATCGTTGAATTCCAGGTAGTTCGGCAGGTGATGACGGCCTTCGATCGCTTCTTTGATCGATTTCAGACCACGGCTGCGCTCGCGCAGACCGATTACGTCGCCAGTCGATACTGTGAAGGAAGCGATGTCGACTTTTTTGCCGTTAACCGTTACGTGACCGTGGGATACCAACTGACGTGCGCCTGCACGGGAGTTAGCGAAACCAAGACGGAACACGAGGTTGTCCAGGCGGCTTTCGAGAAGGACCATGAAGTTTTCACCGGAGATACCTTTCAGTTTAGCCGCTTTGTCGAACAAGTTGCGGAATTGCTTCTCGTTCAAGCCGTACATGTGACGCAGTTTTTGTTTTTCTTGCAATTGAACGCCATAACCGCTAAGCTTTTTGCGTTGGTTAGGACCGTGTTGGCCTGGAGGGAATGGACGTTTCAATTCTTTGCCAGTACCGCTCAAGGAAATACCAAGACGGCGGCTTAATTTAAATTTAGGACCTGTATAACGGGACATGAGTTGTGTAACTCCTTCAAAATTGTATTTTTGAGGATGGGGTTGTGTTTCGCCGAATACGCTCTATGCTCGAAATCTTCGAAGCCTGATAAACAGTTCAGCCGCTGGTATATCAGCGAACGTATTTCTGAGGGTGACACAAAACCGTACGCCCATGCATTCATTTATAGATAATATATGAAATTGCTTGCCTTTGTCAAGGCGCCAGCACTTCCCATCAACGACAGCGGACGAGGTTCAAAAGACCTAAAAGCTGGAATTTTGAGTAGTGCAAAATTCTCAAAAATAAAGTATATTATAAATTGAAATAATAGCTTGATAGACTCGTCTCCTTTATATAGAGGGAAGGGCTGGGTGTTGCCGATGGCGGATTTATACAATAATCCACAGGCGTTAGATGAAACTGCCGCGGCAGCTCATCGGATTGAAGAGGATATGCGAACAATATGGTTTGAGAATGAAGATATTCAAGCTGCGGATGAACCGTACTTGCTGCCGTTGCTGGAGGAGAGCTTTGCTTGCTGGCGCAAGGATTCCGACGAGCAAGCGATGCCGGTAGGCGGGCAGTTCGTATTGTTAGATTTGAACAGCAATGTGATTGGTTCCGCGGGAACCATGGAGATATATCGTCAGGCGGAGGCAATTGCCGCCGCGCGGCAGGCTGCTGCCGATTCCATGACATCATCAGAATCTGCGACAGAAGATGAGCGGAAGTTGGAGACCGTGGCCGTTCCCGTACTCACTCGATCGGATCGTCGTCCTTTTTGCGTCTTGGTTTATGTAACAGATTTTCTTGACGGAGCTCAGGCCAAGTCCATCGCGCAGCTTAGCGCGCTTCATTTCCGGACATGCTTTTACCGCAGGTTTGAGCAGCTCTACATCAAAGATCTGCTATTGCAGCAAAAGCGGACGGACAAGGAAGCGAGCAGGCGCGATGCCTTGTTTTTGGCGGCCAAAAGGTTGTATGACCAATTCGACGTCACTTCGGTATTGTCCGAAATGCTAAGCAGTTTGGAGCAGTTATATCCGAATTCGATTGCGCAATTGTATTTATCGCAGGATCATGTCAACGGGGATTCCCGAGTCAAACCCCTTGTATTTAAAAATGCGGCGCATGACCTGGTAGCCAAGTCTTTTCTGGAAGGCAAGCTTGTGACCGAGCAGGACCGGGATGGGACTAAACGTCTTGCGGTACCCATGACGGGCAAGCAGGCTGCTTACGGCGTTTTATGCTTGACGGTTAACGCGAGCAGCTGGGATGATGCGGACCTGCCGGCTTTTGTTTTGCTGGCCGATACGGCCGGCACAGCGTTTGAGAACGCGAAGCTATACGAGCAGTCGAACCTTCTTATTAATGAATTAAGATTGATTAACGAGCTTACGAAGAGGCTGAACCAATCGCTGAAGCTGAAGGAAATTTTCAAATTTGCTTCATCAGAGCTTCTAAGCGTCTTTGACGCCGATTATTGCTGCGTTCTTCAGCTTAACAAAGAGAAAAATCAGTTTGTCGTTATGGCGAGCAATATCCCTGCCATGTCTAGCGAGCATTTCTCGCCCGAATACGGGTTCTGCGGCATCGTGCATCGGACGAAAGAGCCGCTTATCATTTCGGATTATTGGCACACCAGAGTCGTCAATTCCAAGCTTATGGACAATACGGGAGCACGCTCGCTTATTGCTACGCCGATTCTTGTCGATTCGGAAGTTGTCGGCGTTATAATGGTTGCCCATAAAAGCGCGAATTTCTTTTCCTATGACAATTACAAGCTTCTGCAGGTCATGTCGACTCATATAGGGCTGGCGATTACGAATGCATCGCTTCATGCCGAAGTCCGGAGAATGGTGATTACGGATAATTTGACGGGCCTGCACGCCCGCCATTATCTCAATGAGCAGATTCAAAGCCGTCAGAGGAAGGATCCGCTCGGTGCATTGATCCTCGTCGATATCGACCATTTCAAGCAAATCAACGACACGTTCGGACATCAGGTTGGCGATCAGATTCTGGTGCAGGTCAGCAGCATCATCCGCAGCTCGATCCGGCAGGGCGACATTGCCGCAAGATGGGGCGGGGAGGAATTGGCCGTTTATTTGCCGGGTATCCGTTCGGAACAGGCTTACAGAATTGCGGAACGGATCCGAACCCATGTGGAAGCAGAAACTCAGCCGGTTGTAACGGTATCCTGCGGTGTCTCCGAATGGACGTTCGAGAACGAGAAAATCAGCGTGGAATCCCTATTCTACAGAGCGGATATGGCGCTGTATGAAGCAAAAAACAACGGCAGAAACCGGATTTATATCGGACAAGCCAACTGATTGTTATGAAGGACACCTCCAGAGGTGTCCTTTTCTTTTTGGAAACGATCCGAATAAGGCGCTGTCCGTTCAGGGGACGATAAGGTTAAATGGAACGATTGAATGAAAGGTGTTGTGTTAATTGAAGCTCCTAAAACATACGCTTATTAGCACGCTGCTTGCAGCGCTTGTATTAGCCTTGACCGGATGCTCAACCTCCAGCCGTCCGCCCGAGGAATGGTTAAACATGTCGATTGCCGGTCTTGCGGGCAAGGATCAGTATGCCTTCTCCGGCCAGACAACCATCTACTCGGCGGAAGGATGGGCTTACGCGCCCCGGACCTTTCAAGGACATATCGAAGAGCATACCAAGCTGCATGCTCAAGGCGATGACGGCGAGGATCTGGAGTGGAGCCCGATTGAGGTTCTGAACAAAGTGAAAAACGCGCATAAGAAAGTAGACTTTGTCGACGCGGCCACAACAGCCAACCAAGTTGCCTTGCATATCGAGCTGAACGATCAGGATGCCAACAAGCTCTGGAAAGAGCAGCTTCAGGATGAGATGAACGCGCTGGCTGCCAAGGAACCGCTGGAAGAAGGGCCGTATAAACAAGCCTGGCTGAAAGAATTTAACGAATCCCGAAAGCAGATGGACAAAATGCTGAAATCCCTGCAGGTAAAAGCACAATATACGGTGTTGATCGACAGAAATAGTCTTGTTCCGACTAAGCTGGAGGAGCATTCCGTTCTTCATTATTCGCTCTCCGGACAAGACAAACAGGAAAAGCGCGATACCAGCGTTACCTTTAGTCCCTTTAACGGAACAGGAACAGGAACAGGAACTGTTCAATAAGCAAGCAACATGCTAATATGTTCGAAGGCTGTTTTTCACAAAACAGTGCTCATAAGTAATGGAGGTTTGAATAAAGATGCGTGATGCAAGATTACAAAAGCTGGCGGCCAACCTTGCCGGCTACTCGATTGATGTACAGCCCGGCGACAACGTACTGATCGATTTGATTGGCCTTGAGCTGGAGCTGGGCAAATGCCTTATCGAAGAAGTAACAAAACGTGGCGGAAGACCGTTTGTGGAGCTGAGTGACCGCTCTGTCCTGCGGACGATGCTGACGCATGCAACCAAGGAGCAAATCGAGCTTTGGGCGAAGCATGACCTTGAGCGCATGGAGCAAATGCAAGGCTATATCGGCGTGCGGTCGGGCTCGAACGTAAACGAATTGTCTGATGTGCCGAAGGAAAAAATGCGTCTATACGAGCAATTATACACACATCCCGTACATATGGAGGAGCGCGTTAAGCGGACGAAGTGGGTTGTTCTCCGTTACCCGACTCCATCGATGGCGCAGCTGGCTAACATGAGCACGGAAGCGTTTGAGGATTTCTATTTTGATGTATGCAACCTGGATTACGCGAAAATGGACCGCGCGCAGGATCCGCTTCAGGCATTGATGTCCCGTACGGACAAAGTACGGATCGTTTCGCCGGGTACGGACTTAACGTTCTCCATCAAAGATATCGGCGCGAAAAAATGCTCCGGCCAGCGGAATATTCCTGACGGCGAAGTATTCTCCGCGCCTGTCCGGGATTCAGTTAACGGCGTAATTACGTACAATTCGCCAAGCGTCTATTCCGGAACAACGTTCCAGAATATCTCGTTTACGTTCGAGAATGGCAAGATCGTTAACGCAACCAGCAATGATACGAAGAAGTTGAACGAGATTCTGGACAGCGACGAAGGCGCGCGTTACATCGGTGAATTCGCAATCGGCTTTAATCCGTATATTTTGCATCCGATGAACGATATTTTGTTCGACGAAAAGATTGCGGGAAGCCTTCACTTTACGCCGGGTCAAGCGTATGAGGAGACCGATAATGGTAACCGTTCTTCCATTCATTGGGATTTAGTATTGATTCAACGTCCGGAATACGGTGGTGGAGAAATTTATTTCGATGATGTATTAATCCGAAAAGACGGCGTTTTCGTACTGCCGGAGCTGGAAGGACTAAATTCCGAAAATTTGAAATAAATGAAAATGAAGCGTTTTTGAACTTTTCTCTTGATGGATGTTATATTTCGGGTTATCATGATGTCAAGGAAAGCTTTACTAATTAACTGGAGGGATTCCCCATGTCCAACAATGCAGCTATCGTAGAAATTTCTCAAGCGGCTAGCCAATTCCGCTCTTCAATCGTTCTGCAAGCCGACAACAAATATATCGATGTTAAGAGCATTCTTGGACTGTTTACGACGTTGGTAGGCGGCCACGCTTACGAACTTCATGTTCATGGTCCTGATGCGGAAGAAGCGAAAGCAAAAATGGCAGAAATTTTCGCAAAACATAACTTGAATGTAACGGTAATTAGCGAATAGGACCGGAATGGTCGCAAACAAAGCGTTTCTTCTTCTGAAAAGAAGAAGCGCTTTTTTGTTTTGTCCTTGTGTATTGGCTCTTTTTCGTCTAATATAAAAGATATAGACGACGGCGGGTACACGCACAGGGGGGAAAACGATGTCTTCACCGGAAGTCACGGTTCAATTGCATGAGAAAGCGCTTCGTCTCCTAACGGAAGATGCGAGTAAAATAGAAAAACTTATCGAAGTTCAGATGGAGAACTTGACGACCCGTCAATGTCCGCTGTACGAGGAAGTTTTGGACACGCAAATGTATGGATTCTCGCGGGAGATTGACTTTGCTGTGCGCGCGGGATTGATAGCCGAGCAGAGCGGAAAAGAAATGTTAAGCCGATTGGAGCGCAACTTGGCCCAGTTGTATGAAGCGTTAAATAATAAAGAGTAGACTCCATTTGGAGCCTACTCTTTTTTTGTGTTCTTAAACTAGATAGAAGGCAACGCCCAATATGACATAAACCATAAGCAGCAGGAACCCTTCATACCAGTTGGTCGTACCGTCTCGGGAAACGGACTTCGCTATAAAGACGGAAACGCCGATGGCGGTTAATTCGATTGGCGTGAAGATAATATCCATAGTATTGCCCATAAACGCACTAACCAGAATCAGCACCGGGGCTACAAACAACGCGATCTGCAAGCTGCTGCCGATGGCGATTTCGACTGCTGCGCCGATTTTGTTCTTAAGTGCCAGCATAACCGCTGCGCTATGTTCGGCTGCATTACCGATGATTGCGATAACGAACGCACCGACAAACAGCTGGGACAGGCCAAATTTCTCGGTAAAGCTGTCGAGTGTGTGCACGAGCCATTCGCTGACGAAAGCGACCATAACCGTCGCTACAACCAGCATAATAACGGATACGCCTTTCGACCACATCGGCTCCTCGCCATGATCGGCATTCATCACGTTATCCGCGAGAACGTCTTTATGGGTAATCATCGAGAACACAAGCCACAGCAGGTAAGAAACGATCAGAATGCAGGCAACCGTGATGCTGAGGAAATGGTCCTTATTAAGCGTGAAATGCTCGGCGCCAACAAAGACAGCCGGTACAAACAAACCGATAACAGCCATAATCATCAGCGTTGCGTTATGCTCGGCCAATTGATTATTGAAAAATTGCTGTTTGAATTTAATACCGCCGGCAAGGAGACTAAGTCCAAGGACGAGCAGCAGGTTGCCGATGATGGAACCCGTAATACTCGCTTTAACGGTATCGAACAAGCCTTCTTTAACGAGGAAGATCGCAATGATCAGCTCTGCCGCGTTACCAAACGTGGCATTTAGAAACCCGCCAAGCCTTTGTCCGGCGTAATGCGCAACACTTTCCGTCGCTTTGCCGAGAAAGCCCGCCACAAACACGACGGCGATAGCGGAAATGATAAATTGAAGCGTCATGTCCCAATGGGCGAAATGCCCGATTGCGCTCAGGAGGAACATGACAATTAATCCGCCGAAAAACAGTTTCTGTCTCACCAAATCCACCTCTTCAATTATGTAGGTCTAAAAAACATTATTAATCATAACGAAAAAAGGCAACCATGTAAACTTTTCCAAAAAAATATGCTATAGGGCCTAATATAGATCTACTTCCTTCCTTGCTTCAAATTGAGCCATCCATTACAATGATGGTATATGGCAAATTGAGGAGTGGAATAACATGAACGAGGACCTTCAAACAGGCATTATCCGTATTTCAGACGATGTAGTGGCAACGATTGCAGGACTCGCTGCGCTTGAGACTCCAGGCATTGCCGGAATGTCGGGCGGGATCTCCGAAGGACTGGCGAAGCGCCTTAGCGGTAAAAACGTGCAAAAAGGTGTATCCGTCGAAGTAGGTCAGCTGGAAGCGGCAATCGATCTTCGCGTTATCGTTCATTACGGCATTCCGATTCAGGAAGTCTGCAGACAGCTGCAGCTGAATGTAAGAGAATCGGTTGAGAATATGACCGGTCTTAATGTGGTTGAAGTTAATGTAAAAGTAGAAGGCGTTGCCTTCAAAGAAGAAGAAACGTCGGAAGAACCGCAGCAACGCTTGAAATAGTATGCGGAGCTTACATAAAAAAGGCTGAACCGTTATTTTAACGGGATCAGCCTTTTTTTAGTTTAGTGATGATGACGTTTCGCTCGCTCCGGCTTTTCCTGCTTGTTGGCCTCCCGCGAGATGCTGAGAAGCACTCCGATACACATCAGACAGACTAACAGGGAGGAACCCCCGTAGCTGACGAAGGGGAGCGTGACGCCGGTCAGCGGAATTGCGCCGGTTACGCCGCCTACATTAACGAAGGCCTGAATGCCGAACAAGCCAACGACTCCTACTCCAACAATAGTTCCGTAATGATCGGGGCAGCGAAGAGCAACGATAAGCGCCCGCCAGAGAAAGAGCAAGTAAAACAAGAGGAACAGGCTTGCACCGATAAATCCCAGCTCCTCGGCAATGACGGAAAAGATAAAGTCATTATAAGGGTAGTCCAAGTAATGCAGCTTCTGCACGCTTTCCCCGAATCCCGCACCTGTAAAGCCGCCGTGTCCAAGCGCCTGCAAGGAGGATACCAGTTGGAACCCCGAGCCCTGCTGATCCGCCAGCGGATCGGAATAGGCCGTAAACCGGGCAACCCGGTAAGCCCAACCATCTGGATTGGTAGCCATGCCGATTGCCGCTAAAAGGATGGCGAAGATACCGATTACGCCGCCTGAAACGGCAACCTGCTTGAGATTGGCGCCTCCTGCAATGATCATAATCCCCGCACACGAAGCAAGAACGAGACAGGAACCCAAATCCGGCTGCATCATAATAAGGAAGCAAATAAATCCTACGATGATTAGTACCGGAAGCAGGCCTTTTTTAAAGTCCCGGAACTTTTCGCCCTTCTTGGTAATCAGAGCCCCTATATAGAGGATCATGGCAAGCTTGGCTATTTCCGTCGGCTGGATTCCCATAGTTCCGATTCGGAACCAGCTGCTCGCACCGTTCAGCGAGCCAATGGTTGGTACAATCATCAGCATGACTATGACCGGAATGAATAGGAAGATAAATCCCTTTTTAAAAATCTGGTAAGGGAGATTCATCAGGAAAAGCATGGAAAAGATGCCTAGAACCGCCCAAATGAGCTGCCGCTTAGTAAAATATAACGCATCATTGTGGAATTTCGGATTTGTAAGTGCAATGTTCGAGCTTGCGCTGAACACCATGACAAGGCCGAATCCAACCAGCAGCAGCGTTAAAATAAGGAGCAGAAAGTCCGGTCTGCCACGACTGCCATTCTGCTGTGTCTTCTTCATAGATTAGGCAAGCAGCTGCTTCAGCTTTTCGAGGCGTTGATTCGCAATCGTCATGATCGGCTGCGGAACCGGAGATTCGTATTCAAGACCATGAGGGAATGTAGCTTTTCCGATATATACATGTTCAATTGCAAGCACGGCATTAGGATTTTCGAGCTTGCCTTCAACGGCGCGAGTGTTGACGCGCAGGAAGTATTCCGAATTTGTCGCTTGATCTTCAAGCTTCAGATCGTATGTAGCGCGATAGTATTCCCACTGCCAACGTACAAAGCCAAGCTGCTCTGCAGACTCGTCCAGATGAGCCAGATCGCTTTGAAGGCCGTTAAGACCCGAGTTTTCAATTATCATCGTTATTTCCTCCTATAGTTGCTTGTGGAATGTAAGGTTTATGCTGGCAAAGCCCATTTTGCACAATGCGCAAAACTTTATTTGTACATCTTTTCCCATGATAGTATGTTTCCCCAGTCAGCGCAAGACTTACTCTCCGCTATAGCCATGCTTTCTCTTTGCCGCATCGCGCCGTTCTGTTAGAATAGATGGAAATAAGTTTTGCTTCATAACGCGTGTGAACGGCTATTGCGTTTACATTCAACAAACGTTTAGGAGGTGTATCCAATGAAGACTAGTAGCTATATAAAAGAGCAGCTGCAGCGTCTTTATCCGGAAATGGTCCGGTGGCGCAGACATCTCCATCAGAATCCGGAGCTGTCTTTTCAAGAGGTACATACATCCCGGTGGATTGCAGAGCAATTAAAAGCCTTTGGCTGCGAGGTGCGCGAAGGCGTTGGCGGGCACGGCCTGCTGGTTACGATAAAAGGGGAGCTGCCCGGTCCGGTTATCGCGCTGCGCGCCGATATTGACGCGCTTCCGATTCAGGATGAGAAGGAATGCGAATACCGGTCCAAGGTTCCCGGCGTGATGCATGCCTGCGGGCATGATGGGCATACGTCGGCATTGCTTGCCGTAGCGAATTACTACCAGCAGCATAAGGCGGAGCTGGCCGGCGAGCGCCGGTTGATTTTCCAGCCTGCCGAGGAGCAGACGCCGGGCGGCGCGATCCGCATGATTGAAGACGGGGCCTTGGACGGCGTAGACGCCATATACGGGGTGCACTTGTGGTCGCCGATTCCGTATGGACAGACCGCAACCAAGCCGGGTCCTTTTATGGCAGCGGCAGACGAGTTCACTTTAGAGATTGTAGGCCTAGGCGGACATGGCGGCATGCCTCACAAGACGATCGATACCATCGTAATCGGTTCGGCTCTCGTGCAGGCGGTTCAATCCATAGTTGGCCGCAACGTTGATCCTTTGAAGCCTGCGGTCGTCACAATCGGCTCCTTCCAGGCCGGAACAACCAATAACGTCATTGCCGAGCGCTGCGCGATGAAAGGGACGGTCCGCACATTCGACGAGGAATCCCGAAAGCTTACGCATGAAAGGCTTGAGCAATTGATTAACCATACCTGCAGCATGTACGGAGCGAAATACGACTATCATATGCGTATCGGGTATCCGCCCGTCGTCAACGACGAGGAGGAAGCGGGACGTTTCTTCCGGGTGTCAGGCGAACTGTTTGGCGCCGAGAATACCCTTCGTTCGGAAGCGATGATGGTCGCGGAGGATTTCTCGTATTATCTGGAGAAGGTACCGGGATGCTTTATGTTTGTCGGGGCGGGGAACGAGGAGACGGGAGTCGTATACGCCCATCACCATCCGCGTTTTGATATCGATGAGCGTGCCATGGTGCATTCCGCCCAGCTGCTTATTCAAATGGCGGAAGATTTTGCGGCGGAATGACAACGCTTTTGGCTGGATACCCTAAAGGAAGATATTCCGAACAGGAGGTTTGTCCGCCTTGCATAAAACGATCAAAGAGGTTATGTCGTCGCCGTGTATTACAGCAACATTACAGGATAACGTATATGAGCTTGCCGTCTTAATGAAGAAGCATGATATCGGATTTATACCTATAGTAGAAGGCTCAAAGCTGATTGGCGCCGTAACGGACCGGGATCTTGTCGTACGCGGTTATGCGGATAAGCATTCCGGCTCCACAGCCGTCGAGAAAGTAATGACAACCGATTTGCTGACCATTGCGCCGGACACAACCATGGATGAAGCGGCAGATCTGATGGCCAAGCATAAAATACGCCGTCTTCCCGTCGTAGAAAACGGTGAATTGGTTGGAGTTGTCGCAATTGGCGATCTGGCTGTCCGGGATGCCTTCATTCACGAGGCAGGCGCGGCCCTTAACGAAATATCGGAGCATGTGCATTAGATGAAATAACGGGATTCTTCCGGGGCGAACGCCTTTGAGGAATCCCGTTTTTCGTATAAAATTCTGGATAATTTTGCATACTGTGAGGTGAATGCTTACCGCTATGAACAATGGGGGAGATCTTATGTTGGAACGTCAGGATGGACCGTTAATTATTCAGTCGGATATGACGGTGCTGCTCGATTACGAGCATCCTTTATCGGAGGAAGCGCGCAGGATGCTGATCTTGTTCGCGGAGCTCGTTAAACGTCCGGGAAATTGGCATACGTATAAAATGTCCTCTTTATCCTTGTGGAATGCGGCTTCTACCGGCATGGAAGCGGCAACGGTTATCGAATCGCTAAGAAAATATGCCAGATACGGCCTACCCGGAGTATTGGAGACGAATATCCGCACACTAATGGAGCGGTACGGCAAGCTTCGGCTGGAATTAAGCGGGCACTGTCTCGTGTTATACGGGGACGATTCTTTGCTGGATGAGATCGCGGGGCATCCGATCATTCTGGAATGCTTGATGGAACGCGGGACCGGCGGTTCCTGGGAAGTAAATCCGGAGTACAGGGGCCAGCTTAAACAGGAATTAATCCGGCTTGGGTTCCCCGTAATCGATTTGGCCGGCTACCATACGGGTGAAGCTTTATCCGTATCGCTTAGACCGTTAACGCTGAGGGGCAGATCCTTCGAGCTTAGGGACTATCAGCGGCAGGCGGTTGATCTTTTTTATAAAGAAGGGACGATTCAAGGGGGAAGCGGCGTTATCGTTCTGCCGTGCGGAGCGGGCAAAACGATCGTCGGGATCGCGGCATTGGCAAGGTTGAACAGCGCTACGCTTATTCTTACTTCCAACGCAACCAGCGTACAGCAATGGAAGGAAGAGCTGCTGGACAAGACAACCCTTCAACCGGCGGAAGTCGGAGAATATACGGGCGCCTCGAAGGAGGTCCGTCCCGTAACGATTGCAACGTATCAAATTCTGACCCACCGGAAGTCGAAGAGAGATTCGTTCCGTCACATGAAGCTGTTCTCCGAGCGCGACTGGGGCCTCATTATATACGACGAGGTGCATTTATTGCCTGCCCCGGTATTTCGCATGACGGCCGATATCCAGGCGACAAGAAGGCTAGGATTGACGGCAACGTTGGTCCGGGAAGACGGCTGCGAAGAGGATGTATTTTCTCTGATTGGGCCAAAGCAGTTCGAGCTGCAATGGAAAACGGTCGAAGCGGAGGGGCATATCGCATCGGTTAAATGCACGGAAATCCGCGTGCCGATGGATCAAGGCATATCCGAGCTGTACCATTCGGCCGAGAAGCGCTCGCGGCTGCGTCTCGCAGCGGAGAATCCCGGCAAGGTACCGGTTGTCCGTCAGCTCCTGGAGCGTCACGAGGGAACGCCAACTCTCATCATCGGGCAGTATCTCGATCAGCTTCATTCTATTGCGGATTCGTTAGAGGTGCCGGTCATTACGGGAGAATTGCCGCAAAATGAACGCCACAGGCTGTACGAACAGTTTAAGTCGGGAGATGTGCCCGTTCTAGCGGTATCCAAGGTTGCGAATTTTGCGGTTGACCTTCCCGATGCGGCCGTCGCCATTCAAATTTCGGGGAGCTACGGCTCAAGGCAGGAGGAGGCGCAGCGGATCGGCCGTATTTTGCGTCCGAAGGAAGGCCGGAATGAAGCCTGGTTCTATACCATTGTGACCGATGACACCAGCGAAACGGAATACGCCGCAAGGCGTCAGATGTTCCTGCTTGAGCAAGGCTACCAATACGAGCTTGAAAAACGCCAGTAGGGAGGTTATTCTTCATGTTTGTACAACAGTGGTCGGAGAAACTGACAAGCCGCGTGAAGCAGCAATTCA
The DNA here is from genome assembly GCF_003399985.2 of Paenibacillus sp. ATY16. Taxonomy (NCBI): domain Bacteria; kingdom Bacillati; phylum Bacillota; class Bacilli; order Caryophanales; family Paenibacillaceae; genus Paenibacillus; species Paenibacillus sp. ATY16. The sequence continues at coordinate 255,038 of NZ_NMOK02000023.1, read as the reverse complement.
TGATGTCTCCCTTATGGATTGGTGCATCGGAGCGCGGGTTGCATTGGGAGGAAGCCGTAATCGACCGGCTTTCCATCGAGGAAGCGGTGGACCGGATGGACGAAGCAACCGCCACCGTCCTGAGGGCATTTTATAATTGCTTTGGCGCCGGTCCCGTTTCGGAGGAGCGGCTTTTTTCGTTGCGGCAGCGGTTCTCGGGTGCGGAGTTCCGTTACGGAATGATCCAGCTGCAAAATGCGGGAATTATTTTCGCGCTCCGTCAAGGCTGGGGGGAGCGGCTGTATGCAATGCCAAGCGACTGTTTTATGCAGTGGCATCCCTATTTGTTTCCGCTTGCTCCACTGCTCGCAGCGAATAGATCAAGCGAAATCTGGGAGCAGCGGCAGGAGGAAATAGCCCTTAAGCCGCTGGGGAGACAGCTTCTGGCGGTTTGGGCGGAGCTGGCCCGAAGCGGTTTAGGTTTGACGTCAAAGGGAATTTTGCCGAAGAAAACAACAGCGAGACTTACGCTGGCCGTTTCCATTACGGATGAGGATCTTCTTCAGGCCGGCTGGCAGCAGGAGGATACGGATCCTTATAATCCTGCCGTAAATTTTGTGCTGAAGCTTACCGGGCAATTAGGCCTGTTGGCAGCTGAAGAAAAGCAGCTAAAGTGGCAGGAAGACACGCTAGCTGCTTGGTTCTCGGAGGAGGAGCTTAAGCGGGAGGCTTTATTATTTCACTGGTGCCTGGATGAGCTTCTGAAGAAAAAGCCTGCGATGTGGCATATCATGGCGTTGTTGACCCGGCTTGAACCGGGGGCCTGGTATTCTGAAGCGGCTATTGCAGCCCAGCTCCCGCTGCTTGATATGAAAGGCATGGAGTGGGAAGAGAGCCGAAGTGCCTGTTTGAATCTGCTGCGCGGCTTCGGATGGATGGAATTCGCGCGTGCCGGAGACCAGAGAATGCTCCGGTGGACGATGATGCCGTCCTCCCTCGATTACGGGCAGCGTCCGCAGGCAAAGTATGAGCCCATTATGATAGAACCTAACGGCGATTTGCTTGTTCCTCCGGGCTGTTCTTACAGGGTCCGGTGGGAGCTGGAGCTTGTGGCGGACAGGAAGAGCGACGAACTGCTGTCCGTATGGCAATTAACTCGAAGCTCAATAGAACGGGCAATGACTCACGGACGGAGTTTTGCTTCGGTTATAAACTTTTTGCAATCGGCATCAGGCGGAGTCCCTATCCCGCCATTGCTCGAAGCCAGCTTGGCGGATTGGGGAAAACAAACGGCAGCGGTTGTTAAGCAGCCGTCAGACGCGTATCCCGAATTGCCGCTTGAACCCCGATCGGAAGAAAGCGGGTTTGAGCTCCGTTCTTCCGGACGGGCATTTGCGGGATGCGAGCTTATGAATCATGAGGATTTCAGAATAGAACGGTTTCTTCCCGAGCTTGAACGGGTACCTATAAACTGGATGCAGCAGTTGAGATCTTATCATCACTCCACGCGCCTGGAAATTCTGGAGAGGGCTTTGAGCTGGCAGGCTCCGGTCCAATTAAGGATGAACGAAAGCGTTGTGGCTTTTGTGCCAGCCAGACTGGAGAGAAGCGGAAGCAATTGGACCGTCACCGGCTTGCTGCGCGAAGCCGAGACGCACCGCGAAGTATGCTTGTCTCCGGAAATGTGGGAAGGGATGAAGCTGGTTGCGCCGGGAGTGAGTGGATTTGTGTAAAATTGTATCTATTCATTGAATGATTATGATATGATAGATTTCAAGCAAGTGTAAAAGAAAAGAGGGTGAACAAATGCCAACAACCACAGTTCTGCCCTACGATGGTGCAAGCGGCGTTTCTTCGCTGGATATGGCGTCGCTGTTGATGTGCGCTTACGAGCTGGGCGACTTTATTAACCAATCGGCCGAGGTAGCCGATTATCTATATTGGAAAGAAGCTGTACAGAAGGATGAGCAGGTGAAGGTGCTGACCAAGCAATTCGCCAAAGCGAAAGAGCTGTTCTCGGAATGCGAGCGGTTCGGCAGATTCCATCCGGATTATCATGCAGCCAAGGATAAAGTGAAGCAAATCGAGCGGGAGCTGGACCAGATTGAAGCGGTGAAACGGTTCAAGACGGCTGAGCAGCTCGTAGATACGATGCTGTATGACGTATCCCGCATGATCGCCGAATCGGTATCCGATACGATTAAGGTGCCGAGCAATGAAGGGAAAACGGGCGGCTGCGGTGGCGGCGGATCCTGCAGCTGCGGAAGCGGCGGCTGCGGATAAGCCTTTGCTTGATTCGACTCGACGGAGGGAATGGATGTTGTTACCGGAACGGACAGGTTATATCATATGGGTGAGCGATCTGAAAGCGGCCAGAACGCTTGAAAAGTACGGAACCGTTCATTATATGTCGCGCAAGATGCATTATGTCGTGATCTATATGAACGCAGAGCGCGCGGAGGAAGCGGCAAAAACAATAAGCCGTCTGCCGTTCGTGCGCAAGGTTGAACGATCTTACCGCAACGAATTAAAGACAGAATATACAAAAGATGCCGAGGATAAGACCAGATTCTACAGCATGTAGAACTAGAATTTCATAAGCTATGAACATTTATGGAATTCAAGCATGGAAGTAAATAATAATTAAATAAAATTGCGGGAAGATCGCTGGTACACAGAGAGACCAATGTACGGCGATCTTCTTTCTTTTATTAAGTTTTACAAATAATTACATTTATGGGCTGAGTTTATTTTATTGTTGAAATCTCGGACAATCATGGTTAAAATATCCTTATACATAAAAGTGGTAAAAAAGACCTGGTTCCTAAGACGGAGGTGTGGTGAACGATGAAGGACAAAACGACTAGAAGATGGAGCACTTATGAGACTTTTTATATCGAATTGGGCGATAAGAAAGTGGCGGACATCGTTATTACTAACCATGCCAGGAGCCGGTGGGTGGATCGGGTTGAAAGTGAGAAGACGGGCTACGAGGATATTGCCGAATTCTTATGGGAATGCCTGAAGCAAGGACGGGTTGAGCCTTATTACCGGAATGAAGAGGATGTTTACCTGATTGACGACGATCTGGTGTTTGTTGCTGAATTTGCCCCATCGGAAACGGACATTGATCTGCTTGGCAACCCGCTTCACAAGATGATTGTAGTCACCTTTTTGGGACGCATGTCGGAGACGATCGAATTGCGGGATTTGAAATCATACTATTCATGGCTTCGTCACTCCAGAAGAATGACCTTGGTGAAAAACAGCCGAAAAAGGAAATAATCGAAGAAACGCCGGGCGCAGCATCCAAACGAAGGGTGCTGCGCTTTTTTGCGCGCATTTGTAGTATAATAACCGCTAAGAAGAGAGGATGGTCGGACAGATGGCGCTTAATTTTCATCAATTGCACATTTTTTATACGGTAGCGGAACGGGGCAGCTTCTCTGCTGCCGCCCAGTCGCTGCATATGACTCAGCCGGCCGTGACGATGCAGGTGCAGTCGCTGGAGGACTATTTCGGGACAAAGCTGCTGCAGCGGTCTACCAAGCGAATCGACTTGACGGAAGCGGGAAAAGCGCTGATGCCTTACGCCCGGAGAAGCATCGAGCTGATCCGCGATACGGATCAAGCGATGTCGGCGTTTACCAAGCAGCTCAAGGGACGGCTTCAGCTTGGCGCCAGCCTGACGATTGGAGAATACATTTTGCCGCGCCTGCTTGGTCCGTTCGGGCAGACGTTCCCGGAAATATCGATCAGCATGAAGGTAATGAATACCGCTCAAATCATTGAAGAGATTATCCATCATCAATTGACCTTTGGATTGATCGAAGCCCCGGTCAATCACCCGGATATGCAGATGGAGGCCGTCATGAGCGACGAGCTCAAGCTGATCGTTCCGAAAGATCATCCGCTGTCTAAGCGGCAGACGGTTCTGCTTGACGAAGTGGCCGATTATCCGTTTGTGGTGCGTGAGCAAGGCTCCGGTACACGGTTAGTCATGGAGGACCAGCTTAAACGGAAAAAAATCGATCCGGCCGATCTGAAGATTGTGATGGAACTGGGAAGTACGGGAGCAGTGAAGTCGGCGGTAGAAGCCGGTCTCGGCGTCTCTTTTGTCTCTGAATCTTCGGTAAAGCACGAGGTGGCGCTTGGGCTTTTGCATGTGGTTCCGATTGAGGACACCCGGTTCAAACGGCAGTTCTACTCGATATATTTGAAGTCGACTCTTCTGCCGATATCGGCAGTTACGTTCCTCACTTTTTTAAGAGAGAAGGATTTGCAGCAATGGTTGTAGGAAAAGCGGACTTGCACAATCACACGACCGCCTCGGACGGGACAATGGCCCCTGCGGCCGTTGTTGCCCGCGCGAAGGCGGCGGGGCTGGCGGCTGTTGCGGTCACCGATCACGATACGATGGCAGGAGTTGAGGAAGCGCTCGAGGAAGGGCGGAAGCTCGGGATTACCGTCGTTCCCGGCGTCGAGCTGAGCACGGTTGCCGACGGTCGCGATATTCATATGCTCGCTTATTATCCGGACTGGCATAATGCTCTCTGGCAGGAGCGGCTTGCCGGGCTTCGGGCAACGCGCGGCACGCGGAACGAGATGATTATAGAGAGGTTAGTCCAGCTCGGGATTCCGGTTACGATGAGAGAAGTCGAGCAAATTGCTGCCGAGCAGGCGTTGGCCGGAAGCGATAAAGGCAAAGGGAAAACGATTGGCCGTCCGCATATTGCGGAGCTTTTGATCCGAAAAGGTGCGGTTGCCACGATGGCGGAGGCATTTGACCGGTATCTTGGGGAAGACGGCGCCGCATACGTGAATCCTCCGCGTATTCATCCGTTTGAAGCAATCGAATGGATACGCGAAGCGGGAGGGACAAGCGTAATCGCGCATCCTGGCTTGTATGGCAGGGATGATCTGGTCGAGCAACTGATCGGGAAGGGCGTTCAAGGAATCGAAGTGTACCATTCCGACCATGGACCGGAGGAAGAACGGCGTTACGCGGAGCTGGCAAAGAAACACGGGCTTATTATAACCGGCGGCTCGGATTTCCACGGGGAGCGTCAGGGCGAGGTGTTCCATGGCGAGATCGGCAGCAGAACCGTTGACGCCGCGGTGCTGGAACAGCTTCGCAAGAATAGATAGCTTTTCAAGAAAAATAGCGGTGCAAGGGAGAGATCCCTGCACCGCTATTTTTTATATTTTTGCCGTTAGTTAACGATTCTCTTAGCATAGACGAGCGAAGACGCAAACCATGTGCCTTCCATTGGCTCGTAAGTGACTTTGGCGCGTCCGCCGCCGGCTTGAAGAATGTAATGCTTGCCGTTAACCACTCCCGCATAAATGCCGACATGGCCGCCGCCGCCGCTTGTAGAGCGGTTTAAAGATCCGTCGCCACGGTCAGCCGAGTTTTTAAAGAACAGCAGGTCTCCGACCTTCAGGTTCTTGTATTTATTTTTGGAATCAATGATAACTTGCTTGCCGATGCTGTTGCTGTAACGCTGCGAGCGAGAAGAGCTGGAAAACTTGATTCCGAGCGTGCTGCTGTATACCCAGGAAGTAAAGTTGGAGCAGTCAAAACCGTAACCGGGTTTCTGCACGCCGCTGCGCCATTTCACGCCAAGCTGGGTTTTGCCTTTCGTAATTAGTTTGCTAAGCTGCGTGCTTTGGGTAGAGGTTGCTGCTGCCGCTTTAGGAGTGGTTACTCCAAGCGCGGGGGCTTGTACGGCACCGGTTAAAGCGATAACGCCCGCCAAAGTGATAATCCCTTTTTTGAAAATCGTTTTTTTAGTCATGTATGTATCCTCCTAATGGTTTTTTTGTGCAAGAAAGCGTGTAGTCTGCCAGCACAAGTTTTGTTTGGCACTTTTTATACTAATGACTTTTTGAGGGGGTAGTCAGCTAATAAAAGTTACCAATTCCATTGAAAAGGACTAAAATAAATATTCTTTTATAAACCCTTATTTCACCTTTAATACAAAAATTTCTAATATGTATGATAATAATTGCAACAATAGAAAGAAAGACACTAATAAACATTCATAATTCATCTGTATTTATATATTTAAGTGTGATTAGGTAATTTAAGGTTTCCCGATTCAGCGGATTGGGCCATTATTCCAGAGAAGGTTAGCGAAGGGTTTAAGGCTCGTTAAAGTTTTCTAATTTAGGATAGATCGAGCAAAAAACGAAAAAGCAGCCCGCCTCGGATGGAGGACGGACCGCTTTTTGCTTAATTCACGCTGCGCGATGGCATGGCTTTGATCCGCTGCTCATCGGGAGTAATAAACAGGGTCTTCTGATGGTCATAGATGACAAAACCCGGTTTCGAGCCGCTTGGCTTGCGGACATGGCGGATAAACGTATAATCCACGGGGATCAGGCTGGATTCCCTCGCTTGACTGTAATACCCGGATAGCATAGCTGCTTCCTCCAGGGTGGCATCCCCAAAGTCGCCTCCGCGGATGACCACATGGGACCCCGGAATATCCTTCGTATGCAGCCATACATCCGAAGGGGAAGCGAGCCGATTCGTTAAGTATTCGTTCTGCGTATTGTTCTTGCCGACATAGATGCTTACGCCTTCGGAGGAAGTATAGCAAATCAAGGTCGGACGCGCCGGCTTTTTCCGTTTCGGTCCGCGCTTCACTCTGCTGCGAAGATAACCTTGTTCGACGAGCTCATCCCTGATCTCTTCGATATCGGCGAGCGAAGCATTATCCAATTGCTGCAGCAGCGTTTCCATATAGGATATTTCGCCTTGGGCGAGCGCCATTTGCTCTTCAACGACGGCAATGCTGTTCTTCTGCTTCGTATATTTGCGGAAATACCGCTGCGCGTTGTCCGAAGGCGTAAGCTGCGGATCCAGCTCAATCGTGACCGTTGCCTGCTCTTCGTCATAGAAGTTGATGAGCTCGACGGATGTGTCTCCGCGGTTGATCTGATGCATGTAGGCAGTGAGCAGCTCGCCTAGCACGCGGTATTTATCGGCATCCTGTGCTTCCTCGACCGTTTCCTTCAGCTTTTCTATCTTCTTCTCGTTCTTGACCTTCTCGTTCTGGACGAACCGGATGAGGTCCAAAGCCCGCTGCTTGACCGTATCCCGTTCCGCTTTATCGCCATAGAAGGCTTCGAGGCATTCGCTGATTGAAGCAAAAAGCTCGGAAGAGCCCTGCACATGGGTCAGCGGAGTTATGGAAAAGTAAGATTTGCCATTGGCATCCACCGCTATGGTTGGCGCGTAGACATGCGCCTGGACATCGCTCATAAGCGCCTGGAAGCTGTTCCATAGACTGCTGCTTCCGTTCTCCGCGCGGAATACGATCTCTTTGGCGAGCAGAGGGCTTAGTCCGCTAAACGCCTGAACAAGCTGCCGCTGGGGCGGCAGGCTTTCATTGCCGTCATCCGCATGCTGCCCGAGCGCGGCCAGAAAATCCTGTTCGCTTGCAATCGCAAGGGGGTCGGTCTTTCCTTGATCGGGCGGGGCGGTATATTTGCTGCCGGGCATAACAATCCGGAATGTACTGATGGCAGGCGTCACGTGATGGATGCCGTCATGAATCGTCCCGGTTGCGGGATCCAGCAAAATAATGTTGCTGTGCCGTCCCATTATTTCGATAACGATTGTCTTGAGCGAAACATCGCCAAGCTCATCGCGGTGCCGAACGTCGATATGGATAATCCGTTCGCGTCCGATTTGTTTGACTGCTTCAATCGTTGCGCCTTCGCAATATTTGCGCATCAGCATGCAGAACATCGGTGCTTCCAGCGGGTTAATGTGCGAAGCATTCGTCCAGTGAACGCGCGGATACGTCGGATTGGCGGACAAGAGCAGCTTGCCCTGCGCACCTGCGCCGCGGATGCTGAATACGAGATCATTGTCCGTCGGCTGGTGAATTTTATGAATGCGGGCGCCTATGCAGCGCTGAAGCTCTTCAACTACTGCGTGAATAACAATGCCGTCTAAGGCCATGAGGGTTTAAGTCTCCTTTATCAATGTCTTTCTCTATCATGCCATAGTTAAACCAAAAACTTAAGTCTTTAAGTGGGATATTTTGCAGTTTGTCCGAATACATTTAGGCTTGAGAGGCTGTCCGAGAGCGCTCGGCATATACGGGAGGGAGTCGTACAATGGAACAATTGAAATGGCACCAAATGGAAGCGGGCGAACTGGCGAATAAGCTGGGCAGCTCGCTTGCGCAAGGGCTGTCTGCATCGGAAGCAGAAGACAGGCTGTCGAAGAACGGGCGAAACGAGCTGGCGGAGGGCGAGCGTATTTCCCCGGTTGTGCTTTTCCTGAATCAATTCAAAGATTTCATGGTGCTTGTGCTAATGGGCGCTACTCTCATATCGGGGCTCTTGGGCGAATATCTGGATGCCGTGACGATTGTGGCCATTATCGCGATTAACGCGGTACTCGGCTTCATTCAGGAATTCCGTGCGGAGAAGTCGCTTAGTGCCCTCAAGGAATTGTCCGCGCCTACGGCAAAAGTGATTCGGGGCGGACAACAGTTGATGATTGCAGCCAAAGAGCTGGTTAACGGGGATGTTATTCTGCTCGAAAGCGGCGACCGCATTCCGGCCGATATCCGGCTGATTGAAGCGAACAGCTGCTATGCCGAGGAATCTGCCCTGACGGGCGAATCGGTGCCGGTCGGCAAGCATGCCGCCGCTATTCATGAAGAGGACCTGCCGCTGGGTGACCAACGGAATTTGGGCTTTATGGGGACCATGCTTACGCGCGGAACAGCCAAAGGGGTTGTTGTCCGGACGGGCATGGAAACGGAAATGGGTAAAATCGCGGGACTCATTCAACAGACCGAATCGATGGAAACGCCGCTTCAGCACAGACTGGAGCAGCTAGGCAAAATATTAATCGCCGTTGCGATCGGGCTTACGATTATGGTCGTTGTTGCCGGCATTCTGCATGGACAGCCTGCCTACGGCATGTTCCTGGCCGGCGTCAGCCTTGCGGTAGCGGCTATTCCGGAAGGACTCCCGGCCATCGTTACGATTGCGCTTGCGCTTGGCGTACAGCGGATGATCAAACGGAAGGCGATTGTCCGAAAGCTGCCTTCCGTGGAAACGTTAGGCTGCGCTTCGGTTATATGCTCCGACAAGACCGGCACGCTTACGCAAAATAAAATGACCGTTACGAACGTTTGGCTGGGCGGACGGCATCTTCAGGTGACGGGCGAAGGTTATGAGCCGGTTGGAGCTGCTTTCGAGGATGGCTCCATGGTGGATGCGAAGCATGATATTGCCCTCAAGCGTCTCCTGCAGATTTCGGCGCTTTGCAATAACGCGACCGTTACGCAGGCGGAACAGCAGGATTCGAAGAAAAGGAAAAGCAAGGAGCCGCAAGAGGAATGGGTGCTGAAGGGCGATCCGACGGAAGGAGCCCTTACCGTTCTCGCTGCCAAGCTGGGGATGTCCGCCAAATCGCTGGAAGGCTTATATAAGAGGGAAAAGGAATTTCCGTTTGATTCCGAACGGAAGCGGATGAGCGTTCTCGTCTCGCATCAGGGTGGCAAGGTTGTGTATACGAAAGGCGCTTCCGACATGCTAATGGACCATTGCAGCTACGTGTTATGGGACGGCAAGGTAGTGCCGTTTACCGCCACGCTCAAGAAAAAATGCGCGGATGCCGCGGAAGAAATGGCGCAAAACGCGCTGCGCGTGCTTGGCCTTGCTTACCGGGATATCCGCAGCGGCGAAGCGACGGAGACGGAAAGCGATGTGGAATGCCAGCTTGTATTTGTCGGCCTGACCGGCATGATCGACCCGCCGCGCCGCGAGGTGCGCGATGCGATCGCGACCTGCCGCAGAGCGGGCATCAAGACGGTAATGATTACGGGCGATCATCAGTTGACCGCGGAAGCGATCGCTCACCAGCTTGGCATCATGCCGCGCGGCGGCGTAGCGCTGAGCGGCAGCCAGCTGGAAAATATGACGGATGATCAGCTCGACAAGCATGTCGACAATATCTATGTCTACGCCCGCGTATCGCCGGAGCATAAGCTCCGGATCGTCAAATCCCTGCAGAGAAAAGGGCATGTGGTTGCCATGACCGGCGACGGCGTAAATGACGCCCCGGCTATCAAAGCAGCCGATATCGGCATTGCCATGGGCATTACCGGTACGGATGTGTCGAAGGAAGCTTCCGCGCTTGTATTAAGCGACGACAACTTTGCGACGATCGTGTCGGCCATCGAAGAAGGCCGGAGCATCTATGAGAATATCCGCAAATTCATCCGTTACCTGCTGGCGTCCAACGTCGGCGAGATTCTGACGATGTTCCTGGCGATGATGGCGGGTCTTCCGCTTCCGCTCGTGCCGATTCAGATTTTGTGGGTGAACCTTGTGACGGACGGTCTGCCGGCGATGGCGCTTGGGGTTGACCAGGCGGAGAAGGATCTCATGCAGCAGAAGCCGCGCTCGGCCAAGGAAAGCGTATTTGCGAGACGGCTTGGCTGGAAAATCATCAGCCGCGGCGTATTGATCGGGGTATGTACGCTAGGCGCCTTCTGGATTACGCTTAAGCTTGCTCCGGGTACGGCCGCAGAGCAGCTTACCAAGGCGCAGACGGTCGCTTTTGCCACGTTGGTATTAGCTCAGCTCATTCACGTCTTTGACTGCCGCAGCTCGCGTTCCATCTTCCATCGCAACTTGTTCCAGAACCGTTACCTGGTGCTTGCCGTTCTATCGTCCTTGGTCCTGATGATCGGGGTGCTCTACATTCCGATGCTTCAGCCTATTTTCAAGACGGTCCCGCTCAACTTCCGCGAATGGTGCCTGGTATTCGTAGCCGCCGGCATTCCTACCTTCCTGATGGGTATCGGCAGCGTGCTTGGAACAAGCAAGCCTAAAAGCAAGCCGGCAAAAATGGCATTCAAAAATGTGTAACGAAGTACAAATGATGATCGGAATTATGAATAGCGTTTCCCTTTGCTTTGCGGTATGCTAAGGAAAAATGATAGCTTATTTTATCCATTGGCTGCAGTAAAGGGGGAACACCATGATGAAGTTTACAAAAATGCATGGTTTAGGGAATGATTTTATTGTTATCGCCGGCGAGCGGCAGCTGCCGGGCAATGTAGCGGAGCTGGCTATAGACCGCTGCAACCGGTTTTTCGGTATCGGCGCTGATGGGCTGGTGTACATCCTTCCTTCGGAAGTGGCGGATTTCCGCATGCGCATCATCAACTCCGACGGCTCGGAGGCCGAGCAATGCGGCAACGCGATTCGCTGCGCGGCGAAATACATTTACGATAACGGCCTTACGGATAAAGAGGAATTGACGATCGAAACGCTTGGCGCCGGCGCGCAGACGGTTCAGCTGGAAGTAGCGGACGGCAAAGTGCAGCAGGTTCGCGTCGATATGGGAGAGCCGATTCTAAACGGCCTGCAGGTGCCTACTACGGTTGACGAAGAACGCGTAATCGAGCATCCGATTGAAGTGGACGGCCGCGAATTCCGGTTCACGGCCGTATCGATGGGCAATCCGCATTGCGTGATCTACGTGGACGATGCCGCCAACTTTGATCTTGCGACTTGGGGACCCAAGCTCGAGACGCATCCGATGTTCCCGCGCAAGATCAATGTGGAGTTCGTTACAGTAACTTCCCGCGAACACGCGGAAATGCGCGTCTGGGAGCGCGGCGCTGGACCAACGCTGGCCTGCGGCACCGGCGCATGCGCAACGGTCGTTTCCTCCGTGTTGAACGGCTTAACGGACCGTACGGCGGTCGTAACGCTCAAAGGCGGCGACCTGACGATTGAATGGAACGAAGCGGATAACCATGTTTATATGACTGGACCTGCAGCCGAAGTCTACCGCGGCGAATGGGAATAGGGAGAAATGAATATGAAGCCCGATTTAAGAACGAAGCTTAAGCAGCGTATCTTGACCGGGGACGGCGCGATGGGAACCTATCTGTATCAGATGGGGTTCCCTGTCGGCGTTTCTTACGAAGAATTGAATATGACCCGCCCGGATGTCATTGAAGGCGTCCACCGCCGGTACTATGAGGCAGGGGCGCGCGTAATCGAGACCAATACCTTCTCGGCCAATCTGGTCAAGCTGTCCAAATACGGCCTGGAGCCGGATATGGAAGCGATTAACCGCGCCGGGGTGCGGATTGCTAAAGCAGCAGCAGGCGAGGATGCCTACGTGGTTGGCGCTGTTGGCTCGATCCGCGCGGGCAAGCTGAAGGATGTGCGGACATTCGAAGTCAGCCTAGCGTTTGAGCGTCAGCTCGACGCTTTGCTTGCCGAAGGCGTGGACGGAATTCTGTTTGAAACGTTTTATGATTTTGACGAAATGCGCCTGGCACTGGGACTTGCCCGCAAGCTAACCCAGCTGCCTGTCATTTGCCAGTTTGCCGTTCAGGATGTCGGACGCACGCAGGACGGTACCGGCTTGCTGGATGCTTTTACTTTATTGAAGGATGAGGGAGCGGATGTCGTCGGTTTCAACTGCCGGAGCGGCCCGAACGGAATCATGCGGGCAGTCGAGTCGATAAGCGGACCGGTAGAGCTGCCGCTGTCCATCTTCCCCAACGCGGGTATTCCAGATTACGTTGACGGTAAATACAAGTATTCGGCCGGACCGGAGTATTTTGCCGAGACCGCTCTGCAATTCGCGGACCGCGGCGCGCGGATTATCGGCGGATGCTGCGGAACAACGCCGGAGCATATTGCGGCCATGGCGAAAGCATTGAAGGATTATGTTCCGCTAAGCGGTGCAACAGCCGTTGCGATTGCCGACTCCCCGGAGGCGGAGGTTATCGTAATCGGGGCGGAACCTGCCGAAGTGGTGAAAAATGCTTCCGGGGAGCGGGCGGACACGCCGATTATTTCGGAACCATCGCTGGTGGACACCGTAAAAGTAAGGCATACGGTTATCGTTGAGCTGGATCCTCCGCGCGATCTGGATATCACGAAATTTATGGCCGGCGCAGCTGCCATCAAAGCCTGCGGAGCGGATGCCATTACGATGGCGGACAACTCGCTGGCGGTGACCCGTATGAGCAACCTGGCGCTTGCCGCGCTGGTGAAGGACCGGATCGGCTTGCGTCCGCTCGTTCATATCGCCTGCAGGGACCGCAATCTGATCGGAACGCAGTCGCATCTGATGGGGCTGGACGCACTCGGAATCGACCATGTGCTGGCGGTTACCGGCGATCCGGCGCGTTTCGGCGATTTGCCGGATTCCAGTTCGGTGTACGACCTGACCTCCTTCGAAATGATCCGGATGACCAAGCAGCTTAACGACGGCATCGCCTTCTCCGGCAAGCCGCTGAAGCAGAAGGCCAACTTTGTCGTTGGCGCGGCGTTTAATCCAAACGTCAAGCATCTGGACAAGGCGGTGCAGCGGCTGGAGAAAAAGATCGCTTCCGGAGCGGATTATATTATGACCCAGCCGGTCTACGATCCGTCTCTGATCGAGAAAATCGCGGATGCGACAAAGCATTTATCCGTTCCGTTGTTTCTCGGCATTATGCCGCTTGCGAGCGGGCGCAATGCCGAATACCTGCATAACGAGGTTCCGGGCATCCAATTATCCGATGAAGTGCGGAAACGGATGGCGGGACTCGAAGGTGCGGTGGGGCGCGCGGAAGGCGTTCGAATCTCCCAAGAGCTGCTGGATACCGCAATCCGTCATTTCAAGGGCATTTACTTCATGACGCCGTTTATGTTCTACGAGATGGCGGTGGAACTGACGGACTATGTATGGACGAAGACAGGGATGAAAAAACGATAAAATAGTCCGTTTTCGCAATTTCTCTTGTTTTCTCTTGTTCGTTTCTCCAAAATCCTTTAAACTATATAATAATGGATCGGGCTGCCTTTTTGACCGGCTGCATCTTTCCCGGGACAGGCAGTGTCCCCGGAATAGCGGGAACAGGCATGGAGGCGCGGCGCGGAACGTATGCTCCGGACTTTTTTCGTCAACAATAGTGCAATGGTTCTGTCGTTATTTGGCAGGGTGGAGCAATTCATCAGGGTCCAATACATTTATACTAATATATGATTTATACGGGAGTTGCACGAGGAAGACCGGAGGGGGAACCTGACTTGGCTATTAAACTTATTAATATCGGCTTCGGCAATATTGTTTCGGCCAATCGCATTATTTCAATTGTTAGTCCGGAGTCGGCACCAATTAAACGGATTATTCAAGAAGCACGCGACAGACACATGCTGATTGACGCGACTTACGGAAGACGCACGCGCGCTGTTATCATTACGGACAGCGACCATGTCATTTTATCGGCGGTGCAGCCGGAGACGGTTGCTCATCGCTTGTCGACCAAGGATGACGATAACGACGAATAATACGGGGAGTAATATGGATAAGGGATTGTTGATTGTATTGTCCGGACCTTCAGGCGTAGGTAAAGGAACCGTGTGTTCCGTCCTTCGCCAAAAGGTGCCTGAGCTTGTTTATTCCGTATCGGCCACGACGCGGAAGCCGAGACAAGGCGAAATCGATGGCATTAATTATTTCTTCAAGACGAAAGAGCAGTTCAAGGAGATGATTGCAAAAGACGCACTCCTCGAGCATGCCGAATATGTTGGTAATTGCTATGGTACTCCTCGCGATTTCGTGGAGAGTACGCTTGCAAGCGGCAAAGATGTTATTCTGGAGATTGAAGTACAAGGCGCATTAAAAGTGAAAGAGAAGTTCCCGGAAGGCGTATTTGTCTTCCTGTTGCCTCCTTCGCTTGATGAGCTGAAGTCCCGTATTACGGGCAGGGGAACGGAAACCCAGGATACAATCAATAACCGGATGACGGTAGCGGTAGAAGAAATGAATCTGATCCGTCATTATGATTATGCGGTTGTTAACGATGAGATCGACGCCGCGTGCCATCGTATTCAAAGTATTATTACGGCTGAGCATTGCCGGAGAGACCGGTATTATTCCCATCTGGGAGAGCTGTCAGCTGCTATCGAGAAAGTCTGAGCGAGAGGTGAAGAACAATGTTGTATCCATCGATTGATGAAATGGTGAAAAAAGTAGACAGCAAATATTCGCTTGTAGTTGCGGCTTCCAGACGCGCACGCATGCTGCGCAACGGTGAAAAATCCGAGCTTCGCAACCCGAAATCCCGCAAATTTGTTGGCGTTGCACTGGAAGAAATTTTCCACGACATCGTGCAAGTCGAACAAACAGCGGACAAACAACAACAATAAGATTGATTGAAAAAAGGATGGAGCTGATCAGCTCCATCCTTTTTTTGTTTTTTCGTTTCCGGCCATGCCCGTTTTTGTTTGAAGTAACAGTTTTCAAAAATAAACAAACATGATAACATATAAACAAACAAAAACAAATCTAATCGGAGGGAAAACAAAATGGCTCGCAAGTTATGGGATTCCTGTTAACCCGGCATATTGTCCTTCTGGTTCCGATCCTTCGTTGTATAATAAATAGCTTGGCCTTAAAATATCGATAGGTATGGAAAAATTGAGAAGAAAGAGAAAGAGGTAGGCAGGCTATGCTGGTTGCGGAAAGGTACGAAACGATAGTTCGATTGGTGAATGAGCGGGGCAGCATCCGGGTATCGGAGCTGAGCGAGCTTTGTCAGGTCACGGAGGAGACGATCCGCCGCGATCTGGACCGCCTGGAACAGGCGGGACGGCTTCGCCGCTCGCATGGCGGCGCGGTCAGCGTGAAGGATACGCAGCCGGAAACTCCGGTAGCGGAACGGGAAATTATGCATGCAGACGAGAAACGACGTATTGCGGAAGAAGCGGTCAAGCTGATCAAGCCGAACGACCGGATTTTGCTGGACGCCAGTTCCACGGCATGGTATATGGCATCGATCCTGCCGGATATTCCGCTCACGGTTTTGACCAATTCGATTAAAGTTGCCGTCGCCCTAAGCAATAAGGAGAAGATTGAAGTGATCTCGACCGGCGGCATTTTGGCTTCGCGTTCTTTATCTTATGTAGGGCCGCTCGCGGAACGCTCACTCGAATCCTATCATGTAAACAAGCTGTTTTTATCCTGCAAGGGCGTGCATCTGGAGCGCGGCATCAGCGAATCGAATGAGCTCCAGGCACGCATTAAGCATAAAATGCTCGGCATTGCGGAGCAGGTCATCCTGCTTGCGGATTCCAGCAAGTTCGGCGTTCAGGCGTTTACTCATGTAGGCGATCTGGCGGAGGTTGACGCCATTATTACGGACCGCCGGCTTTCCCAGGAAGCCGCAGCCGGACTATCCGAGCGTTCAATACCGGTTACGATGGTTTAACGAATCGATACGTTTGTGAGGTGACGAGGTGAAGGTCTCATTATTTATCACCTGTCTTAGCGACACGATATATCCCCGAGTGGGCGAGGCGATGGTCAGACTGCTGGCCAAGTACGGAATTCAGCTGCATTTTCCAACGGTGCAAACCTGCTGCGGCCAACCCGCCTTCAACAGCGGTTATTGGAAAGAAGCGCGGGAGAGCGCAAAGACGATTCTGGATGCGTTCGAGGATTCGGACTTCGTGATTTCGCCTTCCGGCTCGTGCACGGGCATGGTTCATCACTATCCCAAGCTGTTTGAAGCGGATCCGGTTATGCATGAGCGGGCAGTAAAGCTTCAACGCAAATCCTACGAATTCACGCAATTTCTTGTTCAAGTGCTTGGCGTAAAAGACGTTGGCGCGGTGTTCCCGCACAAAGTGACGTACCATCCTTCCTGTCACGGCAGCAGGCTGCTTGGCATTAAAGAGGAGCCGATGGAGCTTATGCGCCATGTGCAGGGGCTTGAGCTCGTTCCGCTTCCTTTTGCGGAGGACTGCTGCGGCTTTGGCGGCACGTTTGCGGTAAAGATGGCCGATATTTCCGGCGCGATGGTAACAGAAAAGGTGGATCATGTGCTGGAGACGGAAGCTGAAGTACTGGTAGGACTCGATCTGGCTTGCCTGATGAATATTGCCGGCAACCTGCGGTACCGCAATCAGCCGGTAAAGGTGATGCATTTGGCAGAGCTCTTGTATGAAGGGGTGAAGCAGGCATGAGTACGGCTGGAAATGCATCAACGGTAAAAGAACGCGCGGAGCTGGCGCTGAACGACGAGTTTCTGCGCAAAGCGGTCAAGTTCACGACGGAACGGCTTCGGAACGGCAAGAAACAAGCTTCCGCAGAGCATGGCAATTGGGATGACTGGCGGGAGCGCGGACGGCAAATCCGGCTTCATACGATCGCTCATTTGGATTACTACTTGAATATGTTTGCGAATCAGGCGCGCGCTAACGGCGTACACGTGCATTTTGCCGAAACGTCTGCGGAAGCGGTAAAGCTGTCTCTCGAGATTGCGCAGCGCAAGCAGGCGAAGTCGGTTGTAAAATCGAAATCGATGGTTACGGAAGAGCTGCATTTGAATCATGAGCTTGAGTCCATTGGCGTTGAGGCCATTGAAACGGATCTTGGCGAATATATCATTCAGCTGGCCGGCGAGACACCTTCCCATATCATTATCCCGGCTATTCACAAGAACCGTTATCAGGTGGCTGATCTTTTGTCCCGGGAAGCGGGGGAGACGCTAGCTCCGGATACGTCCATTCTTGCAGGCTTCGTGCGCAAAAAGCTTCGGGAGAAGTTTCTGGAGGCGGATATCGGGATGACCGGCTGCAATTTCGCGATTGCCGAGACCGGCTCGATGGTGCTTTTCGAGAACGAAGGAAACGCGCGGATGGTCACAACCGTTCCGAAGACGCAGATTACGCTGATGGGGATGGAACGGATTATTCCGTCCTGGGCGGATCTGGAGGTTATGGCTACTCTGCTGCCGCGGTCGGCGACAGGACAGAAGCTGACGGTTTACATGTCCGGCATTACCGGTCCAAGACGCGAAGTTGACGCGGACGGACCGGATGAAATGCATATTATTATCGTCGATAACGGACGATCCCTGCAGCTGGGCGACCCGGAGTTCCAGGAGCTCCTGAACTGTATCCGCTGCGGCGCTTGTCTAAACGCTTGTCCGGTATACCGTCACATCGGCGGACACGCATACGGCGGTACTTACAGCGGTCCTATCGGTGCCGTGCTGACGCCTGCTTTGCAGAAAAACGTAGCGGAGTGGGATGATATCGCCAACGCTTCAAGCTTGTGCGGGGCCTGCTACGAGGCCTGTCCGGTCAAAATTCCGCTTCACGAGATGCTGATTTATTTGCGCCGGCGCAAGCAGGAGCAAGGGCATGGCAATGCGGCGGAATCAGTCGGGATGAAGGGCTTTGCCGCCGTCATGGGCAGCTCGAAGCGTTATGCCGGACTTGTGAAGCTGGGCAAGCTGGGGCAAAAGCTTGTCGAAAGGGACGGAGGAATTCGTCTGAAGCTAGGCCCGCTTAAAGGCTGGAATACGTACCGGGTAACGCCAAGCCTGCCGAAGAAATCGTTCCGCGACCAGTGGGGGACGCTTGAGCAGGAGCTGCGACATGGGTTGAAGGAAGTTGCTCCCGACGTGCGCAGCCGGATGGAAGCCATTGTGAAAGGCAGAGACAGCAAGGGAGGCAACGGTCATGGCTAAGCAGGCGGATTCCCATGAGGAATGGCTGAAGCAGCTGGCGGAAGAGTCGAAGCGGAAGCAGGAGGCGTTCATGAACGGGATCGCCCAGAAGCTGAGACGTCCCCGGGTGACTTCGGCGCCGGAGCATCCGTTCCGCGGGGCGCCGGATTTCTGGCAAGCTTTCGAATGGCCGCTTGAGGAACGCATGGACCGGTTCGAGGCGAACTTCAAGGCAGCCGGCGGGCATGTAGAGCGGCTTGCCGACATGGAGGCGGCTAAGCGGTTTATCGCGGAGAAAGCGGAAGCGCTTAGCGCCAAATACGTCATCCGGCAAAATCAGCCGGAGTTAAACGGGCTTGGCCTCGAGGAGACGCTTGCCGCGTCCGGGGCGGAAGTCCGCGTATGGAACAGCGAGGTGGAGGAGAACTGGAGAGCGCGCGCGGCGGAATCGGACTTCGGTATTGTAATCGCCGACTATGCAGCCGCTTATACCGGCTCCGTAACCGTGTTATCCTCGAAGGATAAAGGCCGCTCGGTGAGCTTGCTGCCGACCGTATTGTTTGTTCTGATCCCGCTGGAGCGTTTGAAGACGCGGCTAGGCGAGATCCTGATCCGTTTCGATGAAGCGGGTCGAGAGCAACTGCCGGCCGGGATTCATTTTATTTCCGGACCAAGCCGTTCGGCCGATATCGAGAATGATCTGACGATCGGCGTGCACGGACCCGGCGTAGTCCATGCTTTGCTGATCGGTTGAATTTGTGCATGCCCTCAAGCATGGGCTGGCGTTTCTGCGCCGGATTAGAGCTTGAGGTTTTTTTGCAACGGTAGTCACCTCGTTTAGGGACACCAAATCAATCATTACTACGATCCCGGCGATCCCGGCGATTTTTACAAGGCTTAACGATGCGGGGCATCGTTAAGCCTCTTCTTTTCACACTTTGGAGAGTCCTTAGCGATGTGCCTTATCGTTAAGGAGCGCCCAATCAGCCATTTTTTTCGTTTCCGGCTAATTTTTACATTGCTTAACGATGCGGCGCATCGTTAAGTCTCTCTTTTTCCCTCCTTAGAGACTCCTTGGAGATGTGACACATCGTTAAGCCTGGCCAACGGATTAGGCTCATGCAGCGAACGCTTTACGATGTTCCTCGAAAAGCGTTTCAAGTATGGCTATAGAGCAGGAAAAGACTGAACTGGCTTGAATTAGTAGGAGAAAGCAATGAGATTATCCGTGAGGAGGAGGCGCTGCCTGTGAAATTGAAACCGGAGCTCGTACTAGACGCGGCAGGCGTGATTGCGGCGAATTTTTCACCGCGGTTTTGGCAGGAGCTTGTACGGCAGTATGGGCTGCCTTACGACAAGCTGGCCCAATTCAAACAAGAGATTCGCGTGAGTTTGTGGACGGGCGTTATATCCGAAGATCAATTCTGGTACGAGATTTGCAGCCGGTTTCCGGCAATCGACAGGGATGAAGCCAGAATACAGCTGTTGTCCCAGATTACGCCGCTGCCTGCCGCGGACCAAATTCCGCGCTGGAGCGAGCATGCCAATATCCATCTGCTCAGCAACCACCGCTTGGAATGGCTGGAGCCGATCGTTGACCCGCTGCGTCCATATTTGCGCAGCATCACGATCTCCAGTGCAGCCGGCTGTTGTAAGCCGGATGCACCAATTTACGAACGGGTTGAGCAGCATTTCGAATCAAAGGCGCCCATCTTGTTTGTTGACGATCAAGCGAAAAACTTCAAGGAACCCGAGCTGCGCGGCTGGACGACTCTTCTCGCCGACGAGCAAGGGGATTGGGTAAATCGGGTCAACCGGTTTCTTGCCATATAAAAGCAGCAGGCTCCCACTCCGGGAACCTGCTGCTTTTACATATCCTATTGTTTGGTCTCGAGGAATTTCTCGATGAACTGAAGCGCTTTTTCGGTATTTTTGGAGCCTTCGCGAACGCTGGCGATATAATTGTCCTTGGCTTGCATCGGAATATTTCCGATGATCGGGCTGCCTGAAATTTTTACGCCATACGTATGCTCGGTTGGATCTTCTTCCGTTTTTTGCTTAAAGCTGTCCTCCGGCTTAAGCAGCTTGGTGATAGCCGTCTGCGAATCGAGATTCATAAACGCGCCTTGCGGGCCAACCCAGTTAAACGCAGCCGTATCCGTAATATAGATGTCCGGGCGTTCCGTCGCGAGTACGACCATGGCTTTTTGCTGGGAGGCAATGTCCATTTGATCCTTCGCATCCAGCGGTACATACGTGAAGTTGACTTTAAAACGCTTGAATTCCGGGAACTGCTTAATGAGCGCTTCTTCGATATCGGCTTCTTCGGTCTGCTTGCCCGTGCTGTCGCTCATGTAATACTCGCCAAGGAACATGATGGACAGGTCCACCGGCGGAAGCTTGGCAAGACGTTCCTGCTCAGCCCGATGATCCAGATAGCTGTTAATGCCGACGATAACAAGAATGAGGGCAATGATGCCGCCAAACACGTGGAACTTGTAGTAGCGCCAGAAATGGTCTACTTTCTCCGCGGAGCCGGCCATTTTCTTGTACTTGCCGTATTCTTGCCGGTTGAATGCTTCATTGGCTTTTCGGTTGTCCTCGTCCAGAATATACCGGTAAGCGCGCGTGACTTCTTCAAAGTCAGCCTGGTCGGTTCCTTCCGGGTTCTCTCTTTGTCTCGCCCGAGCTTGTCGCATTAAGGTGGTGTAACGCTTATCGACCTCTTCTTTCGAAGCGTTTTCAGGAAGACCCATCGTTTCGTAAGCTCGTTTCAGTTCGTCCATGGAGTTGCTCTCACCTCTGTTAGGATTAGAAAAAAATAATAGCTACTCTCTAGTATACGGATTTGAATAGAAGATTTCCATTCCTCCATCTGGGAACGGTGCAGGCTACAAATTGGGATGACCTATGGTATGATAGGAAAAAGCGCGAATGGGTCTCACCTAAACGGTCAATACATAGATTAACAGCATAAATCGGGGGAAACAGTATGTTGAGAGGGAAAACGATAATACTAGGCATTTCTGGCGGCATTGCAGCCTATAAAGGCGCGGCTCTTTGCAGCAAGCTTGTGCAGGCGGGGGCCGAGGTTCATATCATTATGACGGAGTCGGCTACCAAGTTTATTACGCCGCTGACGCTGCAGACCTTGTCCCGCCATCCTGTGCACATCGATACGTTCGACGAGAAGGACCCTTCGGTCGTTACGCACATTGACTTGGCGGACCGTGCCGATCTGGTCGTAATTGCGCCGGCAACCGCGAATATTATAGGAAAAGCGGCTAACGGTCTAGCCGACGATATGCTGAGCACTACGCTGCTCGCCGCGACAAGTCCGGTTTTGATCGCTCCGGCCATGAACGTGCATATGTATGAGCATCCGGCGGTTATCCGCAATCTGGAGCTGCTGGCATCCCGCGGCGTGATGTTTGTGGAGCCGGGAACGGGGCAGCTTGCTTGCGGCTACGTAGCCAAAGGCCGTCTTGCGGAGCCGGAGGATATCGTCATAGCGGTTCATTCCCTGCTGAAAGCGAAGGAGCACGGAACGCTTGCGGGCAAGCGCGTGCTGGTAACGGCGGGAGGCACGATGGAGCGCCTTGATCCGGTCCGTTATTTAACGAACGATTCTTCCGGCAAAATGGGCTTTGCCATCGCGGAGGCCGCCAAGGTGATGGGGGCCGAGGTTACGGTTATCGCGGGCAGAACATCCGTTGATCCGCCGGCTGGCGTGAAAGTGATTCGGGTAGAATCGGCGCAGCAGATGCTTGATACCGTGCTGGAACGGTTCGAAGAATCGGATATCGTGGTTAAATCCGCAGCCGTGGCGGATTACCGTCCGGTGACCAGACACGGCCAGAAGATTAAGAAGTCCGGGGAAACCTTAACGCTTGAGCTGGAGAAAACGACGGATATTTTGCAGACGCTTGGCGAGCGGAAGACGCATCAGCTTTTGATCGGATTCGCGGCGGAGACGGAGCATCTGGAGAAATACGCCATGGACAAGCTGAAACGCAAAAATGCCGATCTGATCGTGGGCAACGACGTCAGCCAGGAAGGCGCAGGCTTCAATGGGGACACGAACATCGTACAGCTGTACGGTCCAAGCGGATTAATCGAGGCGATGCCGCTGCTGTCCAAGCGCGAGACGGCTCAACGCATTCTGACGATTGCGGCACAGCGCCTTACGGAGGTAGCGGCCCAAGGCGGAGGTCGGGGCGAAGAATGATTGCCAAAGTGATCGTGGACGTGCCGAGCCGCCAGACGAACCGGCCGTTTGATTATAAAGTACCGCCCGGCATGGAGAACTGGATTGAGGTCGGCAGCCGGGTAGGCGTTCCTTTTGGCCCCAGGGTGCTCCAAGGTTTTGTCATTGAGCTCGCGGAGACGGCGGATGTGGATCCCATGAAGCTTAAGGCCGTATCCGAGCTGCTTGATCCGGTTCCGCCGCTGCTGCCCGATCTGATCGAGTTGGCCAAATGGATGAGCGACAAATATTGCTGCTCTTGGACGACAGCGCTGCAGGCTATGATTCCGGCCGCGCTGAAAGGGAAAGCGGAACGCTATATCAGCCTGAACGATGATCCGGATTATACGGCGGACGACTATGGCCTGACGGCGCTGCTGCCGGAGGAGATGCTGACGTGGATCGGCAGGCAGAAGCAGCTTAAGCTGGAGACGCTGCAGCAGCGGTATCCGGAGCACTCGGCGGCGATAAAGGAAGCGCTCCGCGATGGGCTGCTGCAGGAGCAGACTTCGATTCGCGACCGTCTGGCGATCCGCAAGGTACTGACCGTATTCCCGCCGGATGATGAAGCTGCGGCGCGCGAAGCGCTGGAGAGCTTCCCGGCCCGGGCCGGGAAGCAGCGGGAGCTGCTCGCTTTTATGCTGGAGCGAGGGGAGGCAATGACGCTGCAGGCGCTGCTGGCGGAAGCAGGCGGTTCGCCCGCCAGCGTCCGGGCGCTTGCGGATAAAGGCCTGCTTGGCCTTCATGAGGTCGAGCAGGAACGGGATCCGTACGCCGGACGGGATTTCCAGCGGACGCAGCCGCTGCCGCTTATGCCGGGCCAGCAGGACGTGTATGAGCGGATTGCCGGCACGGTAAGCCGCGGCGAACCGCAGGTGTTGCTGCTTCACGGCGTCACGGGAAGCGGCAAGACCGAGGTCTATATGCAGTCGATCCAGCATTGTCTGGAGTTAGGGAAGCAAGCGATCGTGCTGGTGCCGGAGATTTCGCTTACGCCGCAGATGGTGGAGCGGTTCAAGGGACGCTTCGGCGAAGCCGTAGCCGTGCTGCACAGCCGGCTGTCCAACGGCGAGCGTTATGACGAATGGCGCAAAATCCGGAGCCGCCGCGTCCAGGTCGCTATCGGGGCGCGCTCGGCGATCTTTGCACCTTTTGAACGGATTGGGCTTATTATTATTGATGAAGAGCATGAATCCTCTTACAAGCAGGAGGAGAGCCCGAAATACCATGCGCGGGATGTCGCGGTAAGGCGGGCTCGGCAGCATGGTGCAGCGGTTGTGCTTGGCTCCGCGACGCCGTCGCTGGAATCGTTCGCGGCCGCCAGTCGGCAGCCTGCGCCCGGCAAGGAATCGGCGCTGCTGCCGATGCCGGAGCGGGTCGGCAGCCGTCCGATGCCGCCTGTGCAAGTCATTGACATGCGCGGCGAGCTGCAGGACGGCAACCGGTCGATGTTCAGCCGGAAGCTGCATGCCGCGCTTGCCGACAGACTTGAACGCGGCGAGCAGTCGGTGCTTTTGCTTAACCGGCGGGGCTACTCCACATTTGTGATGTGCCGCTCCTGCGGGTATACGGCTGCTTGCCCGCATTGCGACATATCGCTCACTTATCATCAGAAATCGCGGGCGCTGCGCTGTCATTATTGCGGGCATGCCGAGCTGGCTCCGAAGGAATGCCCGTCCTGCAGCAGCGAGCATATCCGCTATTTCGGGACAGGGACGCAGCGGGTAGAGGAAGAGCTGGCGAAGCTGTTCCCGGGAATCCGGGTAATCCGGATGGATGTGGATACAACCTCCGAGAAGCATTCCCACGAGAAGCTGCTGAAGCAATTCGGCGAGCGGAAAGCCGATGTGCTGCTGGGCACGCAGATGGTCGCGAAGGGGCTCGATTTTCCGTACGTTACGCTGGTTGGCGTAATAGCCGCGGATACGTCGCTCAATCTGCCGGACTTCCGTTCGGCGGAGCGGACGTTCCAGTTGCTGACGCAGGTAGCCGGGCGCGCCGGGCGCCATCATCTTCCCGGGGAGGTTATCATCCAGACGTATTCTCCCGAGCATTACGCTATCCTTACCGCCCAGCATCATGATTACGCCGCATTTGTGCGGGAAGAGCTGAAGCACCGGAGCGTAATGGGCTATCCGCCTTTTTGCAGGCTGGTTCTGGTGACGATGTCGCATGAGCAGCTGCCTCTGCTGTCTTCGGTCAGCGAACAGTTTGCCGAGCGGCTTAGGGAATTAGCGGCGGATGAGGGGGTTCTTGGCCCGCTTGAAGGCGGTCTGCCGAGGGCAATGGATATTCTTGGGCCCGTCGCATCGCCCATTTCCAGAATGAAAGATCGCTACCGTTTTCAATGTGTGATAAAATATCGTGGAAACATCGACGTACCCGCGCTGCTAAGGCATGCAATGGCGCCTTTTGTGGAGGGCTCGCCGGCAAAGCAGGCGCAGTTCAGCATCGATGTCGACCCACAAGTCATTTTATAAATAGATAACGATTGTAAAGGAAGGTAACGGCCATGGCCATTCGTATTATTGTGAAAGAACCCGATCCGGTGCTCCGCGAGACGGCAAAGGAAGTAACGAAATTCAACTCCAATCTTCAGAAGCTTCTGAAGGATATGGCAGAGACCATGTATGACGCGGACGGCGTTGGGCTTGCGGCTCCGCAGATCGGCATCTCGAAGCGCGTCATCGTTGTGGATATCGGCGACGAGACCGGTCTCATCTCGATGGTTAATCCCGTTATCGTTGAAAAAGAAGGCGAGCAGGTTGGTCCGGAAGGCTGCCTCAGCATCCCTAACCTGAACGGCGACGTGAAACGTTACGAGCGCATCGTCGTAAACGGGCAGGACGGGGAAGGCAATCCGTTTACGGTGGAGGCAAGCGGCTTCCTTGCGGTTGCGTTCCAGCATGAGATTGATCACCTGAATGGCATTCTGTTCACGGATATTGCGCAAAATGTATACGACATTACGGCAAGACAAAGAAAAGGCGGCGAGTAAAGGAATGCGTATCGTATTTATGGGAACGCCGGAATTCGCCGTTCCTTCTCTGCGGCTTTTGATCGAGCAGGGCTATGACGTAGTCGCTGCCGTGTCGCA
The DNA here is from genome assembly GCF_003399985.2 of Paenibacillus sp. ATY16. Classification (NCBI taxonomy): domain Bacteria; kingdom Bacillati; phylum Bacillota; class Bacilli; order Caryophanales; family Paenibacillaceae; genus Paenibacillus; species Paenibacillus sp. ATY16. Next base: position 229,204 of record NZ_NMOK02000023.1, on the reverse strand, counting down.
GCCGGACCGCCCGAAAGGACGCAAACGCGTATTGACGCCGCCTCCTCTGAAGGAAGCGGCTCTTGCGCTTGGCCTGCCGGTTCTTCAGCCCGAGAGGATGCGCAGCCCCGAAGCGGTTGCGGCCATTGCCGAGCTTCAGCCGGATCTGATTGTCACGGCCGCTTACGGGCAAATTTTGCCGAAGGCGCTGCTTGACATCCCGCGTCTTGGCTGCATCAACGTGCATGGCTCGCTGCTGCCGCGCTACCGCGGCGGCGCTCCGATCCAGCGCTCGATTATTAACGGCGAGACGGTAACCGGCGTAACGATTATGTACATGGCGGAAGGACTCGATACCGGCGATATGATCAGCAAGGTTGAAGTTCCGATTACGGATGAGGATACTTCGGGTACTTTGTTCGAGAAGCTGAGCGCTGCCGGCGCCGAATTGCTGGGACGGACGCTTCCCGCTCTGATCGCAGGCGAACTGAAGGCCGAGCCCCAGGATAACGAACTGGCTACGTACGCGCCAAACTTAACGCGCGAGGACGAGCGGATCGACTGGAGCAAGCCGGCGCGCAGCATTTACAACCAGGTACGCGGATTGTCTCCGATGGCGGGCGCTTTTACATACCTGAACGGCGAAGTGTTTAAAGTATGGGCATGCGCGAAGCCTGACGGCAAGGCGGGCAACGGAACAGCTGCTCCGGGTACCGTGGTTGCGGCAAGCACCTCCGGCATTGACGTGCAGACCGGTGACGGGCTGCTTCGCCTGCTTGAAGTGCAGCCTGCAGGCAAGCGGGTTATGACGATTGCGGACTGGCTGCCGGGTGCAAGATTGTCTTCCGGCGCCGTATTTGGCGGTGGCGAGGCATGAGCGAACGGGAATCTTTAAAACCGCAGCCAAAGCGGAAGCCAGGCGGAAAAGGCCAAGGCCGTGGACCCGGACCGGAGGGGCGCAAGGAACAGCGTCCGGCACGCGTCCGTACGCCGCGCGAGCTTGCGCTTGATACGCTGGTGAAGGTGGCGGAGACCGGTGCGTACAGCAACCTGCAGCTCAACCGTGTCCTTCAGGATGCACAGCTGCAGCGCGCGGACGCTGCTCTTGTAACCGAGCTGGTATACGGAACGATTCAGCGCCAGCTGACATTGGATCATTGGCTTGGCAAATTCGCGTCCAAAGGGCTGCGCAAGCTGGAGCCTTGGGTGCATCAGCTATTGCGCATGAGCGCTTATCAATTGCTGTATCTTGACCGTATTCCGGCCCATGCTGCGGTGAACGAGGCGGTTACCATTGCAAAGCGCAGAGGACATCAAGGAATTTCAGGAATGGTGAACGGCATTCTTCGCAGCATTGACCGGAACCGTGCGGAGCTGACGGTTGACGCCATCGTGGACAAGAATCCCGTGGTGCGGATCTCCGTCAGGCATTCTTATCCGGAGTGGCTGGTTGAACGCTGGGTCAAAGCGTACGGCGCGGAAACGGCCGAAGCGATCTGCGCTTCGGGCAATGAGCCGCCGCATGCCAGCGTTCGCGTCAATCCGCTCCGCTCATCGCGAAACGAGGTGCTGAGCCTGTTGACCGAACAGGGCGGCGATGCCGAGGCTTCAAGACTTGCGCCTGCCGGTATCGTGGTGCGGCGCGGGGGCAATCTTGCCGATACGGAAGGCTTCCGCGACGGCCTCTGGACAATGCAGGACGAAAGCTCCATGCTGGTCGCCGAAGTGGTCGCGCCTAAGGCAGGCATGCAGGTGCTGGATTGCTGCGCTGCGCCGGGCGGGAAAACAACCCATATGGCGGAGCTAATGGGCGGCAAAGGCAAGGTCTACGCCAACGACCTTCATCCGCATAAGCGCCAGCTTATTGTCGATCAGGCGGTACGTCTCGGCCTTCAAAATATCGAGGCGATTACCGAAGACGCCGGCAAGCTCGGCGAGCGGTTTGCTATGGCTTCGATGGATGCGGTGCTGCTGGATGCGCCATGCTCGGGATTTGGCGTTATCCGCCGCAAGCCGGAAATCAAATGGACCAAAACAGCGGGCGATGTCGCCGAGATCGCGGCGATTCAGCGCAGGCTGCTCGGGGCTGTTGCAGGGCTGGTTAAGCCTGGCGGAACGCTGGTGTACAGCACCTGCACGATCGAAAGCGCGGAGAACGAAGAACAGGTGGCGGCTTTCCTGAAGGAGCATCCCGAATTCCAGCTTGACGCGGAATGGCCGGAGGAAGCTCTCGCGCCCCTACGCGAGAAAGGCGTTGTCGACCGTTCTTTTGACGGACAAGCGCAGCTGCTTCCGCATCATTACGGCAGCGACGGCTTCTTCATTGCACGTCTCCGCAGACGCCCGTAGGGCCCCTTGTGGCTCGGCATGGGCGTTTGTGGTAAAATAAATCATCAGCGCCGGCATAACGGGCGCGCTATTTCAGAGTCAGGTGTGATAATAAGAAGATGAAACCAATAATTTATGACTATAACCTAGATCAGCTTCAAGACTGGATGAAAGAGAACGGCGAGCCGGCTTTCCGCGGCGGACAGCTGTTCGATTGGCTGTACGTGAAGCGCGTGAAGAGCTTTGAGGACATGTCCAACCTGCCGAAGCCGCTTCGCGAGAAGCTGGAGGAGTCTTTCCAGTTCGTGACGCTGTCGGAAATTACGAGATTCGAGTCGAAGGACGGTACGGTCAAATTCCTGTTCGGCCTGCATGACAACCACGCGATCGAGACCGTTATCATGCGCCATGATTACGGCAACAGCATCTGCGTAACGACGCAGGTCGGCTGCCGGATCGGCTGTACCTTCTGCGCTTCGACGCTTGGCGGCCTGAAACGCAATCTGACCGCGGGCGAGATCGTTGCGCAAGTGGTAACGGCCCAGCAGATGCTGGATGCAACCGGAGAACGCGTATCAAGCATCGTTATTATGGGCTCCGGCGAACCATTCGAGAATTATGACGCCACGATGACCTTCCTGCGTATTATGATTCATGAGAAGGGTCTGAATATCGGCCAGCGCCATATCACCGTCTCGACAAGCGGTATCGTACCAAGCATGTATAAATTCACGGAAGAGAATACGCAGATCAACCTGGCCATCTCGATCCATGCGCCTAATGACAAGCTCAGATCCAAGCTGATGCCGGTTAACCGCCGATTCCCGTTTGAGGATGTAATGGCAGCCTGCCGCAATCATATTGCGAAGACCGGCCGCCGCATCACGTTTGAATACGCCTTGATCGGCGGCGTTAACGACCAGGCCGAGCATGCGCAGGAGCTTGCCGACGTGCTTCAAGGCATGTTGTGCCATGTCAACCTGATCCCGGTTAACCACGTGCCGGAGCGGAACTATGTACGCACGCCGCGCAATGACATTTTCGAATTCCAGCGCATTCTGGAAAAGAACAAAATCAATTGCACGATCCGCAGGGAGCAAGGCCATGATATTGCGGCTGCATGCGGCCAATTGAGGGCGAAACATATGGAGTCCACGACGAGGTGATCACGGTTGATTACGGCAAACCGAAGCGATGTCGGACGAATTCGTCATATTAACGAAGATCGTTCGTGGGTAGGACAGCTGGATAACGGCATTACTTTAGCGATTGTTGCCGACGGAATGGGCGGCCATCAAGCCGGGGATGTAGCGAGCCAGCTGGCGGTTAATACGTTCAGAGACATGCTTGAGAAGAGCGCGTCGAAGGCGGATTTATCGATGCAAGAGGGGAAAATGCTGATTCGCCAGGCGCTTGTCATGGCTAATGACGTCGTCTACGATATGGCATCACGCAACGAGCAGTACTACAATATGGGAACGACAATCGTAGCTGCCCTGTACAGGGAACAGCAATTGATTATCGGGCATATCGGGGACAGCCGCGCCTATCTCATTACCGCAGATGGAATTGCGCAACTGACGGAGGATCATACCCTCGTCAACGAACTGGTCAAATCGGGCCAGATCAGCCTGGAAGAAGCGGCGCATCACCCGCGCCGCAATGTTATTACGCGTGCCGTTGGTACGGACGCGCAAGTCGAGGTAGATATTTATACCGCAGCCTTGTCCGATAACGATGTATTGCTGCTGTGCAGCGACGGTCTGACCAATATGGTCAGCGACGAAGATATGCTGCAGACGGTTCGTGAGGAAGGGCTGGGATTGGATGATAAAGCGGATCGCCTCATTCAATTGGCGCTGCAAGCCGGAGGAGACGACAATGTTACGGTCGTGCTTCTTCAGGAGGAAAGCGCTGCTTATCGAGGAGGTGACAACGGATGATCGGACATCAACTAGGTGGACGCTATGAAATTTTAACGAGAATCGGCGGAGGCGGGATGGCGCTTGTCTATAAAGCGCATGATATCCTGCTGAACCGTAACGTCGCGGTAAAGGTGCTGAGACAGCAATTCGTCCATGACGAGGAATTTATTCGGAGATTCCGCAGGGAAGCGCAGTCGGCTGCCGCTCTATCCCATCCTAATGTCGTCAGTATTTACGATGTAGGGCAGGAAGAGGATACCCATTACATCGTAATGGAATATATCGAGGGTCATAATCTTAACGAAATCATTCATGAGCGTGCGCCGCTGCAGGCCGACGAAGCGGTGCGGATTGCCGTGCAGATTGGCGATGCGCTGGAGCACGCCCATCAGAATCATATTATTCATCGCGATATTAAGCCTCATAACATCTTGATCGGCAAAAACGGAAGAGTGAAGGTAACGGATTTCGGGATTGCCCGTGCCGTAACTTCCTCTACGATTACGCAGACCGGATCGGTTGTCGGTTCGGTGCATTATTTCTCGCCCGAGCATGCCAAAGGGATAAGTACGGGGGAGAAATCCGACCTGTACTCCCTAGGGATCGTGCTCTACCAGATGCTGACGGGAAAGCTTCCGTTCTTCGGGGAAAGCCCGATCAGCGTTGCGCTTAAGCATCTGCAGGAGGAGTTCGAGGAGCCCAGGAAGGTGAACCCTCATATCCCGCAGAGCGTGGAAAACGTTATATTGCGCGCGATGCGCAAAAATCCGAATGAACGCTATCAGTCGGCCCGCGAGATGCTGAACGACCTGGATACTTGCCTCAAGCCAAGCCGCTTGAGCGAACCGAAGGCGACGTTCACGAGCGGCAGCGATCTCGATGAGACCCGCGTGATGCCTGCGATACGGGGTGATATGCTCAATTCCGCGCCGCAGTACGAATTAACGCCTGTTCCGCCTGTCGAAGCCTCCGTTCCACTTGAACGGGCAAACAAGGCGACGGCTGCCTCAAGTCAGACGGAAACGGAATGGAAAGACGAGAAAGCAAGCGGAAAGCCTAAAGGCTGGAAGCGTCCCACAACGATTGTAGCGGTAACCCTCGTCATCTTGGGTTTGATTATTTGGGGCTTCTTTGCTTTGTTGAACAAGCTTGACGTGCCGGAAGTGGACGTGCCTTTTGTGGTTGGCAAGCAGGAGGATGTGGCTCGGTCTATGATCGAGGGAGCCGGACTTAGGGTCAAGGAGCCCGTTATTCACGAGTTTATGGGCGATGTGCCTGCCGGTGAGGTCTTTGAGCAGGACAAGGCCAATATGCGCGTGAAGGAAGGCTCTTGGATTCAGCTGTCCGTTAGCGACGGTGCCGTGCTGGAGAAAATAGCCGACTATAAGGGCAAGCAGCTGCAGGAGGCCAAAGATGATTTGATGGCACTAGGAGTACCTGAAGATCAGATTTCAGCGGAGCAAGTATTCAGCGACCAGGATCCGGACACGATCATTAGTCAGACGCCGGAGTTTGGTTCGCAATTCGATCCGAAGACGGCGACTGTCAAGTTTATGGTGAGCAAAGGCCGCGAAACGATTCCAATGCCGAATCTGATCGGCCATACCGTTGCCGAAGCGAAAGATATCGTGAAGTCTAACGGGCTGGTCCTGCAGGATGACGATATTCTGGAAGAGCCGAGCTACACGCAAGGCAAAGGATTCGTCATTGACCAGGATCAATTCAAGCCGAACGATCCGGTGCCTAAGGGTTCGAAAATAACGATTACCGTAAGCTCGGGTCCTCCTAAGGACGCGAAGAACCATACGTTCAACGTAACGATATCGCCGGCCGAAGCGGGGAAAACAAGCGAAATCCGCATTGTGTATTCCGATGCTCGCGGTCAGGACATCGAGTGGGGCAAACGCCAAATTCAAGATACCCAATCCTTCCCCGTACAGGTTATTTTGGCGCCAAATACGGAAGCCAGAGTGACGGTATACCGGGACGGTCAATTCGTGGATACGCGCACGATCACTTACGAGGAGCTGGCCCAGGGCTCGAATTCCTCTTCGCTCACGATACCGGGTTCCGGCAATGGCAATAACGGTAATAACGGTAATAATAACGGTAATGGCAACACGGATACGGAGACCAGCACCGACCCGACAGAGAAAACGAAAAATCCGGATCAGCCGGCAAATGCGGATCCGACAGATAGCAACGACAACGGAGGCACTCCAGATGAGCAGCACTAGTGAAGCCAAGGGAAGAATCGTCAAGGCGCTCAGCGGTTATTACTACGTATTGCCGCATGATGCGGAATCGCCGGAGCAGACGGTACAATGCCGTGCTCGCGGCGTATTCAAGAAGAGAGGCTTAACGCCGCTAGTCGGCGATGACGTGGTGTACAGTTTAACGGAGAACGGCGAGGGCACGGTAGAGGAACTCCTGCCCCGCTCTTCCGAGTTGATCCGTCCGCCTGTCGCCAACGTAGACCTGGCTATCCTTGTCTTCTCCGTGACGGAGCCTACCTTGAATTTGCAGCTGCTTGACAAATTCCTTGTGCACATCGAGCATTCGGGTATTGAAGCGGTGCTCTGCTTGAGCAAGCAGGACTTGGAGCAGGACGGCGAGGAGACGGAAGAAGCCATAGCCGCTGCCGAAGCGGTGAACCGGATTTACACGGCTATTGGCTATGAAGTATACGGCACAAGCTCGCGCCAGGGCGTAGGCGTTGAGGAGCTGCATGGCCGACTTAAAGGGCATGTAGCGGTCTTCGCGGGCCAATCGGGCGTGGGCAAATCCTCGCTGCTGAATGCTCTTGTACCGGGCCTTGAGCTTGAGACAAACGAGATCAGCAACAGACTCGGCCGGGGCAAGCATACGACGCGCCACGTGGAACTCGTCGAAATAGGCGGCGGTTACGTGGCGGATACGCCAGGCTTCAGCCAGCTTGATTTCACGGAGCTTGGCATTGAGGATCTGGGGTACTGCTTCCGTGAGATGCGCGAGCTTGCGCCGGACTGCAAATTCCGGGCGTGCACCCACGTGCACGAGCCGGGATGCGCAGTGCTGAAGGCGGTAGAGGAGGGCGCGGTTGCGCCTAGCCGCCATCAGAATTATTTGACGTTTATGACGGAAATGAAAGAGAGAAAGCGGAGGTACTAAACCATATGGCAATTATCGCACCATCTATCCTGTCGGCGGATTTCGCGCGGCTTGGAGAAGAGATTAAAGCAGCCGAAGAGGCCGGAGCGGATTGGATTCACGTCGATGTGATGGACGGTCATTTCGTACCGAACCTAACCTTCGGTCCTCCGGTTATCGCGGCCGTACGTCCGGCTACAAAGCTTCCTTTTGACGTGCACCTGATGATCGAACGCCCGGAGCTGTCGATTCCGAGCTATGCAGCGGCGGGAGCTGACCGGATTACGGTTCATGCCGAAGCAACGGTGCACCTGCACCGCACAATCCAGCAGATTAAGGATTTGGGTCTGCCTGCCGGCGTTGCGCTTAATCCAAGCACGCCGTTATCGGTTCTGGAACATATTCTGGGGGATGTTGACCTGATCCTCATTATGACGGTTAACCCTGGTTTTGGGGGACAGGCCTTTATCGAGGAATCGCTCAATAAACTTCGCCAGCTTCGCAAAAAGCTTAACGAACGCGGCCTCGGCCATGTTCACGTGCAAGTGGACGGCGGTATTAACAGCGTTACTGCCAAGCAGGTTGTAGAAGCCGGTGCGAACGTGCTTGTAGCAGGCAACGCCGTATTCGGGGAAAGGGATCGCGCGGCCGCGATTGCTGCGCTTCGGTAACGAGTGTGGATGAAGATTTCGAGTTAGAGGAAAGTATTTGGAAGAAACTGTTCTGGATCGCTTTTTACGCGATAACAGCAGGCGTTCTGCTAGGGCTTTTTACGGCCATCAGCTCGCCTATCAAGTACGTATTCTCCCTGGTGGCTCTTTTTATCGCCATTAAATGCTTTAAGCGCTTCTCTACCTGGGGACCGCGGATTTCCTTTATCGTTTCCGCAATAATCGTTTATTTCGCCACGGCTCTTGTCATCGCAATCGTGGTTTATATGCGGGATAATCCGATGCCGGCAGGCTAATAGAATACTAGCCGGCGCTTTGGAATAGGACAGCTTAGCATCGCATAGGATGGTTACATGAACGAAGGTTCGTGTAGCCATTTTTGCGTTTTCATTATTGGTACACATCCAATTTCGATGAGCGTGTCTGAGGAGGGATGGGCATGAAATTTTACACGATCAAACTGCCGAAATTTCTGGGCGGATTCGTAAAAGCAATATTGAATACCTTCCAAAAAAACTAGGTCCGATGCACGGCTTAACGAACGATCGTGGGCAAGGCAGAACGGTCCCGCCATTGTAGAAGCGGCGGGAGGCGTTCTGATCCGTAGAATTCTAAGCGAGATCATAAAGGTGAACTTATAATCCTTTGAATTCAAGGCGGAACGGTTTTGCGTCTATAAGCAGTAAAACGCGTTCCGATCCGGAGAATTCTAAGCCCAATTATAGGGTCAGCTTATAATGCTTAGAATTCAAGGCGGAACGGTCCGCCATTTAGTGCCGGCGGTAGGCGTTCCGATCCGGAGAGTGAAACGGCTCCACTATTTCCGTGTAAGAGGGCGGGTTGCATTCCGGAGAATTGAACAAAGAAAAAGCACCTGAGCTCAGGTGCTTTTTGTCTAAATATAAGAAAGTATAAACAAGTATACGACGCTTATATTTCATAGCGAAACGTTCGCTGCGCCGCCAGAATGACGGCGTCAGCCGTTTGCGCTAGACCGCTCGTTTGGAATCCGTCAATTAAACGCGAGTTACTTTGCCGGATTTCAGTGCACGTGTGCTGACATAAACGCGTTTCGGTTTGCCGTCTACCAAGATGCGAACCTTTTGCACGTTTACACCCCAAGAACGACGGTTTTTGTTGTTTGCGTGGGATACATGGTTGCCTGTACCAGGCGATTTACCAGTAATGAAACATTTGCGGGACATGAGTACACCTCCTTAAGGTTGTGCCGCAAGAAAGCGAGGCTTTCCTGCAAGCATGCGCTTAGAGTTTGCTTTTTGAGCCATTAGCTGCATTGTTAGCACAAGCTGTATTAAAAATACCTGGGTCAAGCCTGCACATAAACATACTTGACTATCGTATCACAATTGTTGTGTATCAGCAACTTAAATGTACATGAAATGATGGATTTTGTCATCGTTTTTGCCTTGCGCCCTTCTATAATCAAGCGGTTTATAGTACAATAATCCTTAGTCCATATTATTTACGGTAAAGGAGTGTATTCCCATACCACTGCAGATTAAGAACGAGCTTGGACAGATAATTGTGAATGATGACTGCATTGCAGTGATTGCAGGCTCTGCAGCCATGGATTGTTATGGGCTTGTCGGGATGGCTTCCCGCAAACAGCTTAAGGATGGCATCGCCGAGCTGCTCGGCAGAGAGAACATGTCGAAGGGCGTCGAGGTACGCCGGGAGAATGAACAGCTTCATATTGAATTGCATATTATCGTAAGCTACGGCACGAAAATTTCCGAAGTCGCGCATAATATACAGAACAAGGTTAAATACGTCCTCAATGATGTAATTGGTCTTCAAGTGGACCAGGTCCATATATTTGTTCAAGACGTAAGGGTATCTACGTAGTCAATGCTTACGAAGTTAGAATTGCTTTTGCAATTCTTTTAGGAAGGGGAATTGTCGTTGAGTAAGCGCTCCATTAACGGATCTGATTTTACCGCCATGGCACTGCTCGGTGCGGAATATTTAGAAAGAAATGTAGACCGGGTTAATGCATTAAATGTGTTTCCGGTGCCAGACGGAGATACGGGTACGAACATGAATCTAACGATTGTCTCGGGGGTTCGTGAACTGCGGAACAAGCCATCCGACCATTTGGGAAAGGCAGCTGAAGCATTGTCCAAAGGACTTCTGATGGGGGCGAGGGGCAACTCGGGGGTTATTTTGTCCCAGTTATTCCGCGGCTTTGCCAAATCGCTCTCCAACCTGGAAGAGGCCGGGACTTTGCAGATTGCCGCCGCCTTCCAAAACGGCGTCGATATGGCTTATAAAGCAGTCGTGAAGCCAGTCGAAGGAACGATTCTTACGGTAGCAAGAGAAGCGGCCAAGCATGCCGTTCAGTATGCCCGCAGAACGAGTGATGTCGTTGAACTGATGCAAGAGATTCATGCGAAGGCAAATGAAGCGCTTCAGCGCACGCCGGATCTGCTGCCGGTATTGAAGCAGGTTGGCGTCGTTGATTCCGGCGGACAAGGTCTCGTCTTTATTTACGAGGGCTTTGTTCAATATTTGACGCATAGCGGTACCATTCAGGAGAAGGTATTCGCATTCCCGTCCGAAGCGGCAGCACCGGAAGAAGTGGCTGCGGCGCAACCGGCTGCGGCGCAACCGGCTGCGGCGAACAGGCCGTCGTCCGCCTTAAAACCGTCCGTGCCGGCATCCGCGCAATCGAAGCTGGCGACGGAGGATATCGAGTTCCTGTACGATATGGAATTCTTTATTAATCGCAAAATCAGCGGGAAACCTGCAGCGTTTTTTAATGAATACGCTTTCAAGAAGGCGCTTGAAAAAGACGGCGATTCGATTCTCGTTATTGCCGACGACGATATTATCAAAGTGCATGTCCATTCCCGCAAGCCTGGAGATGTATTGAATCTTGCAATGGCTTACGGCGAGCTGACGGACTTCCATATTCTGAATATGCGGGAACAGCACCGCGACCTGCTTGAGCATGAAGCGGCGGCTGAGCCTTTTGCACCGGTACCCGAGTACGCGCTCACCGGCGACATTTCGTCGACGGAGCTGCTGGCAGGACCGGCTGCGCAGGTGGTCGCGCCTGAGCAGCTGCATGAGCTTGCGCCATTTGGCATCGTTGCGGTTGCGCTTGGCGAAGGCATCGCGAACATTTTCCTCGGCAACGAGGTGGATATCGTATTGTCCGGGGGACAAACGATGAATCCGAGCACCGAGGATTTCGTGAACGCGATTGAATCGCTGCCGGCGGAGCATATTTACCTGTTGCCTAACAACAGCAACATTATTCTCGCGGCAGAGCAAGCCGCGGAGCTGAGCGGACGCCAGGTAACGGTTATTCCGACAAAAACGATTCCGCAGGGCCTGGCCGCGATTCTTGCCTTCAAGGAAGAGGAATCGGCGGAACGCAACGCGGCATGGATGAAGAGCGCGGCGGAGCAGGTCGTATCCGGCCAAGTGACGCAGGCGGTACGGAATACGTCGATCGACGGCGTAGACATCCAGGAAGGCGACTATATGGGGATTAAAGAGAAGACGATTGTCTCTTCCAAGCCAACCCTGCTTGAGGCTTGCCAGCTGCTGATGGCGGCGATGGCCGAAGAGGGCGGCGAGCTTCTGACGATCCTGACCGGCGAGGACGCGAAGGAATCCGATACAGCCGAACTATGCGAATGGATTGAGGAGGCATACCCGGATATTGAGCTTGAGGTTCATGCCGGCGGCCAGCCTTTATATCCATATTTGTTCGCTATGGAATAGCCATAATAAGTTGGGAGGGGACGTATGGGGAACATACGCATCGTGACCGACAGCGCATCGGACATTCCACTCGCGCTGAGGCAAGAGCTTGGCATTGAGATGGTTCCGCTGAAAATTCTGTTCGGGGAAGAGACTTACTATGATGCCGTTACGATTGATACGGAGCAGTTTTTCGAGAAGGTAGCGGCATCGCCGGCAATGCCTACTTCGTCCCAGCCATCGCCGATGGAGTACCAAGAGGTATACGAACGCATATTGCGGGAGGATCCCGGGGCAACGATTATTTCGATTCATTTGTCGGGCGCGGTCAGCGGAACTTACCAGTCGGCCGTTATCGCCAGCTCGATGATTGACGGAGACCCGGATATTACGGTTATCGATTCGAAAACAGCTTCTTACGCCTATGGCATGCGCGTTGTAGCAGCAGCCAGAATGGCCAGGGAAGGGGCTTCGAAAGAAGCGATTATGACCGAAATCGAGCGGATGAAGCGGGAAACGCAGCTGTATTTTCTCGTGGATACGCTTGAATATTTGCAAAGAGGAGGACGGATCGGCAAAGCTTCGGCTCTTATCGGATCTATTCTTAATATTAAGCCGATCCTGTCGCTCGACAAAGAAGGCTACGTGTATGCCGTAGATAAAATGCGCGGTACGAAAAAAGCAATGGCGCGGATTATGGATATGCTTGGCGATGCCTGCGGCCAGGATCCGGTTATTGTAACAATCGCCTGGAACACGAATAAGGAAGCTGCTCTGGAATTCCTCGAGCTGATTAAAGCCCGCTTCAATGTTCAAGGGGTTGAATACGCAACCGTCGGTGCCGTAATCGGAACCCATGTGGGTCCCGGCACGATGGCTGTGTTCATGCGCAGAGTGTGAGGTAGAGAACAATGACGCTGGAACAGTATTCGGTCCGGCAAATTAAAGGCGTGAGCGCTCCGAAGGAAGAAGAGCTTCACGCCTTTGGCGTTCAGACAGTCGCCGATTTGCTGGATTATTTTCCATTTCGATACGAAGATTACCGCATCCGGGAGCTTGCCGAGATCAAAGACGGCGAGAAGGTGACCGTGCAGGGAACGATTCGCGGAAACGGGATTTTGCAGCGGTACGGCAAAAACAAATCGCGCCTGACTTGCAAAATCGAGGTTAATCATATGCTGGTGACGGCGGTCTGGTTCAACCGTCATTTTCTGCAAAATCAGCTGACGCCGGGCAGAGAAATTATGCTGACGGGCAAATGGGAGCAGCAGCGCCTGCAGATGACCGTGTCGGAATCCGAATTTGCGGACAAGTCTGCCGGCATGGTGAAGTCGGGCACGCTTCAGCCGGTTTATTCCGTGGGCGGAGGGATTACGCAGGCCTGGATGCGCAAAACGATCAAGCAGGCGCTTCTTCAATACGGCGCCATGATTGAGGAAGTGCTGCCGCATGAGCTTGTCGAGCGCCACGGGCTTATGGCAAGGCGGGATGCCGTACAGCGGATCCACGATCCGGGAGAGGTTAAGGAAGGTCTCGAAGCCCGCCGGCGGATGGTCTATGAGGAGCTGTTTCTTTTTCAACTGAAGCTTCAGGCTTACCGTTCTTTAACGCGGAAACGCGGGGACGGCATTGTTCATCAGGTGAACGGGGAGACGATCCGCAACTTTGCGGCTACGCTACCTTTCGAGCTGACGGACGGCCAGAAGAAGGTTGTTAACGAGATTATGTCGGATATGCGCCAACCGGCGGCGATGAACCGCCTGCTTCAAGGGGATGTCGGATCCGGCAAAACGGTCGTTGCGGCTATTGCGCTGTATTGCACGATCAAAGCCGGCCATCAGGGGGCTCTAATGGTGCCGACGGAGATTCTTGCCGAGCAGCATTTGCGCTCGCTGCAGAAGCTGTTTGCGGACACGGGCATAGAGGTCGCTCTCCTGACGGGCAGCTTGACGGAGAAGAAGCGCCGCGATGTGCTTGCCGGGCTGCAGATGGGCATGATCGATATTCTTGTCGGCACGCATGCGCTTATTCAGGACGATGTCTTTTTCCGCAGCCTGGGGTTAGTTGTGGTGGACGAGCAGCACCGGTTCGGGGTGAACCAGCGGAGTATTCTGCGCCGCAAAGGGCTGAATCCCGATGTGCTGACGATGACGGCCACTCCAATCCCGAGAACGCTGGCCATTACGGCGTTCGGGGATATGGATGTGTCCACGATCAAGGAGCGTCCGCACGGCCGTAAAGCCATTAAGACGTATTGGGTCAAGCATGACATGATGGACCGCGTTCTTGGTTTTATCCGGCGCGAGGTTGGAGAGGGACGCCAGGCGTACGTCATCTGTCCGCTGATCGAGGAGTCGGACAAGCTGGATGTGCAAAATGCGATTGATTTGTACGTGCAAATGCAGCAGGCTTTTCCGGATTTGAAGGTGGGGCTCCTGCATGGCCGGCTGTCGGCTTCCGAGAAGGAAGAAGTGATGCGCGCGTTTGGTGCCAACGAGACGCAGCTGCTGGTTGCCACAACGGTAGTTGAGGTTGGCGTCGACGTTCCGAACGCCACGCTTATCATTATCATGGACGCGGAGCGGTTCGGGCTTTCCCAGCTGCATCAGCTGCGCGGGCGCGTCGGGCGCGGGGAGCATCAATCGTTCTGCGTGCTCGTGGCGGATCCGAAGTCGGAGAACGGACGCGAGCGGATGAAGGTGATGACGGAGACCAACGACGGCTTTGAGGTGTCTCGCCGGGATCTGGAGCTGCGGGGACCGGGGGATTTCTTCGGGACGAAGCAAAGCGGCCTGCCGGAGTTCAAGATCGCGGATATGGCGGCGGATTACGAGATGCTGGAGCTTGCCCGCGACGATGCGGCGGAGCTTGCCGGACGGGATGATTTCTGGACGAATCCGACATTCGAACGGATGCGCGTTCAGCTGCTGAAGGATCAAATTTTTCAAGGTGAACAGCTCGACTAAGCAATATCTTCCCTCTTACGGCATATAGTTAAACGATCGAATCATCGGAATGCCGGATGGAGGTGTAAGGCTGGTGAGTTACCAAAAGTACGGCATTCGGCCGCAATTGGTCGAACGCGTCAAATTCAAATTAAAAAATCCGGTCGTTAAGGACCGGATACGGCTGTTGCTGGGCAATGTCACGAAGTATGATCTGCAGGACCGGGTAAAGGTGCGGAAGCTGGTGAAATCAGCGACTTCTATTTTACAGGAACCGCTGACGGATATTCAGGAAGAACAGATTATCGATTTTGTCCTTGCGCAAAAAATAGATCCAAACAACACCTTCCATTTGCTGAAGCTATGGGGGATGTTCCGCTGACCGCTTTGCGGTCGGCTTTTTTTTATTTGGCGATGCTGCCTACATGGAGTTTATAAAGCAGATGGGTGGTGCTCTTTGCCCGTCGACTACCAGAGATGCAGCTGGCCGCCCGGGGTTACCGGTTCGATGCATTCGGCGGTGTCATTCTTGACGCTTCCTACTGCTGGGGATACCGGATAGGCTTCGAGCTCTTCCGCCGCATACGGCAGGAAAAGACGCTGCAAGGCCTGCGGGTCCTGCACGGTCCTGTCGAGCCAGAAGGGCTCGTCCTCCTGGCGCAAAATCACGGGCATCCGGTCGTGGATCGGGGCCATCAGCTCGTTGGGAGAGGTCGTCATAATGGTACAGGTGCTAACGGTGGTTGTGCCGTCCGGCGCAAGCCACGACTCGTATAGACCCGCCATGCTGAAGATGGAGCGGTCCTTGCGGACAATACGCATTGGCTGCTTGCCGCCGTCCGTCTTTTTCCATTCGTAGAAGCCGTCTGCCGGGATCAGGCAGCGCTTGCGGCGGAGAGGCGTCTTGAAGGCCGGCTTCTCGGCGGCTGTCTCGGAGCGGGCATTGAGCATTTTATTGCCGATCTTCGGATCGTCCGCCCAAGGCGGAACAAGCCCCCACTGCAGCTCGCCCAGCCGGTTGCGCTGACCGTCATTAATAATGGCAAGCACCTGCTGGCCAGGCGCCACGTTATATTTGGGACGATGGTAAGGCACCTTCGTCTCGCCGATCATATAACGAATCATCAGTTCCTCGAGCGATACGGTGATGGTATATCTTCCGCACATGGCCAGTCCTCCTAAAACGTTTTTTGGGAAAGCATATGCTTCACGCCCGTTCTTTGCTTTTTATTATGCATGAACAGGCGGCCTGACGGCAAATACTTGTGTTACCAGGATAGAGGAGGGCGGTCGATGTTAAGCAGGGGGAGAGGGCGCGGCCGCTTCGGACTACGGCTTCGTAAAATCAAACAGTTCTTTTCTCTGCCTGCCGCCGCATGGGATTATGCGGTGGGCAAATGGCATGGCCTCGAGGCTTCGCATGAGATGCTCGCGGAAGCAGCTCCGCTGCAGCTTGCCGAGGATGCGGTCGCCGAGCTGGAGGGAGAATGGCGGAAGCTGGAGGAGCAGCAGGCGGAGCAGGTGACCGGCGAATGGAGCGGGCAAGAGAAAATCCTTATCGAACGGATTCGGGCGGAGACCTCCCGTCTGAACCGCAATAACGTGACGCGGACGGAAGCCTACCGGTTGATGTATCAACGGCATCCGGAGCTGCACTGGGCGATGCTGGCCCATCTCGTATCCCGCAACGGCGGGTGGAATATGACGGATCTGGCAGGCGAATGGCTGCCGCAGCTGCTCCCGGGCGATAAGCGCCAGTCGGTCTTCTTGCTGCTAGAGCATGCGAATACGTTTATTTTTGGCGATGCTTATCCGCAGCTGCTGCTCTATGAGGAAAGCGTACGCGTGCAGCGTCCGTTGTTTCATCTGCTTCCGGCCTTTGGGATAACACGGTTTATGAAGCCGGTATGGAAGCAATTCTGGCGAAGACGCGATTCCGTGCCTCTAACGGTGGCGCTTATTGTGAACGAGCAGCATTTCATTGAGCAGCGGGTAGTACAGGACGATTATTTCCGCAAAAACGTACTCGACACCCTTTTCTTCGGCATGCAGTCGCTGCTGCAGCTGAACGCGGTGATGTTCCCGTACCACTATACCAAAGGGGAGCGGGAGCTGCGGCTGGCGGGATTAATTATGGAGGACTTCGACGATCTGTCCGAACGGATCGAATTCGGCAAATCGTTGTATGCCGTTTTATTCGGCGTACCCCGGGTGCGGGAGGGGGCGCTGACCTTTGCGGCGAATGGGCGCCATACCGGGTCAAGGGCGGACTATGCCCCGCATCTGTTCGCCCGGGTACGCCGGGAGCCGCCCACAGCGCTGTACAAGGAGCGATTGTTAGGCGGCAAGCTTCTGCCGGGAGCCGCGCCTCTCTACAGCCCGGAGCTTCGCGATGCCTGGGCGAACCAGAAGCTCGAGACCGCGAAGCGGGAAGACTGGTTCGGCTCGGCTGACGGCATCCTGCCGTATTTCCGAAAGCTGAAGCTCCCCCGCAGCTTCGAGTTGACGAACGAATACGGCCTGCTGCTGAACAAAATTGAGCTTGCCGTGCTTGCTGCCCAGCAGCTGAGGCAGGAGGGGCATCCTTGAAAACGAAAAGAAGCCTGATGTTCCAATCGGAACTTTAGGCTTCTTTTTCATGGCATATGAATATAAGAACGATCCGGTCGTTGTGGCCGGCGATCCTTCGAGGCGTTCGGGCATTATTCTGGCAGCTTGTCCGCTTGCGAAGCAGTACGGCGTGACAACCGCCGAGACCCTTGGCGAGGCGCTGGGCAAATGTCCGCACCTCGTCATTATCAAGCCGAGGATGCAAGCTTATATCGATGTCTCGCTAATGATTACCGACATTTTTCGTTCGTTTACCGATCTGGTGGAGCCCTTCTCCATCGACGAACAGTTCCTGGACGTTACCGGTTCCTTGTCTTACTTCGGCTCTCCCGAAGAAATTGCAACGCAGATCCAGACCAAGATTATGCTCTACACCGGCGTATGGGCCCGGGTAGGCATCAGCTCCAACAAGATTCTGGCCAAGATGGCAACAAGACTACCTTAGAATATTGTACAAAAATATAGAAGTCCGTAAACTCAAGGTCTTAGAAGCTTTTGGCGTTGTACATAAATGTTTTTCAGAGCACTGTCAGAAGAAAAGAAAGTTCTAGACCCTGATAATAAAGTCTTAAACTGACACTACTTCATTAAGCTAACGGGGAACGATAGTTGAATAGCCGAACGAATAAAGCTGCCGGCATGCAACTGGCAGCTTTATTACGTTAACGGGCAGGATAGTTGAATAACCGCATCCATTAATTGTAAGATAAGTGGGTAGAAATAAAGGAGGGAGTTTAATTGAGTAATTTCACAATAAAGTCTTTTGCTCCGTACTCACTAAACTACTTAATCTATATACAAAATGCGTTTATTTCTAGCAAAGATGAGGTGCTTAAATTTCCATCTCTTGAAACTACTCATTGGGGGCTTCTTGAGGATAAGCATTTTCGTGAATCTTATAAAAAAGTTTGGGGTGAGATGGTAAGGCGTATTTCGCAGAACTCTTTGACAGATCATAATGGGATTTTAGTAACGGAACAAACTTTATTCCGAAAATTATTTAAAGCAGATGAACAAGGTGAAAAAGGATTTGAGGAGAGTCGGAAATCATTCTATGCTTGGTTCTCAAGCCTTACTGGGCAATTAACAATTGAACGAGCGGCGGATCATATTATGTATTACGAGATCGATATCTATAATAAAGTTTCAAATACAATTTACCGCCATGATAGAACTAACCAGGAATTACTTATAAGCTTAATTTACGATGAGTGTTTATTTGATGTCAGTACAGGTTATTCATGGCACTCCATTGTCTCACTTAAAGATATTTTTTTAGATAAAAAAACCTTAGTCTCAATTATTAACGAACGTTGGAATCAAGGGGAAACTTAGTATTGGTATAATTTGTTCTCAACTAACGGAGAACGTTAGCTCCATCAAGCAACCCAGGATGAAGCAACCGCCATTATGGCAGGTTGCTTTTTCTCAACTATTGGAAAAACCGTAGTGATCAGCGGTTTCGTATACCGCGAAGATGATATGGCTTCTAGCCGATTTGTTGTGTCCCGTATGGTCATGTCATGTTGTCGGCAGATGCATGCAGATGCATAGCCCTATGGAATTATGGCTGAGTGGAGCAAAGTGGCCGATCTAGGCAAGGATTCCTGGATTACCTTGACCGGCGAGATTAGCTTAAGGAATATTCCCTATACTGGATACAAACCTAAATTAAATGGTATTGCTTGGTAGGACTCGTTCTCTTCTGATGAAATTATTTGCATTTAAAGCAAATGGTCATGCAGGCACAAACCTGCATGACCATTTTTTCTTCAGCTATATTCTTTATTTCGTTATCTCAACCATCTTGTTGTTGTTCTGCGGGTTGACGTCCTTATCGCTTATTTTCGGAAGTGAAGCAACATATTCGTCAGACATACTGATCAGTCGATGAGCAACCGTATACGTACCTTTACTATCAAGCGGTGTAGTAACTGGGCCACCTTCTAACGGATACGTGATGCCGTCGGTATAACCGGAGCCCGGTACAAAAGCACCTTTATCCGAAATAAATGAACCGGATGGCAGGTAATAACGTTCTGGCAGAATGTTTGTTGTATGATTCAGCAGATCCTGACCGAAATGTACCTGATCCTTGAGCGATACGCCAATCAGGTTGGACACCGTCGGGAATATATCCGATTGTCCGCCGACCTGCTGGAATACTTTAGACTTTTCGTTTGGTACGGACATAATAAGCGGTATATTCATCATATCCGGCAGCGCATAGTCACGGCCGTAGATTTCTTTCATCAGCTTCTTCTCGTTATTGTTCAACGAATAAATCGGCAGACCTTGATGGTCACCGTATAGAACGATAACGCTGTTGTCCCAGATGCCTTTTTGCTTCAGCTCATTGATAAATTGGCCAAGTGCGTAATCCGCATAATTCTGGGCTTCGATATAGTCGCCGACCAGCGTATTTTTATAACGGGCCGGGAGCTCCATCTTATACTTGCTTTCCGGTATCCGGAAAGGATGATGCCCGGACATAGAGATCAATTGCACATAGAACGGCTTGCCGGTTTGCTGCATCCGTGCCAGCTCATCGGATGTCTTGGCATACAGTACTTCATCGGACGGACCAAAAGCCACAGGATCTTCTTTGCCAAAGAACCCGTCATCATAATATTTCTCCCAGCCAAGAGCTTTATAGAGCTGGTCACGGTTCCAGAACACAACGTTATTTGTATGAAAGGTAGCCGTCTGGTAGCCGTTTGCGGCAAAAGCTTTCGGCATGCTTGGCAGCTCTTTATTGGCATATACCTCGGAAGCCGCGCCATTTGGCGGTACGTACAGCGAAGTGTTCACCACGTATTCGGCATCGGCCGTATTGCCTTGTCCAACTTGTTGGAAGAAATGAGGGAAGTAGAAACCTTCCGCCGCGAGCTTATTCATGTTGGGGGTAATTTCCTTGCCGTCTATCTTCAGATTAATTAAGAAATTCTGGAAAGCTTCCAACTGAATAATGATGACATTCTTCCCTTTGGCCGCTTCCCAATAGGCAGGCTGAGCTGGCTCAGCGCTGCCTTTTTCCTGTTCGACCATCGCCGGAGTAACCTTCTCCGCGCCTATTGGCAGGTCCTTGGAGGAGGCAAAGGTGGCATAGACCTCATAATTCAGGATACCCATGTTCTTAGCCTGCTGAAATTCATTCATATCCTGCCGGTACGGAAGGATGGCGGCAGTGCAGGCAGCAAGCGCAAGCACCTGACCGGCAGCAAACCAGCTGCGTCCTTCGCGGAAGGATAACATTTTGCCCCAGGCACGAAATCGGCGGCTGAATGCCATCAGCGCGAAGGCGACTACAATATCCGTAAAGATAAACAGAAAATAGGGATCCATCAGCGAAATGACGCTGCTGTTAACTTCGGATACCTGGTTGACCTGGCGAAGCTCGTGATAAGTAACAATCACGCCAAAATATTTGTAATACATAATAATGGCAAAGTAAATGCCGGTAAGAATCAGATCGCTGATCAAATAGGTGAGAAGCTTTTTTCGGTAAGCGAAAGATTCAATCAGGCAGAAAATAAACCCAATGGAGGCAATGCCAGTCAGAAGCATTTTAAATAAATCTTTTGTTCCACCGTTAAATACAATAAACCAGACGAGCAGCATTTTGAAAATCATAATGATGGAAAAAATCAAGAAGGGCTTGCCCAGAAATGATCTCCATCTATATCCGTTATGCAAAACCAATCGTCTCCCTTTCAGTTAAGATCAAAAATTACGATAAACATACGGATCAGAAGGTGAGTCGATAGGATTCCATGCGGATGCCTTCAGTACGGGAATCGTTTGTTTGAAAGGCTGATACAATTCAGAGCTCAAAGTGCCCACGACATGAACCCAGTCATCATTCTTCAGATCGGTGCCTTTGGGGAACTCCACCAGCATGCCGAATACGCCTGAGTCAGCAGCACAGTGAATAAAGCCGTAACGGAACACAAAATAGTGCGTATCGTCGATTTGTTCTCCCTTGTAGACAAAGCCGTCAAACCCGATTGTTTTCCCCATAAAGTCCTGAGGGTGATTATAGACGGCTTCTAATCCTTTCAAATAGTCATTATCGTTAAAAATCAGCTGCTCCTTGCCAGTAAATTGAGCCAGTTCTTTGTTAGCGATTTTCTTGTAACCGTCTTCCCCATAGAAAATGCTGGTATCCGGCTTCAGAAACTGATGATTGCCCGGATTGTCCGCGGAGTAATCAATATTCGGAAAAGAAAATCCCTTCGCCTTCAGAAAGCTGGAATCCAGCGTTTGCACAGGAAGGAACAATCCGGTCAGAATCGGTATCAGCAAAAAGACGTAACTAAACCATTGTCCGACCTTGGAATGATGATGGTCGTGCCCATGATGGTCATGATCTTGGCAGGCGCAAGCATGTCCGTGCTCGTGATTATGGCTATGATCATGATGATGGTCATGTTGATCGTGATGATGATGGTGTCCCAGCTCTGCGGCTGCCTTATCGGCGCGTTCTTTGCGGTAAATCCGAATGAATTCGAATGCGAAAAGAATGGTTAGCAGGATGATCGCACTCGTGGATAAATACGAGTACCTCATGTTTATATACTTATTTAAATCGCCCCTTATATGCATTTCAAGAAGCATGAACGCAAAACCGCCTAAAATATACAATCGGATCATCCGAATAACCTCCCCACAAGCAACGATACCAACAATGTGCAGGTCGCGACGAGAGCAATCAAGGTCACCACAAACTTGCCTTTGAAAACACCAAGCAACATCAGCGTGTTCTTAATGTCAATCATTGGGCCAAAAACAAGGAAGGCCGAGATGGCTCCAACGGAGAAGCTTCCCCGGAAGGAGGAAGCAATGAAGGCATCCGCTTCCGAGCAGAGCGACATGACAAAAGCCATCCCGATCATAACCAGCGATGACGTTACAGCATTGCTGCCCAGATGGATGAGCGACGCTGTTGGAATATAGGTCTGCATCGCGGCGGCAATAAGTGCTCCAAGCACCAGATATTTGCCGACCGAGAAAAACTCTTCAATGCTGTGTGTCATGACACCTAGCAATTGCGTGCGGAGCGGCGGTTTTGCAGCAGCTGGTGCTGCCGCCGGCTCAAGCGCAGCAGCGGCTTCCTGCATGCCATTCGCATGCGAGGCGCGAAAAGGGAGCTGAGGGAACAAATAAGAAATGACTATAGAAACGATAAATGCGACTACGACAGCCGATCCGGCCCGGATCAATGCCATTCTCCAGCTGTTCCCAAATGCCATAAAAGTGGCAAATAACACAATAGGATTAATAATCGGCCCGGTTAGCATAAAGGCGATGCCCGCATGAAGAGGGACGCCTTTACCTAGCAAACGCCTCGTAATAGGAACGATCCCGCATTCGCAGGCAGGAAAAAAAACGCCAACTCCGCAACCGACAAGCGTGGATGCAAATCGATTTCTTGGCATGACTCTAGCGATCCAGCGTTCGGTAACAAAGGTCTGGATAAGGCCGGAGACAATAACGCCAAGCAGGATGAACGGAATGGCTTCCATAATCATACTCAGAAATATCGTATTTAATTGTAGTAGAGTTTTCACGCAAACCTCCAATAATAGCTTATGACTTCAGCTAGTAATCATTACTATTAACAATATACGCATTGCTATAATGAAATGCAAGACAACTGAAATACTCCCCAATAATTACATCGGAATGATCTGTCAAAGGCAATCGGCTAAGCGAAAAAGTTAGGAGATTTTGTGATGTTTTGGCAGATCGATTGACATCAGACAAGTATTAAGATAAAATTCCGCTGTGCGATCGTTCAGTGAAATAGGAGGTGGCGATGATGTCTCGCAACATCCGAAAAGAACAAGCGGCTGAAACACGTGAAAAAATACTAGAGGCTGCAAAATTATTATTTGCGAGGAAAGGATACCATGGCACCCCGGTAAGAGAAATTACGAGGAAGATCGGGATGGGCGACGGTATCCTTTATCATTATTTTCCGGGCGGTAAGCGAGAAATCATGGCGGTACTGCTGCGTGAGAGCTTTGAGCACCGCAGAAATGAAATACAACAAATCAGCCTCGTCATCGAAGACCTCGATTTGAGAGACGCAATGATTACGATCAAGCGCCGTTTGTATGAGTTGTTCACGGCAGACATGGATTTAACAAGGATTTTGTTTCGCGAGAATGATATTCTGGGGTTTGAGGAAGCCGAGCAATTAACCATGCTGCTCCGCGAGCAGAGCGAAATATTCGAGGGATTTCTTAAGAACCGGCACAAGAGAGGCGAGATTCGCGATCTCGATTTCCGGATAGCGTCCAGACAATTCTTGTCCTCAAGCTTACATGCGATTATGAGCAAGTCGGTTGGCATGCAGCTTCTTAACGAACCGGATGTTTATAAATACATGGAAGAAAACGTGGATTTTACTATAGATCTATGGAAAGCTCCTTGAACTGCAACAGATAGGAAAAAGAAAGGGGATGAAAAGGGTGTCTTTAATAACTAGATTTCTAAATAGAAGATTCTATTATTTCACGCTTATCCTGTTGATCAAGAGTATCGTGGCCCGAGACGTCGTATTTGGGAACGGGTTCTCGTGGCTGACGCTCCTAACCGAATTACCGTTCTTCTTTGCGGTATTCTGTTTGATCGAATTTTTCGCAGGCAAACGCAAGATGATCTACTACCTGATTGTTAATCTGCTGTTTACGGTCTTATATTTCTCTATTCTAATGTACTATAAGTATTACGGTATTATCGTGACAGCTGACGCTCTAACACAAGCCAATAAAGTAACCCAAGTTGGTGAGAGCACTTATTCCTTGTTAGACCCTTACTATTTGCTGATATTCCTGGATATTGTCGTGATTGCTGTTGTTCTGGTTCTACCGAAATTCAAAAAAGCGCGGCAAATCGTAGATATGCGTCCGAAAAGAAGTAAGCTTTGGATGGCTGCATTTGCTTTGTCTATTACTGTATGTCTTGTGAACGTATGGCCAAATCGTGCCAGTATGAACGAGAACAAGCAGGCCGAGGAAATGGGTTTGCTTGATTATGAAGTATACAACATTGTGGACAAGATGATGGAAAACGAAGAACTTACTCCGATGAATCAAATCACGCAAGCGAAGATTAATGAACTCAAAGGTATTACTGAGCCGGCAGCGCCGAAATACTTTGGTGCCGCAAAAGGCAAAAACGTTATTATTCTGCAAATGGAATCCTACCAGGACTTCCTGATTGGTCTTAAAGTAGGCGGCGTAGAAATTACGCCAAACATGAATAAGCTGGTTCAAGAAACAGCCCATTATAAAAATTTCTATACGATGGTTGGTCAAGGAACAACTTCCGATGCTGAATATGTGGTGAACACATCGCTGTATGTTCCGAAGCATAAAGCAGCAACTGACGTAAACGTTGATAAGGCCTTGCCAAGCTTGCCTAAGCTAATGAAAGAGAGCGGTTATGCAACGGCTACATTCCATACGAATGCCGTTGATTTCTGGAATCGAAGAGAGCTTTACTCGGCAATCGGTTGGGACAAATTCTATGACCAAGCCTTTTATGGCGATGAAGATCATGTAGCCTTCGGGGCTTCGGACGAAGTGCTGTATAAGAAGACACTTCCTGAACTTGAGAAGATGGGTCAAGCCGATAAGCCCTTCTACGCGCAAGTTATCTCAATGAGTGCGCATCATCCGTACAACATCCCGACTTCCAAGTATCGGATTGAGCTTCCGGCGGAATTCAAGGATGACATGCTCGTAACCCGGTATCTGAAAGCACAGAATTATGCCGACTATGCGCTTGGCCAATTTATCGACGGTCTGAAATCGAGCGGTTTGTGGGATGACAGCATTGTCCTCATGTACGGTGACCATCAAGGTTTGCCGCTGTATTCCCTGGATGATAACGAGAAAGCATTGATGAGAGAAATGCTCGGTACGGACTACGGTCATACCGAAATGTTCAACATCCCGCTTATTATGCACGTTCCGGGTGTAACTCAACCATCCGAAATTGATCAAGTTGGCGGTCAAATAGATATTCTTCCTACGGTTGCGAACTTGGTGGGGGCATCCCTGCAGAATCAGATTCACTTTGGCGAAGACCTTCTGAACCAAAGTTCCGAGCTGCTTCCGATGCGTCACTTCCTGCCAAGCGGATCGGTTATTGATAACAAGAACCTGTATATCCCGGGTATTAGCTTTGATGACGGCACCAATCATAAAATCTCTGACGGAACTGAAACAAAGGATGGCGGCGTAACCAAGGACGAGTACGACAGAGCGCTCGAGCTGCTCCATTTATCCGACAGCTACGTACAGCAGCTCCCTCATAAATAAAAAAATGAATTAAAAAGTGGTGTGGGAAGTGAAACAATCCCACACCACTTTTTGTTCAAACTGATACTTAATTAAGAAACATTGGGGTTTTCCGTTGCCTTAGCCCCATTTGTAGTTCGTGTATTTGTTGATCAGGCCTGTTATATTGGTCCGAGCATGTGGGTTATTCCGTTGAAAAGAATGAATTGACAAAGATAATCATTCCCTGTTATCCTCATATCGTAATAATTACAATTAAACACCCAATATTTGTAGTCAGAATTTCATCTCGCATTGAGGAATCCTTGTTAGGGAAAGCAATTGCTTGTTTTTATATCGTAATTATTACAATTAAACAAAGGGAATGGTGAAATGAAACAGGAGATCGATTTTGTGAAAGTCAGTCCCACACAAAATATGACTATTCTTGTAACGACAAGTCATCCCAGGAACGACTACATACCCATTGCTTCACGATTAATGTCTTACGACAGCGTTCATGCGGAACAAGTTGGTTTTATTTGCAGGCCAACCAAACAGGGAGCCCATGGCAGCTTGCAAATGGCAGGAGGTGAGTTTTGCGGTAATGCATGCATGGCTATGGCTGCATATTTGGCCATAGAGAACGGACTTCAAACGAGCGGCATAATGGAGCTTTCATTGGAAAGCTCAGGATCGGAACATTTAGTCCCATGCCGCGTGAGCAAGGTGAATGAAACGTATTTTTGTCGGGTAACCATGCCTCTCCCGGGCAAGGTGGAGCAAAAATCGGTTTATTACGAAGGCGAGGATTTGAGCATTGCGATTGTAAGGTACGAAAGCTTTTTCCATATCGTCATTGAAGTGGAGTCCTTCAGCCTGGGCTGGAGGGAAAAAGCTGAAGGATTAGCAAGACTGCTGGGAATAACGCCAGGGACTAATTTAATCGGCGTCTTATTGTTCGAGCCACAATCCAGCAGGATGAATCCGCTCATTTATTTGCCGGAACTTGACAGCATGGTATGGGAGAAAGGATGCGGCTCCGGAACGGCTTCAATAGGTGCCTATTTATCTTGGAAAAGAAAGGCCGATGTCGCTTGTGATATCGCGCAGCCTGGCGGTACTATTTTTGTCTCGGCTGATTACAGCGAGCAAGGAATAACAAGTCTTGCAATAGAAGGTGCTGTCGGGATTGTCGCGTTAGGCAAAGCCTTTATCGAATCCGGAGGGAGTGGAAGGGATGCAAACAGTCACGAAATTTCAGCAATGCTTAGTTGATTTCCATAGAAAGTTTGTTGCTCTGGCGAAGTCATACGGGGGATCACTTCCGGATAGCTCGGAATTAGAGAAGACGATTAACGACTATTCGGCTTTTATCCTTAACGAGAACAACCACCTAGAATGGGAACGGCTTGAGCAGCAGTCCATCGCCGAGTTTTCATCTCTAGCCATGGAATTAAGAGATTCCTCTGCCCTATGCGTTGCTATGATGGAAAAGGTTCGGGCGCTCAGATTGCTAAGCGGCGAAGCCGACGGGACCGAATATTTCAGTAATATCGAGTCCAGTATCAGAGAGGAATTCGGAGGAGTCCAGATTAGCTCCGATTCGAAGGTTTTATTAGTGGGCTCCGGTTCATTCCCGATGACTCCGCTCTATATTGCCAAGCAGACCGGGGCTGAAGTGATTGGCATCGATATTGATGCGGAGGCCATTAAATTGGGCAGAAAGGTGATCGACAGGCTGGGGAATGGTTTAAATGTTCGATTGGAGAACAAATTCCTTGCGCAGCTTGAGGACATGAAGGAAGTGACCCATATCATCTTCAGTTCAACGGTAGCCCTTAAGTACGACCTGCTCGACGAACTGCATTCCTTGACTAATGGGCATGTGGTTGTGGCAATGAGATATGGCAATCAATTGAAATCGTTATTCAATTATCCGAAGCAAGACACGGATCCTCGTAAGTGGGAGCTTACGGGCACCATTCTTCATCCGAAGCATGTGTTTGATGTCGCCATCTACAGGAGGGCTGTATGAGTGATCTCGATCGGGTTTTGGTAGTAGGAACGGGGCCAGTGAGCATTCAAACTGCCCTTTTGTTAAAAACCTATGCAAAGAGCAGGGTGGCAATCGCAGGCCGGGAATCGGTTCGTTCCGCCTCCCTATTCTCCTCATTAAGCAAGAGCGATCAATGGATTGATGTTGCCGTTCAAAATGAGAAGCATCGGAAGCTGGCCGGAAGGTGCCGGGTTGATGAAGTCTTTCATGGTTTAGCAGCTGTAACGGGCAGGTGGGATACCGTTATATTGACGGTAACAACGGATGCTTATATAGAGGCTCTCAAACAAATCGACGATCAGATACTGAGCAATGTTAAGTGCATCGCGCTGATCTCGCCTACTCTCGGATCAAATAGCTTAGTGAGACATTATATAAAGGACATTCAACCGGAAGCGGAAGTCATCAGCTTTTCTACATACTTAGGCGATACGCGTTGGACTTCGAACCTACCGACCAATGAAGTGAAGACGACCGGGGTTAAGAATAAGATCTATGCGGGATCTTCTCGGACCGCTTCAGCCAACCTTGGAAAATTTCGTGAATTATATCGCTATATAGGCATTGTCTTAGATGTCCTGGATTCTCCCATCGAAGCGGAATCGAGAAATATTTCCTTGTACGTTCACCCGCCGCTGTTCATGAATGATTTCTCATTACGTGTTGTCTTTAAAGAAGAAGAGGTGAAGAAATACGTTTACAAACTTTACCCTGAAGGGCCAATCACCTCCCAGCTCATACGGGATATGCGCTGTTACTGGAAAGAGATCTCTATCATGCTGGAGAAGATGGAATTAAGCCCCGTAAATCTTCTGAAATTTATGACGGATGATAACTACCCGGTACGATTGGAGAGCTTGTCCCGGCATGAGATCGATCAATTCACCAGCTTGCCTCCCATCCATCAAGAATATTTGTTATTCGTTCGTTATGCCTCCTTATTAATTGACCCGTTCTCCGAGCCGGATCATGAGGGGAGATATTTCGATTTCTCGGCCGTTCCCATTAAACAGATCTTTGTGAACAAGGAAGGGAATTGGGACATTCCCCGCATGCCCAAAGAAGATTATTACCGGGTCAAAATGATACAGGGTATGGCACGAATAACAGGGTCGAATACTCCGACGCTCGATAAATTTATTGCAACCTATGAAAGCAAAGTAAGGGATACCGTTCAAAGGTTAAAAGACGAACGATTATCAGATGCATTCATCATTCAAAGCTTTGAAGAGGATTGGCGAAGAATCGGCGAGCAATTCGCTAGACATTCGCTGACAAGTAGATCTGGAGGAATAGGAAATGGTTAAGAAACGGTTTATTCTCATTTATTTATTGCTTGTGACAGTTTTATTAGCGGGCTGCAGCTCCAACAACACTACTAACAGCACCGAAAATACCAAGAATGAAGCACCACAAGAGCGGGTATTTGCTACAGCGAAAGACATCAACGACATGAACCCTCACCTCTATCCAGGCTCCATGTGGGCGCAAGGCATTGTATACGAATCGTTAGTAGAGAATACGCCGGAAGGCATTAAACCCTTGCTGGCGGAATCGTGGGAAATCTCCAAGGATGGCAAAGTATACACCTTCCATCTGCGGAAGAACGTAACCTTCCATGACGGGGCGCCGTTTAACGCGGAGGCCGTGAAGAAAAATATCGATGCGGTGCAGAGCAATGCAGCTAAACATGCTTGGATTAAACTGTCTGCTAAGCTCGTGGAAACCAAGGTTATCGATGAGCATACCGTAGAGCTCGTATTATCGGAGCCTTATTATCCCACCTTGCTCGAATTGTCCATGACGAGACCATACGTGTTTATTTCGCCGAATGATTTCAAGAATGGCGAGACGAAGGACGGCGTTAACGGGTATAACGGTACGGGCCCTTATAAGCTGACGGATCACAAGACGGATCAATACGCGGTCTTGGAAGCCAATGAGCAATATTGGAATGGCGCGCCAGCCATCAAGAAATTGACGGCTAAAGTGCTGCCGGCAGGAGAGACAACATTCCTGGCACTGCAAAAAGGGGAAGTCGACTTCGTATTTACGGATGACCGCGGAACCGACAGCATTGACGTTGAAGCCATGAACACGCTGGCAGATTCAGGGAAATTTCAGATTGTACGCAGCGAACCGATGAATACGAAAATGATCGTGGCCAATAGCAGCAAAAAAGATAGTCCAGCAGCAGATCGGGCCGTTCGCGAAGCGATCTGGTATTCCATTGACAGAGAGACAATTAGCAAAGAGCTCTTCGATGGTGTAGAAGCTCCTGCCGAAACCTTGTTCTCATCAAACGTCAATTACGCCAATGTTGAGCTGAAGGCACGGGGCTATAACACAGAGACGGCTGCAAAGCTGCTGGACGAAGCGGGCTGGAGCTTGCAAGGCGGAGATCAGATTCGAAAGAAAGACGGAAAAGAATTGATCTTGAACCTCTACTATGACGCAAGCTCTTCCTCTCAAAAGGCAGAAGCCGAGCTGCTTCAGAACACGTTGAAGGGGATTGGCGTTCAATTGGAGCTACTCGGTGAAGAGTCCAGCTCTATCGCTAACCGAAGATCAACCGGGGAATATGATTTGCTGTTTAATCAGACATGGGGGCTTGCCTACGATCCGCAAAGCACGATTGCATCCTTTACTTCAGATGCAGCCTATAAACATACGACAAGCGGAATCGCACAAGCCGATGAGCTTTACAAAAAAATCGACGAAGTGATGGTCTCTACCGATGAAGAAACTCGCCAATCGCTGTATAAGGACATTCTAACGATTGTTCATGACGAAGCGGTGTTTATTCCGATTACAAACGGCAGCGTGACGGTCGTCGCGCCTGCTGCTCTGCAAGGGATCTCTTTCAAGCAAACCCAATACGAGCTGCCTTTTGAAAAAATGCATTTTAAATAAATCTACCATCTAGAAAGGGGGAAATCCCCCTTTCTTGTACTAAACGCGGTCGCTTATCAAACGAAAGGAGGATAACAAATGGGGCGTTATATCTTTAGGAGATCCATGCTTGCGTTTCCGATGCTGCTCATTATTTCTTTCATCACCTTTGTGTTAAACGCGCTTTCTCCAATGGATCCGGCCGAGGTTGTGCTGCATGCGCAAGGCGTCCCACGAATAACCGAGGAATTGCTTGAGGAAACAAGAACGGCACTTGGAATGGATCAGCCTTTTCTTATCCGGTATTTCGATTGGCTCTTCTCTTGCTTGCAGCTTGATTTCGGCGATTCCTATGTCACCGGCAAATCGGTGTGGTCCATGCTCGCGCCGGCTTTTTGGAACACTTTACAGTTGACGGTGATTTCAGTAGTGGCAGTTGTTGCTGTGTCCATTGGAGTAGGCATCCTTTGCGCACTGACAGAAGGTCGAATGATCGATCGAACCATTAGAGGCGCTGCGTTCTTCTTGACGTCTATGCCTTCTTACTTGCTTGCAGCGCTGTTAGTCTGGTACTTCTCCGTCAAGCTCGACTGGCTCCCGACTAATGGCATGAATTCGGTTCAAAGCTATCTTCTTCCAGTCAGCGTTATTACGATCAGCTACGCCGGGATTTATTTCCGGATCGTAAGGAGCTCTATGCTTACGAATATGAACGAAGATTATGTGCTGTACGGCAGGGCATGCGGGTTGCCTGAAAGCCGGATCCGGATTCGGATCTTAAGAAATTCCTTGCAGGTAGCCGTCTCGGTGTTTTGCATGGCTATTCCCATCATGTTGGGAAGTACGGTTGTGATTGAGAATATCTTCGCTTGGCCGGGACTTGGAATGTTAAGCGTCAAATCCATTTTGAGCAGAGACTTCCCAATCATCCAAGCCTACGTTCTACTATTAGCTGCATCCTTTGTTGTCGTTAATACCTTCTCAGATATCATTAACGCGTTCATAAATCCTAAAATAAGGGAACATGTCTGATGAAACGAATTCATTATCTATTGAAGGATAAGTTGGGCTGTCTGTCTTTGTTTATCATTACGAGCACGATTCTAGCCGGAGTACTCGCTCCTTGGGTAGCGCCAAACGATCCGGAAGAGGTTCATATGAATCTGAGATTCGCTTCTGTTTCGTGGGAATATTTGCTTGGCAACGATCATTTGGGACGCTGCATTTTATCCCGGTTAATCTACGGAATCCGGCCCAGCGTTCTTTGGGTATTGGTTACGCTTGGTCTTACAGTAGGAATTGGCTGCATCATAGGATTTATAGCGGGTTATTTCAGAGGTAAAATCGATGCTTTCCTGATGAGAGTCTGCGATATTATGCTGTCCTTCCCCGGCTATGTCATGACCTTGGCGATTATCGGCATTCTCGGGGTAGGTCTCACAAATATTCTCCTCGCCTTTATCCTCATGAAATGGGCATGGTTTGCGCGCATCATCCGAACCTCGGTAATGCAATATGCCGATGCGGATTACGTGAAGTTCTCCAGGACGCTTGGAAGGGGCAGCTTCAGGATCATGTGGAAGCATATCGTCCCCGTCTCGCTTCCGGATATTGCCGTAACGTCCAGCAGCGCCTTCAGTTCAATGATTTTGCAGTTATCCGGCTTTTCCTTTCTTGGTTTAGGCGTTCAAGCTCCGACCGCGGAGTGGGGAATGATGTTAAACGAGGCACGAGAAGTCATGTTCTCACGGCCTGAATTGCTGCTGGCCCCCGGCATTGCGACCATCCTATTTGTATCCGCGGTTAATTTCCTTACCGATGCGCTTCAAGTTGCTTTAAACCCAAGATTAACGTCTGCCGCAAACAAAAAGCAAAGAGTTGCAAAGACGATTCTGCAAGGGAAAGAGGTGACCTAGGGTGAGTCTTCTGCAAGTAACGAATTTACGCCTATGGGATGCCATAACAAACAAAGTATTAGTCCCAAGCAGCTCGTTTGAAATGAAGGAAGGGAGCTGCATGGCGATCGTCGGCGAAAGCGGCAGCGGAAAGTCTCTTACCTGCAGGGCTATTATGAATCTCAACAAAAAAACGATCCGCCAATCCGGCGAGATTGTGTTTAAAGGGATTCGATTAAATCAGCTTAGCGAAGCGGAGATGAGACGGAAAAGAGGCAAGCAGATCTATATGATTTTGCAGAATGGCATGCGTGCATTTGATCCGACAAGTGTCATCGGCGTACATCTAAGAGATACGCTGAAACATCATTATGGCTGGAGCCAAGCTGAAATCGTTGAGAAAATGAAGCAGGCGATGCTAAGCGTAAGACTGCAAAATCCGGTGGAAGTCATGAACAAGTACCCTCACCAGCTGTCAGGGGGAATGCTTCAGCGGGTCATGATTAGCCTTGCGATCGTATTGGAGCCTGATCTCATTATCGCGGATGAACCAACATCGGCACTAGATACGGTGTCCAAATACGAGGTTATGGAACAGCTCGCTCAATTGCGCGAGCAAGTGGGGTGCTCCATGATCTTTGTATCCCATGATTTGGGCGTGGTCAGAAAGCTTGCAGATGTGGTTCTCGTGATGCGAAACGGCATCATTGTCGAACGGGGGGATGCCTCTATTCTGTTCACGGAAGCCAAGCATGAATATACGCGGTTTCTGGTATCCTCGCAGCTGAAGCTGGATGAGCATTTCCAGAAGGTTGTTGGAGGGCCCGCATATGATTAAGGTTGATCAGGTCGGTAAGTCCTATAAGAAGGGCGGCTTATTCTCTCGCGAAAGGCAGAAAGTCTTGCAAAATATCAGCTTCCAATACAAGCAAGGAGAATGTCTGGGCATTATCGGGGAGAGCGGATGCGGCAAGTCCACATTAGGGAGATTATTGTTAGGCTTGGAGAAGCCGGACAGCGGCTCTGTCCAGCTCGAGGGATCCATAAGCGCCGTATTCCAGGACTATACGTCATCCATTAACCCTTATTTTACGGTTGAAGAGGCGATTATGGAGCCCCTCCAAATGAAAGCAGGCAGCCGTCGTACACACGACAGCAAAATCAATGGTCTCTTGGAGCATGTGGGCCTAGATCCCGCTTGCCGGAGCAAATACCCGCTTGAATTATCCGGAGGTCAGATTCAGAGAGTTTGTATCGCAAGAGCGATCGCGACTGAAGCCCCGTGCATCGTATTGGATGAAGCGATTAGCTCATTGGATGGATCTGTTCAAATGCAAGTATTGGAATTGTTGAAGAAGCTAAAGGAAACCGATAAGCTTGGCTACATTTTTATTACGCATGATATCCGGGCAGCTGCTTTTCTTTGTGATCGAGTGATGATCATGAAAGAGGGTCAGATCGAAGAGATCGTCAGCGTTGAACACTTGAAGGACGTTCAATCGCCGTATGCGAAGAAAATGCTGCAAATGATGTTGGCATAAGCTTAGAGAGAAAGGAGCAGGGCATTGAGAGGAGCATTGTCTTGGCCGTTTTTGCGTTTATACGGATTAACGGTATTATATTTTAGCGCAAATTCGATTCTAAACGTTATTATTCCTTTAAAAGGCGATTCCTTGGGAGCAAGCAACACGGAGATCGGGATCATCATGGGAGCGTACCTGTTCACAACGATGCTGTTCCGGCCGTGGGCGGGTCACATCATTGGGCAAAGAGGACCCGTACAAATGCTGCGAGCAATCCTCATCATCAACGGAATAGCTCTCATCCTATATACATTTACAGGACTGGAAGGCTACTTTATCGCTCGTGCGCTGCAAGGAACCTGTACAGCCTTTTTCTCGATGGCGCTTCAGCTTGGCATCATCGATGCATTGCCGGAGAAGGAGCGTTCGCAGGGGATATCGCTTTATTCCTTATTCGCTTCCATACCTAATGTAATAGGTCCCTTATTGGCGGTGGGAATATGGCAGTCAGGGAACATGTCTTCCTTCACATGGACGATGCTGGCTATTGTTGTCTTTACCGGGGCTGCGGGCTTCAGTATTCGAATAGATCGATCCCAAGGAGCTGACTCCAAACCGGCGGTACAGAGGCAGCCCTTTTTCCGATCCTTCGCCGAGCTGTTTAGCAATCCCTATCTATTCAGAAGCAGTATCCTCATGTTGATCGCATCCGTCATATTTGGAGCCATTACGACCTTTATTCCCTTGTATGCAGCGGAGATTCCAAGCGGCAACGCTGCCGTTTATCTGATGCTGCAGGCAGGCACCATTGTCGCGGCCCGATTTTACTTGAGGAAAAAGATCCCATCAGACGGAAAATGGCATTCCGGCTATATGATGCTGATTATGCTCTTGGTTGCTGCATCGTCTCTGGGAGTAGGAATGAGCAGTTCATTCTCCTTCGGAGCAATCCTGTTCTATATGAGCGCTTGTCTAATGGGAATCTCGCAGGCGCTCTTGTATCCGACGCTAACCACGTATTTATCGTTCGTCCTTCCGCAAGCTAATCGAAATGTGCTTCTGGGATTATTCATCGCCATGGCAGATTTGGGAGTATCGCTTGGAAGCGCTGCAATGGGGCCGCTCGTTGACCTAACCTCTTATTCGTATATGTATTTGATTTGCTCGATTCTAGGGGCTCTCATGATTGCTGTTGCGTATAATCGGCGAGGAGAGGTATCAACCGGCACTAGCTAGTTAGTGGCAATAAGAATGCAGATAACCATAACCCCAAACGGTCATTAGCGTCGCAAGTTCGTTTTGGGTTATGGTTAGTCTTGCAAATCGTTACGTATTGTTGTAATGTGTAATAATTACGAATAAGAGACGGCTGTCATCGCTATACTCGCAAGGGCGGATAGTATTTTTGCTGCCTTCATAACATGTTTCGATTTATAATCGTAAAAATTACAATTAAAGAGGTGCCAGGAATGAACCATTATGATTGTGTCATCGTAGGAGGGGGCGCTGCCGGCATTGGAATGGGCTGTGTGCTGCAAGATCTAGGAGCGGTGAATTTCACGATTCTGGAAAGAGGAGAGATTGGTTCTTCCTTCTTGCAGTGGCCTAAAGAGATGCGGATGATCACTCCTTCCTTTACTAGCAATGCCTACGGAATGCTCGATCTAAATGCCATTGCGATTCATACCTCGCCGGCTTATACCCTTGGTACGGAGCATCCTTCCGGAGAAGACTACGCTGATTATTTGCAGGCTGTGGCAGCGTACAAGGAGCTGCCGGTCCAGACAGGAGTAGATGTTATTGAAGTGCGCCGGCTGGAGGGTGAAGGATTTGAGCTGAATACCTCGGCCGGCGTTATGCGAAGCCGATTTGTGATCTGGGCTGCTGGCGAATTCCAATATCCGCGATTGGATGGTTTCCCTGGAGCCGAATATGCGCTGCATAACAGCTTCATACGGGAGTGGTCTGAAATCGCCGGTGATGAGACCGTTATTATTGGCGGCTATGAGAGTGGTGCGGATGCTGCCATACACCTTGCTAAGCTAGGCAAAAAGGTAACCATCATAGATCGGAATGGCCGTTGGTTAGAGAAAGGCAGCAGCGATCCCAGCGTTGAGCTCTCACCGTTTACGAAGGATAGGCTTAATCGCGTAGAAGATGGGCAGATTCAACTACTCCCGGGACATGAGGTGCATTGGATCGAACGAACAGAGGATGGAGGTTATCTTCTCTTTTGCGAGAACATCGAAGGAGGGGAGCGTTTTGTGAAGACGGCTCATCCGCCTATTCTCGCAACCGGCTTCCAAGGCAGCTTGACCATGATCAAGCATATGTTCGAGCAGAATCCGCAAGGAGGAGTGCTGCTTACTGAAAAGGATGAATCAACGCTCACGCCAGGTTTGTTTGTGTCGGGACCATCGGTTAGCCACGGTCAGCTATTGTTTTGCTTCATCTATAAATTCCGCCAAAGATTTGGTGTCATTGCCGAAGCCATAGCTGCCCGAATGGATGTCGATACGACCGTGCTGCAGCAATATCGGGATCAAGGGATGATGCTGTCCGATCTGTCGTGCTGTGGAGAGGACTGTAAATGCTGATTCATACTCATGAAGCAGAAAGAGCCGTCCTCCTTATCGGCTTTGAATCATCCGGCAAATCCGCATTGTTTCGTGGACTTACGGGTCACGAGACTGGAGAGGAGAGCAATTTTCGCGGGTCCACCGTTATGACTCGGAAAGGGATGTGGGCTTCTTCCTCTCTTGAACTCGTTGATGTGCCCGGCATTCGGATGAAAGATGACAGCGAAACAACGCGTGAGGCCATTAATGCCATATACGATGCGGATATCGTAGCTTTAGTGGTTAGAGCGACACATGCCAAGGTAGAGCTGCCATTGCTGCTTGAAGAAGTGAATTTGACGAATAAAAAGGTATTTTTGATTTTAACTTTTGCTGATAAAACGCGGATCGGTCTGTCGGAACTGGCTAGTTATTATGAGGATTGGCTTGGTATTCCGGTCAGTGTGGTAAATGCAAGAAGCTTGCAGGACCTAGACAAGACAAAGCTTCAACAAGCGGCAGCAAGTGCCAAGGCGATACGCCGGAAAGCAATGCGCCTTTTGCCTATGCACCCTGTCATACAGCCGCAGACGACTGTGCTTGAACACCCGCTATGGGGGCGGCCGTTTTCACTGATCGGAGTCGTTCTATTATTTGCTCTGCCGGTATTACTGGCGTACCTGCTGTCCGCATGGTTACAACCTGTAATTGACAGGAATGTGATCGAGCCCGTTAAAGGTCTGCTTGCGAATTCGCCGCCGCCGCTTCAAACCCTTTTAATTGGTGATTACGGGATAGTCACTCTGGGGTGGTATTCCTTTCTGTGGGCATTCCCCGTCGTTATTTTTCTCGGGATAAGCACGGCTCTTACAGAGGAGAGCGGGATAAAGGATCGCATTACCGACTCTCTTGATGGCTGGATGCGGAAGGTTGGTCTTAATGGCCGTGATCTGCTTCCTATACTAACCGGCTTTGGCTGTAATGTCGTTGCGGTTTTCCAAAGCCGTGCCTGCAGCGCCTGCACGCGCAAATCATGCGTAACCATGATTACCTTTGGTTCAGCTTGCAGCTATCAGATCGGGGCGTCATTGTCTATCTTTAGTTCGGCCGGTTATCCTTTGCTGTTCCTGCCTTATATTTTCTCATTAGGAATCGTAGGCGTCATACATAACCGTATTTGGAACCGGAAGTCTACGTTGCAGCCAAGCGAGTACTATATATCCAAAACCTTTCTTCAAAAACCTCAGTGGCGTGCAGTTAGCTGGAGAGTCCATACGGTTGTCAAACAATTTATCTTGCAAGCGATGCCGATCTTTCTGCTTATTTGTTTCATTGCAACCGTGCTGCAAATAGCAGGATGGATGAACGGGCTCTCTAAATTAGCAGCGCCATTTATGCAATGGCTTCATTTTCCCGAGGAAGCAGCAAGCGCGATTATCTTCTCGATTCTTCGAAAAGACGGTCTGCTTGTATTGAATCACAGCGAAGGAGCACTTCTGGATGCCATGAGCGCAGGACAATTGTTTGTGCTGGTCTATTTGGCTTCCACGCTCACCGCATGTCTCGTTACTTTGTGGACCGTACGCAAAGAATTTGGCTTTACGTTTGCTTTCTCTCTAGCCGGAAAACAAATGGTCACCTCAATAGTATCATCAATCATCATTATGCTGCTTGTCGGTTGGCAGCATTAATTCAAGGAGGACAACAATATGGATACGAGCTTACAATCTCATGATGACAAAATCCCGGTAACGGTCCTAAGCGGTTATCTAGGTGCCGGCAAGACAACCATCCTTAATCATGTTCTTAATAATAGAGAAGGATTGAGGGTAGCGGTTATTGTGAACGATCTGAGTGAAGTCAATATTGATGCCGATCTTATTCGAGACGGCGGCGGCTTAAGCCGGACAGAAGAGAGTCTGGTGGAAATGTCCAATGGTTGTATTTGCTGCACGCTGCGGGATGATCTGCTTTAGGAAGTGGAACGCCTTGTACTGGAGAAGAGATTTGATTATATCCTGATCGAATCGACAGGGATTGGCGAGCCATTGCCGGTTGCTCAAACCTTTACGTATGTAGATGAGGACCAGAACATTGATCTTTCGAAGTATACACGGCTCGATTGCATGGTAACGGTAGTTGATGCCTATCATTTCTGGCAGGATTTCCAATCTCGAGAATCATTGGCAGATCGCAATCAAGAGGCAGGAGAAGGAGATACAAGAAATGTGGTGCATCTGCTTACCGACCAGGTCGAATTTTGTGATGTATTAATTATTAATAAATGCGATATGGTCAGCGAGGGAGAGCTCGTTAGGCTTGAGACTGCTCTTAGGGGACTCCAGCCAGGGGCGAGAATGATTCGTTCCAGCCATGGGAAGATCGATCCCAAGGAAATTCTTAATACCCAGCTTTTTGATTTTGAGAAAGCAAGCCAATCCGCAGGCTGGATTCAAGAGCTTCAGAAGGAGCATCACACGCCAGAAACAGAAGAATATGGAATCTCTTCCTTTGTGTATCACCGTAAAATTCCGTTCCATCCAGAGCGTCTGCTGAAATGGATGGCGAAATGGCCTAAGGAGATCGTGCGGTCCAAGGGGCTTTTGTGGCTGGCGACTCGTAATAATATGGCCATATCCTTCAGTCAAGCTGGCGTATCGAGGCAGTTGTCGCCAGCTGGCTTATGGGTTGCTTCGCTATCAGAGGATGAACGACGTGTTTATTTCGGAGAAGAGTATCCCAAATCTACGGACTGGGACGATAAATGGGGAGATCGGGTGACCAAGCTTGTATTTATTGGTATTGCGCTGGATAAGGATGCCATTACTAGTTCGTTGGATGCAGCCCTCTTGTCTGACGAAGAAATGGAAAGCAACTGGCGATTATTAAAGGATCCATTGCCAGGGTTCTAAAAGAGATGAATACGATAATGCGGGAAAGCTGGAATAATCGTGCTCAGCAGTATGCGAGACGAATGGATAAACTAATGAATGCTTTAGAGTATCAGCAGCAGTGGCAACAAAAGCTGCAAGCTATGCTTGGTAATAAGCAGGAGCTTCAAATACTCGACGTAGCAACCGGTTCCGGTTTTTTGGCTATTCATCTGGCACAATTAGGACATCGGGTAACGGGACTTGATTTCTCAGAGGAAATGCTTCGCATTGCAGAGCTTAGAGCAAAATCAATGGGTCTTGATTGCTCTTTTGTTTACGGATTCGCCGAGGATCTTCCTTTTCATGCAGAACACTTTGATGTAATGGTTTGCCGCAACCTGTTGGGCAGCTTAAGTGATAGTCGGCAAGCTGTATTTAAGGAATGGCGACGAGTGTTGAAGTCTGGTGGACGGGTTTTGATCTGGGACGGCGACTGGAATGCCAGAAATTTATTCCCGTTCGCTCAATCGCAGCTTTCAAGTGGGAGAAAACCTCATCGACAGGCTAAAATCAAGCGTCAGGGGATATCCAAACGAAATCCATATTCAAGGTTGCTGTATAACGAGGTGGCGTTGGAATTAGAGGCAGCTGGTTTCATTAATATGACAACATGTGACAAAGAAACCAAATTGATGCATGGATTGCAAGAGGTAAAGCTTCAATGTGAGCCTTTATTTATAAGCGCTCAGAAGCCATAGCAAAACAAGGAAGGCAGTTCGGGATCTGTTCAACAGGTTTTGGACTGCTTTTCTGTTATTGTATTGAAACTTTTTCTGTTTTTTTGGTATGCTTAAGGAATAGATAAGTCAGGCGAAAGGACAGAATCTTATGGATAAACACAGCAAAGTACTGGAAATGGTCAACACGATGTCTAGGAATGGCTGGAGAGTTACAGAGCAGCGAAAAAGATTAGCTCAAATATTTGTCGACCATGACGGTTATTTGTCGCCGAAAGATGTATATGACCAATTATCTCAATATTATCCTAATGTCAGTTTCGACACGGTTTATCGGAATCTTCGCATGTTAAGCGAGATGGGTGTACTTGAGCATTTTTATTTTATAGATGGCGGACTCAAATTTAGGGAAAGCTGTAATACCCATCACCATCATCATTTAATATGTGTCAATTGTGAAAAAACACTTGCATTTGACGATTGTCCAATGGATCTTGGTGTCAAATTACCCGGCAGCTTTAAAATATTGCGTCATCGTTTTGAAGTTTATGGCCTTTGCGAAGAGTGTCAATAAAGGAAATGGGGAGCATATGCGCTCTCCATTTTTTTATGCAGTTCAGAAGTGTTGACTTAATTAATAGTAATTGTTACAATTAATTAAACGTAAATATTACAATTAAACAACGAGGTGTCTATAGTGAGTTTTGAAAAAAAGCTGCCTGTAACCGTATTAAGCGGATATTTAGGAGCGGGAAAAACAACGATCTTAAATCATATTCTGAATAACCGGGATGGCATGAGAGTTGCTGTAATCGTGAATGATCTGAGCGAGGTTAACATTGATGCGGATTTGATTCAAGGTGGAGGGGGACTGTCGCGCACCGACGAGAAGTTGGTTGAGATGTCCAATGGTTGTATCTGCTGTACGCTTCGGGAGGATCTCCTTCGAGAGGTGGAGCGATTGGCTATGGAGCAGCGCTTTGATTATATTCTAATCGAATCGACTGGTGTAGGTGAGCCAGTGCCAGTGGCGCAGACATTCTCTTACATTGATGAGGAGCAGGGCATTGATCTTACCCAATTCTGCAAGCTCGATTGCATGGTTACCGTTGTAGATGCTTATCGTTTCTGGAACGATTTCTCCTCCGGCGAGACATTGCTCGACCGGAAGCAGGAGGTTGCTGAGGATGATACTCGAGAAGTCGTTGATCTGCTTATTGATCAGATCGAATTCTGTGATGTATTGATTCTTAATAAATGCGATTTGGTTGAAGAGAAAGAGCTGGAGGAGCTGGAAACGGTGCTTCGGAGTCTCCAGCCTCGCGCCAAATTTATTCGTTCCAACCGTGGTCAAGTTGATCCGGCTGAGATTTTAAATACCGGCTTGTTCAATTTCGATGAGGCCAGCCAATCAGCAGGCTGGATGCAGGAAATGGCGAAGGAGCATCATACGCCGGAGACGGAAGAGTATGGCATTTCCTCCTTTGTATACGAACGGGCACAGCCGTTCCATCCGGAAAGATTAATGAACTGGATGAGTGAATGGCCGGAAGAAATTGTACGTGCGAAAGGAATCGTATGGCTCGCCACGCGCAACGATATGGCACAGAACATCAGCCAGGCTGGGCCATCTATCCAGTTCGGACCGGCAGGTAAATGGGTTGCGGCGCTTTCGGAAGCGGAGCAGAAGGAGCTATTGCTTGAGGATCCATCCATTGCTGAATCCTGGAACGAGCCATACGGCGATAGAGTGAACAAAATTGTATTTATCGGTCTTGATCTGAACCGCTCGGCTATCACAAACGAATTAGATCAATGTTTATTGACTGGTGATGAATTAATGATGGATTGGAATTTGCTGCATGACGAGTTCCCTAATCAATCGGACGTGCAAATGGAAGAGCAGTTTAAATAATGTAGGCCGGATCTTAAGGAAAGGAGGGAACTGTATATGCGAGTAACGGTTACGCTTGCCTGCACGGAATGTGGAGATCGCAATTACACAACAAGCAAAAACAAACGTACGACTCCCGAAAGAATTGAACTTAGAAAGTATTCGCCGCGTCTAAAAAAGTACACG
Organism: Paenibacillus sp. ATY16; assembly: GCF_003399985.2. Lineage (NCBI taxonomy): Bacteria > Bacillati > Bacillota > Bacilli > Caryophanales > Paenibacillaceae > Paenibacillus > Paenibacillus sp. ATY16. Next base: position 186,977 of record NZ_NMOK02000023.1, on the reverse strand, counting down.
ATTCATCGAGAAACTCGTTAAATGAAAGGGGTATCCCAGAAGTCATGAAAATGACGATGGGACATCCCCTTTTTATTTGACGCTTTCCGCCTAGCTGACTGGTGGAATTGTTATTTTTTTGTGAGACCCGCTGTTTGAATCGATCTACTCGGCCGCCTTTATCGGCTATTTTTTGCTTCCCTGTAAAGAACGGATTAGAGGCTGAGCTGGTGTCGACTCGAATGACGGGATAGGTATTGCCATCTTTTACGATTAAAGATGCATTTAAAGGAGAGAATCGATTGATTGAAACATCCGTTGAGCAGCATCGAAATGAAAGCCCCCAATCAGTGAGCTGCATGATTATTACCGTGTCGGACACTAGGACCCCGGAGTCGGACAAGAGCGGCGGGCTGCTACGCGAACTCCTAGAAGCGTCGGGATTTGCGATATGTGCATACCAAATCGTTCCGGATGAGTATTCAGATATTCAATCGGCTATCCAAAACGGAGTTGCGAACCAAGCCGTGGAAGCCATTCTGCTTAATGGAGGCACGGGTATCGCTTTCAGGGATACAACATACGAAGCGGTAAGAGATTTGCTGGATAAGGAATTGCAAGGGTTTGGCGAGCTATTCCGTTATTTGAGTTATGCCGAGGATATTGGAACGGCAGCGATATTGAGCCGAGCTATCGCAGGCGTGTGCAGGGGAAAGGCCGTATTCTCGATGCCTGGTTCCACGGGTGCCGTTCGGCTTGCAACGAGCCGGATTATCATACCGGAATTGCGCCATGTGATGAGAGAGATCTATAAAGACGGCCAGATGCATGGGACAACAACACCTTGACTTTGTGGAGCTGGACAGCGAAGGACTGTTTCTGGATATCGTGACAAGGATAAGCTCCTTCGAGTCATTCCTATAGCGGGAATGATGTTGAAGGGGCTTTTTCCAGAGAGATAAGTTCAGCAGCAGCTATCCGTTCCCAACATAACCAATTGGTCGTTTTTAACATCAAGCTTTATCTTTTTGCTTTCTTTTCTGATTTGTCTTTCTATTGCAACAGGTATACCATTAATTATGCTCGTAATTTCTTCTTGATCTAATTCCTCTAGAATAAGCCCTATTTTAGGTCCGCTACAGCCCATTCCTTCAGAAACAACCCTTAATCCATTGACTTTGTGTTGGTCAAGCAACACCTGAATAGCGTCTCTTGCGGTTGATGTAATAATCATGATAGGAATTCACCTCCTTCCCCTGATGCAAGTTCACGTATTGCCTGAGCCACTAGTTCTTTATCGAAATGTTCACCGATAAAAACAACGACGTTTTGAACCTCTTGTTTTGTATCAAATTTGACAATCTCCAGTTCCCGATAAGCATACTGGAATAAAAAGCGATGATCACTATTAGTAAACTGGAGGAAGCCCTTGGCACGATAAACTTCTTTCGGCAATTGACCAAACAGTTCTTCAAACTTATGTTGATCTATCGGTTGTTCGAAGTAATGCGTAGAGACCATCACATGATTGTGGGTATGATGGTGTTGGCCGCGATTGGAAAGGATATGAAACGGCTTATTTTTCGGTATCTCCTGCTCGGAGGCAGGAGTTTGCTTATTATTGCTTGTCATTTGCATCAGAGAATCGATTTCGATGTTGCACCTTATTGTTTCCTCGACTCTTGCTTTAGGGTTCAATTCCCGGAGAGAATTGTTCATTTCATCGAAATCTGTTTGTACTATTAAATCGGTTTTATTTATCAGAATTAGATCTGCGCACCGTATTTGTTCTTGCATTAATCGAACGGTTTTACCTTTTGGTCCACGGGACGCGTCCAAGAAATGAGGTGCAGAGACCACCGTTATTACAAGCTGCAGTTCAATCCCGACAATAAGAGAAGTATTGGTAATCCCCTCAATGAGCTCTAAAGGGTTGGCTATGCCGGTAGATTCGATAATAATAACATCTGGTTGCTCCGTTCTTACAATGGACAGCAGGCCCTTGCTTAAATCATCTCGTATGGTACAGCAAATGCATCCGTTAAGCATTTCGGCCATGGGTACATTATCATCGACCAACATTCCGTCCAAATTCACATCGCCGATTTCGTTCATGACGACGGCTGGCTTCATGTTCTGCTGCAAATAATAATCAAGCATTTTTGTTAGAAGAGTTGTTTTTCCACTGCCTAAAAAACCCGAAAGCACATATACCGGAATTGTCTCCAACTAATTTTGACCTCCTGATAGGTTTGTTTTTAGCTTTAAAAGTCTCATGCTGTTCAATATCACCATAATTGCCGCGCCAGTATCACTTCGTACAGCGATCCATAATGTAAGCCATTCTGGGAAAATGAGAACCATCAGTGCACGGTTTTCCGCTTGTCGTAAGTGATTGAGGCTACGGCATCGTGAAGATGAATAGATTCCTCATTACGGCATTCAACAGTAAAAGCCTGTACGTCTTCCATTTCATACAAGTCTGCGGCTACAAGGCGAACCATATCTTCCACGAAACGGGGATTCTCGTAGGCGCCTTCCGTTACCTTTTTTTCATCTGGACGCTTTAGTATGGGATGGAGAGGACTGCTGGCGTTGGATTCGGCAGCATCCAAGAGAATGACTTTCCAGTCATGCTGGTACGATGTTCCGGGATCAATCACAACGGACATGGATACGACGCCGCGTTGATTATGGGCGCTGTATTCGCTAATTTCTTTGGAGCATGGGCAGAGCGTTGTCACGGCTACTCGTAAGCCTACAGTGGCTGTAAACGGCCTCCCTTTTTCATACGCAACCTTGATGCTCACGTCAGAGTGGTTCAATCCTGTTAACCCCGATACAGGGGCTGTTCGTTCGTAAAACCATGGGAATGAAAGGGTAATTTCAGCTCGGTTCTCCTCCATATATTCGGCAAGTTCTTGCGCGAAATGACACAGCAGAGACAGATCGGCAGTCAACCCCTTCCGGCGATAGGACTCCAGATGTTCCGTCAATCGACTCATGTTTATTCCTTTCGATTCCCGTTGCAGACTTGTCGTTAATTCCAAGGTTGCAATACTTGTTTGGATAGCAGGGGACGTTTCCGAATGTATTTGAATCGGATGTCTAACTCGGCTAATACCGACATGATCAATATGAAACAAATAATCGTCCTTTTTATTTTGCAGGTCGGCCATTCTTTCCTTCGTAGTAGGTTTATTGCCCAGGACAGGATCTACGGAACCAAAAAGTCGGTGCCGATTGACTTTGTCCGGTAGCATAAGAATGGATTTTGATTGCATAGTTATCTATTCCTCCTTTAAACGTAAGTTTTACGATTTATCCAATTGTAGTCAGAAGATCGTCTTATGTCAAAGCAGCGGGGTTTAATATTGACTTACAATCTAGTAATTGCTAACTTAATACTAAATGTAATAATTACGGATAAATGAGGGTTAGTCAAGTTAATTTCGATTGGTTAGTTGAAGGGAAGGGAGATAAGGCGTGCTTTCTAATAATCAAATCAATGAAATGCTCGAAGTGATGTCGCGCAATGGGTACCGCATCACGGAACAGCGCCAAACTCTGTTGGCAATCGTTATCGCACATGAAGGCTGTATGTCGCCAAAAGACATATACGTTCGAATGATTGAGAAATTCCCTGGCGTTAGTTTTGATACCGTATATCGTAATTTGCGAATTTTGAAACAACTAGGACTGGTGGAACAATTCTACTTTATGGACAGCGGATTGAAATTTAAAGCCAGCTGCAATAGTCATCATTATCACCATTTAATTTGTCAAGGTTGCGAAAGTATCGTTCCCATTGAAAATTGCCCCTTGGAGCGCCTGATTCACTTACCTGAAAATTACAAAATACTGTATCATCGTTTTGAAATATACGGCTTGTGCGAGCAATGCCAGTGAACGGCATATGCGTTGTTTTATACGCATTATTTTGATCAGCCAATTGACAATAATTGGTTTGAGCACATGATCAGCAGATAGCCGGATAATGTTTATAGGGCCAAAGGAGGTATACAGCGGCAGATACTGGGTAGCGGATGTCTGGAATTCGAGCTGCCTAAGAAAAGAAGATTGTCAACTGCCTTTAATCTTCATATAATTGAAATGTATTAGTAATCTTTACGAATAGATGGAGGTTCACTTGAATCAGAAAACCATATTGTCCTGGAGACCAGAGTATACTTACATAATTGCAATAGCCCTTGTAGTCGGTATTGGTCTTCATCCTGAATGGCTAAACCCGGATGTCATACTCAACTCAACTCGAATTAGCACATTCAAGACGATGCTAATCAGCATCGTTCTTGAGACGCTGCCTTTTCTGCTCCTTGGCGTAGCCGTATCCTCTCTGATGCATGTATTTATACCAGAAGCTTGGATTCGCCGCTTCATACCTAAAAATCCGCTGCTGGGAATTCTAATCGCCTGCTTGCTGGGGATTTTGTTTCCCGTCTGTGAGTGCGGTCTCATCCCGGTAGTCAGAAGACTGATGGCCAAAGGAATGCCGTTATATGTGGGAGTTGCTTTTATACTTGCAGGTCCAATCGTAAATCCAATCGTCTACTCGGCTACTTATGTCGCCTTTCGCAACAGACCAGAGATGGTAAATGCCCGAATGGGATTAGCGGTGGTTGTAGCCTTAATTATTGCTCTTATTGTCTACTTTTTTGTAAAGAGCAATCCAATGAAAACGGCGGAGGATACGATGAATGCTTCAAATCCTCTAAAAGTACTTCGAGTCACGAAAAAGACCGGAAAGTTTAGTGAAGCGATACGACATGCGGGCGGCGAGTTTTTCGATATGGGTAAGTATGTCATATTCGGCTCTATACTTGCAGCGCTTATTCAAAGCTTTATCCCTCGTTCGGAGCTGCTAGTCGTTGGCCAAGGAGAGTATACATCCCATCTATTTATGATGGGCTTTGCCTTCTTCCTTTCCCTGTGTTCAACGTCTGATGCATTTGTCGCTTCTTCGTTCCTTGGCACATTTTCAGCAAGCTCGCTTTTAACGTTTATGGTATTCGGGCCAATGATTGATATGAAGGGAACCTTGATGCTGCTTTCTATATTTAAGGCGAGGTTTGTCGTGCTGATTATTGCTTTGCTCGTCATTATTGTTCCGGTTGGTTCCATGCTTGTTCAGAAGCTTTTTTGGTAACGTCTGTCTTACAGGATTAGGATTGGAGGAACTGTTAATGGAGGAACAGAGGCATATAGCTGTGCATCATATCATTCGCGCGGTTATTCTTGGAGGATTTTCTTTCTATGTCGTTCATTTGGTCAAAATGGATAAGCTGCAATATTACTTGGCGCCTAGAATGATGCCTTATATTAAATATTCGGCAGTCGCGTTGTTTCTACTGGCCGCTTATTATGTATATATGGCATTACAAAGTTCTGACCATAAGCACGAGCATGACGCAGACTGCGACTGTGGACACGAGCCAACCCGTTCTTTACCGAAAAATATGGCTATTTACAGCGTGTTTCTGCTTCCGCTTTTGTTCGGGTTTCTATTTCCCGACAAAATTATGGGAAGCGATGTAGCGTCGGTGAAGGGAATGAACCTGACTGTCAAAAACGTACAGCAGCCAATCAAGAAGGCTTCAGTACCCTCTGCGAAGGCTGCAACTGAAAAGACTCAACCCGTTCAGAATACATCAGGCATGGGATCTTCTACAGCTAATACAACGTCCAAGCCGAGCCTTGACGATCTATTTCCGTATGATGAATATACAAAGGACTTTTCGGATCTCGGTAAAATATTATACACCAAAGATGTAATTACAGTGAAGGATGAAGGATTTCTTGAATATATCTCAACCCTAGATCTGTACAGGCATAATTTTATTGGGAAAACCGTTGTCTTGAGCGGTTTTGTTTATCGGGAAGAAAACATGGCCGCCAACCAGTTTGCCGTTTCCCGTATGGCCGTGTCCTGCTGTACGGCGGATGCTGAGCCTTACGGAATAATGGCAGAATGGAGCAAAGCGGCTGACCTAAGCAAGGATACCTGGATAACCTTGACGGGCGACATTGGCCTGAAGGAATACAATGGAAATGAAATTATTGTGTTAAACACCCGAAAAGTAACTACGATTCATGCTCCAAAAGATCCGTACGTCTACCCCTATTTTGGGGATATTACCGAATTGGAAAAGAAGTAAACGTCTATTGCCTTTGCCATCCGTGACATGGCAGAGGCAAAATTCATTAAAAGATTCGAAGAACATATTGATACTTGTTTGTTTACCTGCTATACTACAAAACGTAAACATTACGATTTAGAGTGTTTTATTTTTTTGTTTGTTAACTGTAATTATTACTTATAAGGGGCGGGTTGTTGTTGCATAATTCTTACGAACATATTATTGAAGCAATGAACCGCCAAGGATTACGTTTAACGGAACAAAGAAAGTCTATTGCAAGAATTTTTGCCAGCACGGGTCACTATTGCTCCGCTAAAGAGATCTATTTGAAACTTCTGTCCGCGCATCCGGACATTAGTTATGATACGGTGTATCGGAATCTGAAGATGTTGCTTGCACTTGGTATATTGGACCAAATTTATTTGCAGGATGGTGCTAGATTTAAAGCCTGCTTAAACCGGGATAAAGAAGTTGAACGGCAGGTCATTTGCTTGCATTGTGGTCAAGTAATCCCATTCGAAGAGGGAAATTTACCTTTAGTTTCTGGTATGCCTAACGGGTTTGAAACCATCAGCATCAGATACTATGGGTATTGCAGATCATGCAGCAATAATACAAGGAAGGAATGAAAGATCATGGTTCTGTTAACGATGGATAAGGTTGAATTTGGTTATACGGACGTGCCTTGTCTGGAGGATGTCTCCTTTCAGGTCTCTGCAGGTGAATTTGTTGCGGTTACAGGGCCAAACGGCTCTTCTAAATCCACTTTGCTAAAATTGGCCTTAGGCTTGCTTCGTCCACAAAAAGGAGAGGTTAAACTTCAAGGCCACAACCCGGATGGAAGCAAGCTAAAGATTGGTTACGTCCCGCAGCATATCGTCGCATTTAATAGCGGCTTCCCAAGCAGGGTGCATGAATTTGTTAGATCCGGTAGGTATGCAGAGGGTTCCTGGCTGAGGAGATTGAAACCAAGAGATCATGATATCGTGGAAAAATCGCTGCGAGATGTCGGAATGTGGGAGATGAGGGGACGCAAGATTGGCGAACTGTCAGGCGGGCAGAAGCAGCGGATCTGCATCGCGCGAGCTATGGCAAGAGAGCCGGAACTGCTTGTTATGGATGAGCCGACTGCCGGAATGGATCTGCAGAGCCGTACGTCCTTTTATACACAAATGCGTCGTCAAGTTACGCAGTACAACCGTACGGTCATTATTGTGACGCATGAGTTGTCCGAAGCGGGCTCCTTCCTTGACCGGACGATTGAACTGACGAGAAAGGAGGAAGGCGCATGGAAATGCTGCACTACGACTTTATGCAGCGGGCATTTTGGGCTGGCGGAATAATAGCTATTCTCGCGTCGACTTTAGGCGTATATCTCATGCTCCGCCGTCAAGCTTTAATTGCAGATATGCTGTCTCATGTTTCGCTTGCCGGTGTCGCTGCAGGAACCTATCTGCATATAAACCCCTCCATTGCTGGCTTTATTGTTGCTATGCTGGGCGCAATTGCGGTTGAATATGTTCGACGTTCCTATAAATCCTTCAGCGAAGTTTCCGTCGCCATTATTATGGTCAGCGGTCTGGCAAGCGCCGTTGTACTTATGAGCTTGATCAAAGGAACAAGCAAAAGCTTATCCTCTTACTTATTCGGATCCGTTGTTGCGGTTAATACGGCGGATTTATGGCAGATGATAGGGGTAGCGGTGGTTGGAGCAATCTTCTTCTTTTTTTTCCGGCGACCGCTTTATCAGATTTCTTTCGATGAAGAAACGGCCAAAACCGATGGGCTGCCGGTGAAATGGATTTCGTTATTATTCAGCATCATGACCGGCATGATCGTATCTTCCGCCATGCCGATTGTAGGGGTATTGCTTGTTTCGGCGCTTGTTATTCTCCCTGCGGCGTTTGCTGTCCGAATAGCGGTAAGCTTTAGCGCCGCAATCGGAATTGCATGCGCAGCCGGGCTTGTAGGCGTATTCTCGGGCCTTACGGCATCCTATCATTTAAACACGCCTCCGGGAGGCACGATCGCCATTATTCTGCTTATCATTCTAGGTGTGGGAGTACTGGTGCAAAAGACAACGCTGCGTGCTCGAAGCCGGGTGAGAAATACGGAATCAAAGCGTAAATTTTACACTTATCAATAAATTTATTTAGAAAAAAGGAGAGTTATAATCATGAAAAGTTGGATGAAAAAAACATTAGTCATTTCGGCCTTTCCTGCCTTGCTGTTGTCGGGCTGCGGAAACTCAAACCAAGCTGCAAATACTGCGGCAAATGCGGATAACGCTGCGGCCACGCCTGTTGAGTCGGCGGCGTCATCCGGAGAGAAGCTGAAGGTAGTCGCTACCTTTTACCCGATGGTTGAATTTACGAAGCAAATAGCGGGGGATCATGCGGATGTGGTTGGACTTGTGCCTTCTGGCGTGGAACCGCACGACTGGGAGCCAAGCGCTAAGGATATGGCCGCTATTCAGGATGCCAATGTATTTGTATACAACGGTATTGTTGAAGAATGGGTGGACTCTGCACTAAAAAGTACCGTAAATCCGGATAGAGTCGATGTTCAAGCTAGTGCCGGTATTTCTCTGATGGAAGGCGTAGAAGAAGAGGATGAGCATGGGCATGAAGGCGAAGCGGAAGAAGGGCATGATCATGAATCGACGTTGGATCCGCATGTGTGGTTAAGCCCTGTACTTGCTCAAGATGAAGTGAAATCGATAAAAGATGCACTTGTCAAGGCGGATCCGGCCAATACAACAGATTATGAAAACAATGCGAATGCATTCATTGCCAAATTGAAAGAGCTCGACGAGGCTTATAAAACGAAGCTGGCGGAAGTGAAAAGAAAAGACTTCATTACGCAGCATGCCGCTTTTGGGTATTTGGCCAAGCAATATGGCCTAACTCAGGTTCCGATTGCGGGCTTATCGCCCGAGCAAGAGCCTAGCGCCGAAGAAATGGCTAATGTCGTGGAATTCGCCAAACAAAACAACGTTCATACGATCTTTTTCGAGACGCTTGTAAGTCCAAAGGTTGCGGATACGATTGCCAAGGAATTGGGAGCGGAGACGGATGTTCTGAATCCGATTGAAGGATTAACGGAGGAAGATATTAAGCAAGGCATTGATTATATCGATATCATGTACAGCAATCTGGATGCGTTAACGAAATCTTTAAAGAAATAAATATCGTTCGGATTTCAATTAGTTAATCTTTTACAACAACCGCCCATAGCCAAAGGGCGGTTGTTTGCGTTATTAAAGATCCCGTTCGAGTGAGGTTGCCTTAAGAATTTACGGTCAATAAGCGTTCAAATCCTTGCAGCAATCCTTAGACCGTGAAGCCTGCCATCGTCAATAAAGACTTTATTCGTAATACCGCCAGCAACTACACCGGCAATAAAAATACGTGGAATATTAGTCTCATAGGTTTCAGGATCAAAGCTCGGTGATTTCGTTTCGGGATCTATCTGGACGCCAATTTTTTCAAGCAAATCGAGGTCCGGCTGATAACCAATAAGAGAGAAGACAAAATCATTTTGAATTTTCGTTACCCCGGCAGCCCCCTTAATATGCACAGCATCATCCTCGATGCGGGAAACGGCTGATTCGGGATAGAAGGATATGCGGCCTTCTCAATCAGGTTTCGGATATCAAGCAATAATGTAGGCTTGATCCCTTGGTAAACTGTAGCCCCACGGTGAACAAGCGTAACCTTTGCACCGTTGCGGTACAGGTCAATTGCTGCTTCGATTGCAGAATTTTTTCCTCCGGCGACAAGTACGGATCTACCCGAATAGGAATGTCCCTCAGTGTAATAGTGATGCACTTTGGGGATGTGTTCACCAGGAACGCCCATTAACCGTGGATGATCATAAATACCGGTTGCGATAACAATTTGGCGAGCTTCGAACTGTGCTACACGGCCGAGATGGTCCACTGCCTGGACCAAGTAGCCATTTTGAAGTTTATTTACTTCGGTTACCCGGTGAAACGTTAATATATTCATTTGCATCCTAGTGGCTACGGTACGATAATAGCGTAAAACCTCATTACGCAATGGCCGATCTTCATCGGAAAGAAAAGGGATATTCCCGATTTCCAGCCGATCGCTTGTACTGTACAGCCGCATATTCGACGGAAACGACAAGATGGAGTTGGCAATTGCCCCTTTCTCCAAAATTAAATAATCGATTCCTCTTTCTTGAAGTGCCATTCCGACTGCTAGTCCGCAAGGTCCTCCTCCGATAATAATGACTTCTCGCATATATTCTACTCCTCCTATCTAAGCTATTAATAAGGCATGTTTGTCCACTGATCCTCGATGTGCATGTATTTCCATATATACTAAATGAAATGACCCAGCAGCTAGAGAGTATGCAAGATAATCTATCAGAATGTTAACTTGTATATAAGAATGTACTTTTCTTTCATATTCTTTAAGTGCAATCGCTTTCTCGCAGAGGTGGGAGACATTCGCAAGTACCGTCATCCCAAGCAGATCACGAAGCTGGCTGGATTGAATTTAAAAACCAATTCCTCCGGCACACATGCCGGACAGACCCGGATAAACAAGAGAGGCCGGAAGCTTAATATCGCAGAGAAATATTAAGTAGCAGCCGATATCGACTGCTTTTTTGTTGCGCTAACAGGGAGGATAGTTACAATATGTGATGATTTACTAGAAACTATTTTGAGGAGGAATTATGAAGCATATCGTTAATCGTTCATACTAAAGGGCAGTTTTTTGTGGTAAAGAGACATGAATGAGACACTATAATCGGAATATGGCTTTTTATTAAGTGGCCTACTTGAATTGATGAAGGCAATGTATAGCCCCTTCGAGCCATTTTTTAGCGGAATATGATTTGTTAAAATGAAGGCACTATCAGGTGGAGGTTAAAAATCATCCTTAACGGGGAGACCATTTCCTTTTCAACGTATTAAATTTTGTCGCCGAAGAGCTTTCTTCCCGTATTGCATTTCTACGTAAGATTCATATCTAACACGATATTTCGCCAAGGAGTTAAACCTAAAATGTATAAGCAAATTAAATGGTTGATACTTATCATTCATTCGCTCACCATCTGGTTATGGGAGTATATTCGTCATGAATATTTATTGCCTTATATCTCAATGGGGGCAGGAAACTGGCTGTCGCCTTTAATTGTCTTTTTAATTACATTGATTTTCATCACACGACTATTCGCAATATTGGAGAAAATTCAGGAAGAACTTCATCAATCGAGGTTACTCCAGACGGCCGTTCAAGAACGCGAAAACTTGGCGAGGGACTTGCATGACGGAATTGCGCAGTCTTTATTTTTGATGTCCGTCAAACTGGATCATTTGAAACTTAGCGACGGACAAGAGGAGCAACTACAATCGATAAAAAAGACAGTTAGAGAAGTAAACGAATACGTGCGGCAATCGATTACCACTTTAAAGCAATCACCGGAAATCATTGTTGAACCAAGTCATGCTTCCATATACAAGATTATTAATGAAATGAATTTGGACCCCTCTATGAAAATCGAGTACAATATGCCAATCAATGAGTTGAATCTATCGGTTAAAGAACAGAATGGACTGTTTGAGTTCATAAGAGAAGGCATACATAATATTCAAAAGCATGCTGTGGATGCCAATCATATTCGTATACGACTTGATTCCTCAGACACAGGGTGGAAGTGCTTCATTTCGGATAACGGAAAAGGATTCATAGGCAATCCATTTCGGAAGGAAGGTAGTTACGGTTTGAAATTTCTAAAGCAAAGGGCATCGGAGTTGGGGTGGAATGTAAATTTAAGAAGGGATTCCGGCAGAACAACGCTTGAAGTCTGGCCTATTAACTAATCCAACTAAGCGAAAGGGGCTGTCCTAATGACAGCCCCTTTCGAGCTTATTCGTGGTTTATCCCTTTATGTGCCGACAGCTGGTCTTGAATTTCATTATCCTCTCGTACAAGTTTTGCGCCGTTTAGCATAACATAAGCGCCGCCGAGTAAAAACAACCCCCCTAATACAAACCAATAAATCATTTTAAATTTCTCCTTTCATCAAGTTTTATACATCCCTTAGGATATATCCAATTCCCCAAATCGTTTGGATCATATTGCGTGAGACAACCGAAACTTTGGACAGCTTGTCCCGAATTCTTTTTATATGCGTATCAATGGTACGGTAATTCGTTTGAGTTTCCTGCTTCCAAACCGTATGAAACAAATGCTCTTTCGTTAACACAATATTAGGATGACGAGCCATATAAGATAGTAATTCATATTCCTTTAGGGTTAATTTAACAGGAATATGGTCCGCAAGAATTCGGTGGGCAGAAGGCTCAATAATCAGATGAGAAAATCTTATGAGATCCTCCAGTTCAATCTCTGCTTCAGATTTCTTAATGGAATAGCGTCTGATGATTGCTTTTATACGTAGAATCATTTCTTTGTAACTGAATGGTATCATTACACAATCGTCGGCACCGGCCAGAAAGCTCTCTGCCATTTGTTGATCAGTCTTAGCTAATACAATAACAGGCAACTCGTTTTCGTTCTTGATGAGGGAACATAGAGGAGTGCCATCCGGATAAGGAATAGTTGCCTCGAGTACGACGAGACTGCAGTTGGCCTGATGAATTTTAACAAAAGCTGAACGGCTATCTTTTGCTTCTTCTACCAGGCAGCCTTCTTTTTCAAGTAAGGGTTTAAGATCCGTAAGCGTTCGTTTGTCTTGGTAGACAATGAGAACTTTCGCAGGTTTTATGGAGACGGACTTTAACATATTCCATTTATTCACCTCTCAATCGTTTCCTTGTTGTTGCTGTCCTCCTCATTTATTATGCAAAGCCCGCCAGTTATAAAAAATGACTCGATGGAGCTAGATGTGCGGAGCGATGTTACAGACTTTTGAACACTATCAAAATATAGGGCCGGCTTTAGCTCTAACGAGTCATGTTAAGCATTATAAATTCAGGCACAATAAAGATTACATAGAGAGGTGAAGATAGGAGGCTCCCATACGATGACGCAGCCAATACGGGTACTAATTGTAGATGATCATAGGCATGCACGCGAGGGCATGAAGGTTATTCTTAGTTCTAATCCTATTTTTGAATTAGTGGGAGAGGCTGAGAATGGAGGAGAAGCTATTCGGCTCACAGATATATGGATGCCGGATCTAATTTTAATGGACATTAATATGAAAGGCATGGATGGTCTAGAGGCAACGAAAGAAATTAAATCTCGTTTCCCCTACGTTAAGATTGTTATGGTGACGGTATCTGACGATATCACGCATTTATTTGAAGCTTTGAAAAAAGGCGCACAAGGATATCTGCTTAAAAATTTAAATCCTGGAGCCTGGCATGAGTATTTGAAAGCCGTTATTTTTGACGAAGCACCTTTATCTAAAGAACTTGCACTGCGTATTTTACAAGAATTTGCTCACAAGGATACGCCTAAAGTATACAGGGATCCATTAACGCCAAGAGAGCAAGAAATATTAGGCTGGGTTTCCCGCGGATCCTCCAATCGCGAAATAGCGGACAATTTAAATATTTCTGAGCATACCGTGAAAAACCATTTAAAGAATATACTGCAAAAACTGCAGATGGAAAATCGGGTTCAACTGGCGAGATATGCTTACGAAAGAGGATATAAATAATGTATTGATCAAATTGCATAAATTAAGATAACAGCAGCCGTCATGATGAGCGGCTGTTATTTTTATGGAAAATGTAAGGTTGAAGTAACTCTTTCGAGCCATTCTAGATGATTTTGATGCACAATATAATGGTTCAGTGACAGGCGGATAAAAATCTGGTGACAGTAAGGGGCATGATTGAATAGTGAAATCATGGATGAGTAAAGTAATAGCGGGAATAATGGGCTGCGTCATGATGATTCCTGCACTTCCTGTATCTGCGCATGATCATAGCGTTACGGCACCTGGTTCCTCGGGATTGTCTGCTTTCACGATTAATACGGGCATTTCCTCCATCGTTTTTGTTTTACTGGTATTAATTGCTTTTGTAATACAGGCCCGTACAAACGGAGCGCATGTGAGTAAAATGCTAGGAATGATGGCAGCGATGACGGTCACTATGAATTCTAGTCTCGTTGTCGGTACGGTGGCAGGAATATTACTGAATCATATGTTCTATGCGACTGTTATTGGCGTACTCTTCGGTATGCTTCTCGGTATTATTTCTGGGTTTTATTACAGCATACTTGCCGTAATGGATGGTATGCTTTCCGGAGTAATGGGCGGAATGATGGGAGCTATGCTTGGGGTTATGGTTCTTCAAGAATTTCCTGCCCAAACAATCTTGTTTATGGATTTTATCCTTATCATAAGTATGAGTTTGCTTTATAAAGTCATCCAGCAAGAAATGATCAGTATTAATGATGTTTCTATACCGTTAATGGAAGATTAAACCGCTCTCGGGCGGTTTTTTTATTTCAAATGGATCTGTTCAAAATTTGGACATGGCTAGCTATAATATAGCTCTTTCTAGTCATGTGTTAGGGATTGTCCCCATGCTAGACTGTTCTCAAATACAACTTGTGAGGGGTTAGCTTTAATGATCCATGCTGAATTTATTAGCCAAAGGTATAAAACATCATGAAGAATAAGCGGATTAGACGGTATGCAGCGGCAATCCTTTCAATGTTGGTCATCCTGCTTGCAGGCTGCGGTACTAAGCTGTCATCAAGTCCGTTCCTGGATGATCTGACCGTCTCCATACAGGACACTCCGAACAGCGGCGATACCACCGCCCATGAATATAAAATGGAGATTAAAGATTCAGCAGGCAATCCGGTAGATGTCGACCGTGTTCGAATTAATCTTTCCATGTCGATGCACGGGATGAATCATAAGATGAAAGAGCAAATGGAAAGGAGCGGATTAGGCCAATATCATACCAAGGTTTATCTTCCAATGAACGGAGATTGGAGAGCAATTGTTTCGCTGAAGAAAGACAATTCTGAGAGAAAGATTAGCCTGCGGCTCTAACCAGTCAATCATAGAAAAAGTAAAATAGGGGAGTAGTCAATATGGAACTTGCTACTAAAGAACAGAGTTCACCGGTGAAGCAGCCGGTACGCCGAGGTTTGTATGCCAGAATATGGCGATGGCACTTCTATGCCGGCATCATATTTATGCCGTTTCTCATTATACTGGCCATTACTGGCGGCGCTTATTTATTTAAAGATCAGATCGATGACGCGATGTATCATCATTTATATCGCATTAAGGCACAGCAAACCGCCGTGTTATCTCCTTCCTATCAACTAGAAGCCGTAAAGAAGGAGTATCCAGAAGCCGAACTGACTTCCTATAAGCCTTCTTTTGCCAAAGACCGTACTGCTGAGGTCGGAATATCCAGTGTGGAGGGCGACCGTATCGTCTTCGTTAATCCTTATGATGGATCAATTGTCGGGTCTTTGGATCCGTCAAAGACCTTTACTCAGCGTATTAGGGACTTTCATGGCAGCCTGATGGCCGGAGACAACTCCATTGGCGATAAGCTTATCGAATTATCAGCTTGCTGGGCGATCGTACTCATGGTAACAGGTCTCTATTTATGGTGGCCGAGAGGCGCGAGCAAAATATGGGGTGTATTGTTGCCGCGGCTCCGCAAAGGCCGGAAAACCACGATTCGAGATCTCCACGCGGTGCCGATGTTTTGGCTTAGTATTGTTATCATTATGCTTGTTATCACAGGACTCCCTTGGTCCGGATTCACCGGAAAATACATAGACAAGGCGGCAACATCCTTCGATAGTAATTACCCGGAAGGCGTAATGTGGGGCGGACCTGAATCAACGATTCCGACCAAAGACATTATGCAGGTGCCATGGGCCGCCGAGAACTTACCTGTTCCGCGTTCAAGCGAGAGTGGCGTACCATCATTGCCTATTGAAAATATACTCGCGATTGCCCAGAAGGAAAAAATCGTTGACGGGTATAGCGTTGCGCTTCCACAAGACGACAATGGGGTCTACACAATATCTGTGTGGCCAAAAAACGTCTATGATGAAGCTACAATTCACGTGGATCAGTACAGCGGAAACGTGCTTTCATCTTTACGATACAGTGACTACGGCACAATGGCAAAATGGATAGAGATCGGAATCTCCCTCCATGAGGGTAAATATTTCGGCGTTCTCAATCTGATTATATGTTTGCTTGCATGCATGGCAATTGCCGCCTCTTCGATACTCGGCCTCGTCATGTGGTGGCGCCGCCGGCCAAAGGGTTCCGGCATTGGCGCGCCGACAAAGCCGGTCAATCCCAAATTACAAAGCGGAGTGGCAGTTATTATCATCGTACTCGCCGTTTTAATCCCTCCAGTAGGTGTTACATTCTTAACTGCTCTTATCGTGGATTGGCTTATCGTACAACGCATTCCAAAGTTACGGGCATGGTTGAATTAAGTCTTATGTAGACTTATAACAAATTTAATGAGTAGCTAGACAGCAGTCGATTAGGCTGCTGTTTGATTATGCTAAACGGTCATTCAACTCCCTCGAAATGATTCATTATCCTCACTCAGGCTCATGAATTCGCAGGATTTCATCCTGTAGTTAAATTGAAGAAAGGATAAATGGTTAGCCGGTGGCTGGGAAATGGGGGAACTGGGCATGCGGAAATAAAGGTGAATTTGGATCACCCATATTGTTCCATAATACGCACGTCTCCACTTCGCCCTAGCGATTCTCACTCCCATGTCTCAACGGATCATAGCTCTTTCATTCCTTCGTCACATCTAACCACGGGTGGAGGTCGGTCTTTCAAACGGAACGGGTCCGAGCCCTTTTGTTGAACATCTCCCGATACTCCGTGCATCTTGTCATCCTGCGAATGCATCAGCTGGTGAGACTTTGTTAAGCTGCTTGTTGGAATACCTTAAACGGTTCGTATGAAGTATTGTTTTTAGCTAAAGCTACGAGCATTCGTGCTACTTTAGCGCATAATTTCATGATGGACTTCATCTTCTTCAGTTTCTTTTCCTCTACATTGAAACGATGTGCCGCTCTAATGTCATGACCATACTCATGGTCATGAGATAAAGAAAATGACGTAAGCGAGGCCGGCCGCGTTTACTGAGAACCATCTTTCCTCGCCATTTCCCTGAGCTTGCCTCCGCTAGATTTAGTCCAGCATGACGAAGTAAAGCATTCCCATGCGCATAGCCGCTTAAATCGCCAGCTTCACCGAGTATACCAGCTAGATTTGTTACATGAATGCCCCGTATTTCAAGGAGTTTTTGTGCATAAGGAATGCGCTCGAGAATGGTTCGGAGCTCATGCTCAATTTGTTGAAGTTGGCGTTGGACCAGGTCATATTCTTCGAGCAATTGACCAAGATGAAGCTTGTACGCGTGGAGTGCCTGAGTGGTACCCACACTGGTTTTAGCAAGTGAAATGAGCAATTCAGCACGTTTAACACCAGCATGACGCTTTACGTATTGCTTCCAACCGGAAAGGACTTGTTCCATAGTTAACCGACTGATTTCTTTGGGCAGAGGGAAGAGCCTAAGTGTTGCAATTGCACTGGTGCAAGTAAGGATTTTAAAGACCTGGCGAAGTTCAGGGAAAACAATATCTACCCAGCGATGAATCTGATTAACCGCAGCGTTCAGTCGTTTGGTAATGGTCTCTCGATTTGCCATTAGAATACGCAATTCCTCGTAGTCTTCAGGATGGAAACGAACAGGGGAGTAGTACCCGTTTTTGACCATGTCTGCAATGACGAGTGCATCCTTATGATCGCTCTTAGACGGTGTATTATCTCGGTTTTCTTTGTTCTTTTTGACGAGATGAGGATTCACCAGAACGGGCTCTATACCTTGATCGAGGAGCCAACTTGCAAGGCTAAACCAGTAGTGGCCGGTAGGTTCCATACCAACGACGACACTGCTAAGTTTGTGGGATTTGAGTAGATCTTGGATACAGCGTGCGAACAGATTAAACCCTTCACGATGGTTACCAAACTCGAGTGGCGTGCCCAAAGTAATCCCGCGAAAGCTGACAGCGCGGGCAACATGGACTTCTTGAGCGATATCTACACCAATGACCAAGTGATGAACGGTAATGTTTTCAATGAGTTGATTTTGCTTGTCTTGTGCCTTAAACTGCATAGTAGAGCGACCTCCTGATGGGCTTTTTGAGGCTTTTGACCTCGTGCGTAACCCCATCGTACTTTGTTCAAACTCCAAATTATTCGTTTTACAGGAATTCGGTGAACTTTAGCTCAACAACAATGACAGCAGTCGGAAGATTATTATGCTTCCCCTTACAAAGACAGTTTTATTTTATTTTTTTACCTACCATAGGGGAAGCATACAAGTATTCGACTGTTGTCCTGTTATACGATAGAGCAGATAAAAAGGAGCATGCCATATGGCTGCTCCTTTTTATCATGAGATATTAGAATAGGTTAATATAACTGCATGCTTTTTTGAATAAATCGGACTTGATTTCCAGATCATTGCGAAGGAAGGCAGGAGTGCTGTTCAATTTTCCAAATGCCTGGCAGAGAAGCCTGCTTTGAATGCTGTTTTCTGGGAACTGCTCCCTGAGCCAATCGACGGAATGCGGTTCCTTAGAGTCTACGATTCTTCTAAATCGATAGGACCAAGTACACCAATCCGCCGGCTTCTCCCGGGCGTCAATAGATTCTTCGCTTCTTAACTGACCCGCGTTTGTTGACAAGTGCAGTTCGATTCGATAGCCGTTGATCCGATCATCGAACCAGGTGAACAATTCCAATTCTCGGATTAAGAAGACTTGTAATCGACTCTCGATCTCAGGCGCAGGGTCAAGCAGTTGAACGGACATTTCACAATCTCTCCCTTTGATCGCTTACGAGGTTAGCTGTCGGATTCGGACGAGAGAGTCGCCCTACCGGTAGGCGAACTACCGGATTCACCCCTGAACATATCTCTTAAGACA
Organism: Paenibacillus sp. ATY16; assembly: GCF_003399985.2. Taxonomy (NCBI): domain Bacteria; kingdom Bacillati; phylum Bacillota; class Bacilli; order Caryophanales; family Paenibacillaceae; genus Paenibacillus; species Paenibacillus sp. ATY16. The sequence continues at coordinate 167,878 of NZ_NMOK02000023.1, read as the reverse complement.
TATCCCATTTGGTTCCCCCGCTGCTTCCTTTGGAAGCATTCAGCGAATACATTTAAGCCGTAGGTGGCTTGTCATTTATCATATGCCTATCTAGTTGTTCTGTAAAATGTTGCGATATATAAATTAGCGTGTCATTTCGTCATATTTTGCGTTGGCGGATAATGAAAACGGATAAAACAGGTTATATTGTCTGAATTCTATTTGGTTCTCATTGAATCTTTTATTCATTTCAATCCCTGGAAAGAAAGCGATAGCCGATTCCCGGCTCGGTTACAATAAATTTCGGTTGAGTAGAATCTTCCTCCAGCTTTTTACGCAAATGCCCGATATATACCCGTAGATAGTGGCTTTCAGACTCGCTATGATTACTACCCCACACTTGCTGCAGTAACTGACGCTGTGTAACCACTCTCCCGGCGTTTGAGGCAAGTATCTTCAGAAGGTCATATTCAGTAGGCGTTAACTTTAAACGCTCTCCATTCAATTCCACGATTCGCTGAGCCAGATCAAGGGTAAGCTCGCCTATTTTGAGAATCGGCTCATTGGCCGATTTAGCTACATGCCTAAGAGCAACGCGAATTCTAGCCACCAATTCTCCCATGCCGAAAGGTTTTGTCACGTAATCGTCAGCGCCGCTATCCAAAGCTAAGATCTTGTCTTCTTCTCTATCCTTGGCAGTAAGTACAATGACAGGAGCGCTCGACCACTCCCGTATGCGCCTAAGAACCTCCATGCCGGAAATATCCGGTAATCCCAAATCGAGAACAATCAAATCCGGATGAATTAAGGAAGCCTGCCGGACGCCTTCTTCTCCGGTAGCCGCTTCGTGCATCGTATATTGATGTGCGTGTAAAGTCACCTTAAGCAGTTTGCGAATTTGCGGTTCGTCATCGACGATTAGTATGCGAGCTCCTAGTTCATTCATATTCATCGCTCTCCTTTTCCTCAGGTATAGTATACATTTCGTGCCGTTTTTTCAAGGGAAGATTAATTGTCATCACGGTTCCTTGCGGTTCATTGCGACGACCCGAGATTGATCCGCCGTGAAGCTCTGCAATTCCTTGGCAAATGGCCAATCCCAATCCCGTACCGGTCACTTGCTTGGTTGCGTTGGCACGATAAAATTTTTCGAAGATTCGTACGTATTCGTCTTCGCTGAGCCCGATTCCCTGATCGAAGACGGAGATATGAAGGTTATCTTTATCCTCCCACACCTTAATGTCGATGTTGCTGTAATCCGGACTGTATTTAATCGCATTGCTGACGATATTAACTAACATTTGCTCCAATAGCACTTCATCGCCTATCACCATAGGAGTGTTATCTGGTAACTGCACGCGCAACGCTCGATGTTCCTGAAAATCTTTGACTTGAGCCAGCGTAACCCCGATCAGATCCTCTACGTCGCACCAATTATTTCTCAGACGCAACATACCGCTTTCCAACTGCACCATGCTGAGCAGGTTGATGACCAGACGATTCATGCGAAGCGCGCCATCCCGAATGGTGGTGAGCAGTTCCATCCGATCCTCCGAGGTGAAAAGGTGATCGCTCTCGATCAAGCTGGTTGACGAGCCGATAATCGCCGCTAACGGGGTACGTAGTTCATGAGATACGGAATCCAAAATAGCCGTACGAAGACGTTCCGATTCAGCCGATAAATGAGCGATTTTGGCTTCTTCGGCTAGCTTCACACGAGCGATGGCGCTAGCCGCTAAACCACCGATCGCCTCCAGCATCTGATGCTGCTCGGTCTTGAGCCCGCTTTTCAATTCCTTCATGTTGAGCGCCAGCACCCCGTATATACGGTCTTCGGTCTTCAAAGGAAGATAATAACCTTGAGAGTATCTTAAAATATTCGACCCGTATCCGGCCGCTTCGCCGTCTTCGAATGCCAGTATCGCAATGACAGTTTCTGCCTCGCTCTGTCCCCAATCACTAAGAGCGTCTGAGCGGTGCGTCAGGACTAACTTGTTCCGTTCGTCTGGCAAATAAATCGCACTCTCCGCACCTATGTTTTGCGATACGTGACGAGAAACGTTATCCAGCAATGCGTGGATGTCAGTAAGAGCGCTCATCTGGCTGCTAAGCGCATAGAGGGAGGCGGTTTGGGCTTCCTTTTGTTTGGAATAAAGCAATTGTTGTTTTAGCCTTGCCGCCAGACTGGAGATCAACACAGCTACCGCCAAGTAAACACAAAATGAAATGAGATAACGCAAATCTTCTACAGTAAAGCTCAGCTCTGGCGGAACGAAGAAAAAATCGAACGCCAGCACCGCTACGATTGCCGAGTAGATCGCGGGGCGGAACCCCCAAAACACGGAGCTTATGAGTACCGGAAATAAATAGATCAGCGATATATTCACCAAATCGATTTCAAGTATGAACGGATGCAAAATGGCTGTCATGAGACTGATCAACAGCGTAATGCTTGCGTATGACCACCACGGTATCCATAAAGATTGTATTTTGCCCACGATGTTATCACTTCCTGCCTGTCCTAATTCTGTCACTTACTCTTTAAGATTACTGTAAAAAAAGAATAAAATAAACCATTCCAAGGTGTAAAAATACTATAAAAATGATCAAAAACGCTCGAAATATAGAGTATTACGCATAAATCCGAAGATTTCATAAATAAGTTTTATAAAAATGAACGAAATAATCCGAATTCAAGTGAATTCAGTCTGTTATTCGATTTACAAGTTTATTAGCAGGGAGTAAGATACCTCCATGTTTATAACCAAAATGAACTTGATTTCATGATTAGGAGGAAGCCATGAACCCACGGAACCAAGAGCGATAAGAATAGATTACATATTGCGGGCGAAAGTTATCCACAATAAGGAAATTAAGGTACGCCGCGATATGCTAGGCTCGGACGTTTTACCGAATAACCGTAAAGGACGTGTTGAGATGATGGATTTTTGGATGATTTTTACCTTGTTCGTCTCCTTCGCGCTTGTGACAGGCTTTATAGTCTGGTGCGATAAAACGATCGACGAGAAGGGTGAGCGCTCATGACGGTCATATTGATTTTCACGGGTATTTTGTTCGTTTATCTCGTTTATGCTCTGCTTCACCCCGAAAAATTTTAGAGATGCTTCGCGCAGTCGATCGAGTCTTGAGGAGGAACGGCTATGGATATCCTACAAATTGTTATCGTGATCGGCATTCTAATGCTGATTGCCAAACCGCTCGGGAATTATATGTACCACGTATTCTCGAACGAATCAAATCGAACGGACAAGATATTCGGTCCAATTGAAAAACCGATCTTTTGGATCATTGGGCTGAAAAACAGGACAGGGATGAGCTGGAGAAAATACGCTATCAGTTTCGTTCTTACCAATGTCGTGCTAGTCGCCGTCAGTTTCGTGTTGCTGCGCGTACAAAACGGACTTCCATTAAATCCGAACGCTATCGGAAATATGGAGCCGACGCTCGTCATGAATACGGTAATCAGTTTCATGACCAATACGAATCTCCAGCATTACAGCGGTGAAACCGGGTTAACGTATTTCTCGCAGATGGCGGTCATCATGATGATGATGTTTACGTCTGCAGCGACAGGTCTATCGGTTGCGGTAGCTTTTGTCAGAGGGATCACCACCAAGGGCAATACGCTCGGCAATTTCTTCGAGGATTTTGTTAAAGCACACATAAGAATTTTTTTCCCGCTGGCCATTCTTGTCACCTTGGTGCTGGTTGGCCTGCATGTGCCACAGACGCTTGATCCGACTTTGTCGGTAACGACCCTGGAGGGCGTGACTCAGCAAATCGCAATAGGGCCGGTGGCATCGCTGGAGTCCATCAAACATCTGGGAACGAACGGGGGCGGGTTTTTCGGAGTGAATTCGGCGCATCCGTTCGAAAATCCGAACGGAACTACAAACGTCATCGAGATTTTATCGATGTGGGCGCTTGCGGCCGGACTTCCTTTTATGTACGGCAGATTTGCCAAGAACAAGAAGCAAGGCTGGGTGATCTTCTCGGCTATGATGATCTTGTTCCTCGTATTCCTCACGATTGCCTATACGGCTGAGAAAAGCGGCAATCCATTGCTGAGCGGGCTTGGAATCGACGCGTCGCAAGGCAGCATGGAAGGAAAAGAAGTCCGCTTCGGCATTGCCCAGTCTACCTTATTTACGACCGTGACGACTGCGGCGACAACGGGGACGGTTAATAATATGCACGATACGCTCACACCGCTTGGCGGTTTAGTCCCACTTGCCGAAATGATGCTGAACGTCGTGTTCGGTGGCAAAGGTGTCGGATTGGTTAACATGCTCATGTACGCTATTCTCGCCGTGTTCATCAGTGGCTTGATGGTCGGCCGGACACCTGAATTCCTCGGACGAAAAATCGAATCCCGAGAAATGAAACTGATCGCAATCGCCATTTTGACGCATCCGTTCATCATCCTCGCGCCGACGGCGATCGCTTTCCTGACCGACCTGGGCAAAGGGGCGATTACGAACCCCGGCTATCACGGAATTTCACAGGTGTTGTATGAATTTACGTCATCTGCAGCCAACAATGGCTCCGGTTTCGAGGGCTTGGCAGATAATACGCCGTTCTGGAATATCTCGACTGGCCTGGTCATGTTCTTCGGCAGGTATATCTCCATGATAGCATTGCTGGCGGTTGCCGGTTCGATGAACCGCAAACAATGGGTGCCGGAGACGCTCGGCACGTTCCGGACGGACAATGCGTTATTCACCTTCTTATTGATTGGTACCATCATTCTGATCGGTGCACTGACCTTCTTGCCGGCCATCGTTCTGGGTCCGATCGCCGAGCATTTGACTATCCGCTAATGGAAACGGGGCGAAACCGCAATGAACGATAAACGTAAGAAAAGCTTATTTTCGGGACCGATAGTGTTCCAAGCGATTAAAGCAAGCTTCATTAAACTGAATCCTGTCAGCATGATGAAAAATCCGGTCATGTTCGTCGTTGAAGTCGGTACGTTAGTCGTGCTGCTAATGACGATATTCCCTGGATATTTCGACTCGGAAGACCGTATCGGTTTTAATTTGACCGTGTTCTTGATTCTTCTGTTCACTGTACTTTTCGCCAACTTCGCAGAGGCGCTGGCGGAGGGCAGGGGCAAAGCTCAAGCCGATACGCTTAAGAAGACGAAAAAAGAAATTACAGCCAACAAGGTCGTCGGCAGCGCAGTCAAGACGATTCCCTCCACTGAGCTTCGCAAAGGGGATATTGTCATCGTAAAGCAAGGCGAGATGATTCCTGGTGACGGGGAAGTTATTGAAGGCCTGGCTTCTGTAGACGAGTCGGCGATCACCGGGGAATCCGCGCCGGTCATTAAGGAGGCGGGCGGTGATTTCAATTCCGTTACCGGAGGTACCAGGGTTGTCAGCGACAGTATCAAGGTGCGGATCACTAGCGATCCCGGAGAGACGTTTATCGATCGGATGATCTCTCTAGTGGAAGGCGCGAAGCGGCAGAAAACGCCGAACGAAATCGCGCTGAATACGTTGTTAATCAGCTTGACTCTTATTTTCCTTATTGTTGTCGTAACGCTTGGTCCGATCGCATCCTACGTCGACGTCGAGTTGGAGATTCCTGTTCTGATCGCACTGCTCGTCTGTTTGATCCCGACGACGATCGGAGGTTTGCTGTCAGCGATCGGCATCGCGGGGATGGACCGGGTCACCCAGTTTAACGTGCTCGCGATGTCCGGGAAAGCAGTCGAAGCCGCCGGCGACATTAACACGATGATACTAGATAAAACAGGAACGATTACATTCGGTAACCGGATGGCGAGCGAAATTGTCCCCGTCGGGAAAGCAAACGGCGATGATACAGCCGCATGGTCAGCGATCGCTTCGCTGCATGACGAAACGCCGGAAGGTCGTTCGGTGCTCGATTGGATGAAAAGAAACAGCAAATCATACGATATCTCGCTTGGCGATGGTGGAACCTTCGTGGAGTTTAGAGCTGAAACTCGGATGAGCGGCATCGATTTGAAAGACGGACGTCAGGTTCGTAAGGGGGCCGTCGACTCTATTCGCAAATGGGTCATAGCCCAAGGTGGGACGATTCCTGACAATTTGGGTAAAGAAGCGGACCGCGTCGCTTCACTGGGCGGTACTCCGCTGGCGGTAGCCGTTGATAAGGAAATATTCGGTTTGATCTACTTGAAAGACACGGTAAAGCCCGGTATGCGGGAGAGGTTTGATCAACTTCGTGCCATGGGTATTAAAACAATTATGTGTACAGGTGATAACCCGCTGACAGCGGCGACTATTGCGAAGGAAGCTGGGGTCGACGATTTTATCGCAGAGAGTAAGCCAGAAGATAAGATCGCGGTCATCCGCCGCGAGCAGGCTGAAGGCAAACTTGTGGCCATGACAGGCGACGGAACAAACGATGCTCCGGCACTAGCGCAAGCTGACGTTGGACTTGCGATGAACAGCGGGACGACGGCAGCCAAAGAGGCGGCCAACATGGTCGATCTGGATTCGGACCCATCTAAAATCATCGAAGTGGTAGCCATCGGCAAACAACTGCTGATGACCCGCGGTGCCTTGACCACATTCAGTATCGCTAACGACATTGCAAAGTATTTCGCGATCATTCCGGCGATGTTCATGCTGGCGATTCCGGAGATGAAGGCATTGAACGTCATGGGCCTCGGTTCGCCGTTATCGGCTGTGCTGTCCGCTCTTATTTTCAACGCGATCATTATTCCATTGCTCATTCCATTGGCAATGAGAGGCGTTGCTTACCGTCCGATGAAAGCTTCGCGGCTGTTGAGCCGAAATCTGCTCGTTTATGGACTAGGCGGCGTAATCGTTCCGTTCATTGGAATCAAAATAATTGACCTGATCGTTCATGTATGGATTTAAACCGCTGAATACTCGTCATACAAAAGAATCGAAAAGGAAGAAGGAATCAACTATGTCGACCATAACGAAAGACGGCCAAGCGGAGAGTTCCTCCGTCGGCTCGATATTGTGGATGGCCTTAAGAATGAGCATATTGTTTATTATCCTGTGCGGTATTGCTTATCCGTTCATTAGCACGGGATTAGCACAGCTTCTGTTTCCCGCACAGGCAAATGGAAGCTTGTTAAAAGACAAAGAGGGGAACGTCGTCGGCTCCGAATTGATTGGGCAAGCCTTCACGGATCCAAAGTACTTCCAAGGTCGTGTCTCCAGTATCGATTATAAGGCGGAGGCGTCCGGCTCCAACAACTACGGACCTTCCAACCCTGATATGCTGGAACGTACGAAAGCTTCGATCGAGCAGTGGAAGAAGGACAATCCCGACGTTCCCATCGATCAACTTCCGATTGCCTTAATCACCAACTCGGGCTCCGGCCTCGACCCGCATATTACGCCGCAGTCTGCGACCGTGCAAATTCCGAGAATTAGTAAGCTGACCGGCATTTCGGAACAGGAGCTGCAGAGCCTGGTGGACGAATATACGGAAAATCGGGACCTTGGTATTTTCGGTGACAAACGGGTCAACGTACTAAAGATTAACCTTGCATTGAGAGAAGCTTTAAAATAAGGAAATTAAGCCCTATTCGCAAAACGATTGCGGATAGGGCTGATCCGTTGTCTGAGAGGTGTTTCATTTGGCAGTCGCACAGGTCAACCGAACTTCTATTTATTATGAGACGCATGGAAACGGCTTCCCTATATTTTTTATTCATGGACACGGATTAACACATGAGATGTTTAAGCTGCAAATAGATTTTTTTTCAAAAGAGTATCAAGTGATCGTGTGCGATCTTCGGGGAAACGGAAAATCCGGCAAACTTACACAAGCTCGTAGCGATATCATCGAAACGCAATGCCTCGATCTTATTTTGCTGATGAACGAGCTTCGCATCGGCCAAGCAGCTTTCGTCGGAGTATCCTACGGAGGGTTGATCGTACAGCATCTGGCCAAGCATTATAAAGAACGGGTACATTCGATTATTATCGCCGACAGCTTCTGCAGGATCGAATCTTCGACCTTGGCTGGCAAGCTGCAGTTGGCCGCTGCCTATTGCAGTTGGCTGGTCTACTTCTCCCCTTGCGAGTTGATGCTTCCGGCTATCCGCTTGTCTTATCAGAGATGGAGTCAGGCATACAGCGAAGTTAGAAAAGGCATGCTCGACAAGCGACCTATCGAGTTGTACAAACAAAGACTGGCGGCAAGTCAAGCCGATTATTCCGAGCATCTGAAAACGATAAACCAGCCGGCTCTCTGCTTAGCCGGAGACTTCGCCTCATTCGGTATCGATTGCATGAAGGGGGTCGTTACGCGATTGCCGGGAGCACGCATGGAAATTATTCCGGATGCTTGCGATCCGAGTAATTTGTGCCAGCCTGACGTTTTTAACAAACTTGTCCGGCAATTTTTAGCGGAACAGTTAAAATGTCAAGAAGAGAGTACGGCCGGAGAGAGGAGGTTCGGGTAGTTGTCGACGTATAGACGGAAAACGCCGGAAGAAATCTTGTATTCCATTTCAAAGCTGCATCGGGGTCGTCTGAAAATCATCATCGGGTCGGTTAGTGGTGCCGGAAAAACGTATCATATGCTGCAGGAAGGCAATCTGCTAAAAAAACAAGGCATTGACGTTGTCATCAGCGCCGTTTCCACGATGCAGCGGTTTGAAACGGTGCAGCAGACATTAGAATTGGAAAGGGTACCAAGCATCCATTGGTTGAAGGACGGCAAGGAGCAGAAGGATTTACCGCTGGACGACATCTTGGCTCGGAATCCGGAAGTTCTGCTTGTGGACGGCCTAGCTCACCGCAATCGCAAGGACGCCAAATTTCAGACGCGTCTCGAAGATATCAAATATTTAATGAGTCATGGAATAAGCATCATTACCACAATCAATGTCTACGAGTTGGAAAGCGCGGACGAGTTCGTCTATCGAATGACCGGGATCCGTGCGGAAGAAACGGTGCCCTCCGATACGCTGGAATTGGCGGACGAGGTAAGGCTGATAGACGTATCTCCCGAAACGATGCTGAAACGGATCGATGAGGGGATTCTTGGCGACAAGACGCATCCGGCGATTTCCCGCCGGGGCAATCTTGGCGTTCTTCGCGAGCTAGCACTAAGGTTGATGGCCGAAGGCGTAAATGATTCTCTGGAGAAACACCGGGAGGAGCTTGGGCTCGTTGGACCATCCGGCGCAGCGGAACGGATACTCGTGTCCGCTCAATATCACTGGAATGGATCTCTTCATGTACGCAGAGGCCAGCAAATCGCCAAGAGACTTAACGGCGAATTAATCGTCGTGACCTTCGTATCGTCAAAGCAGAGCTTAACGCAAAATCAGCTCCAGTTTAAAAATTCTATCAAAAAACTAGTTAATAAAGTCGACGCAACTTTTGAGGAACTTCCCTTATCCCGTGCTAGAAAGTTGCCCGGGATGCTGGTCCGTTATGCCGTAGCACGCAAGGTGACCCGAATCGTCATGGGCCACTCGAATAAAAACCGTTGGCAGGAGCGTTGGCAAGGTTCCATCGTGAACCGGGTGCTAAGACGGGCGCGTAACATCGACGTATTCGTCATGGTAGACCGCGCAGAGCACGAAGGGGAAAGGGTATTACCAATCAAAGCCAAGCCTGAACAAAGCAGTGACTCGTTCCGCCGACTAACCTCTTCAGAGATCGAGAAGAAAATCGAAACGATTCGGCACGGTACCTTCAAAGTGTATATCGGTGCGGCACCCGGCGTTGGGAAAACCTATAAAATGCTGCAAGAAGGCAACGCTCTTCTGAATAAGGGTATAGACGTAGTTATTGGCTTGTTGGAAACACATGGTCGAAAGGAGACGGCAGAACAAGTAGGTACGCTAATGACGGTTCCGCGAGCGAAGATAAACTACCAGTCGGCCGTCCTTGAAGAAATGGATACGGACGAGATCATTGCGCGGCATCCTGAGGTTGTGCTGGTCGACGAGCTGGCACATACGAACGTGCCAGGCAGCCGGAACAAAAAAAGATACGACGACGTTCTCCGTCTGCTGGAGAGCGGGATTTCCGTCATTTCAACCGTTAACGTGCAGCACCTTGAAAGCCTAAACGACGCGGTAGAGCAGTTGACTGGCGTTCGCGTCCGGGAGACGGTGCCGGACGCGATACTGAGGATGGCGGACGAGGTCGAGTTGATCGACGTCACGCCACAAATGCTGCAGCAGCGCATGAGGGACGGCAAAATTTATGCCATGGAGAAAATCGATCAAGCACTCGGATCCTTTTTCAAAATCGGTAATTTGATCGCACTTAGAGAACTTGCGCTCCGAGAAATCGCGGACGACGTGGACGAGCGATTGGAAGCGTGGAACCAGAATAATTCGCTGCGAGGGCCATTGAGAAGGCGAGAGGTGATTTTCGTTTGCGTTGATTTGAGTCCGCGATCCGAAAGATTAATCCGGCGCGGATTCCGCATTGCGCACCGCTTGAAAGCGGAATGGCATGTATTCTACGTTAATAGCAGCGCGAGGATGTCGGAAGAGGATCAGAAGCGGCTGGATACGTTAAAGCAATTGTGCGAACGCTTGGGCGGCAAGATGGAGACGGCTGAATGTGCTAGTCGTAAAAGGATAAGGGAAACGTTGCTTCGACGGATCAACGAGGTTCAAGCGACTCAGCTCATCATCGGCCAATGCCGAAGACCGCTCTGGTACACGCTTTTCAAAGAGACCGTCGTGCATTATATGCTCCGTGCAGCTCGACACACGGACATATTAATCGTAGCGGATTTCGATCCAACGGCTACAGAATGATGTTTTTCTTTTAATCGGAATAATACTTTGGAATTCGAAACGCTTGAATTCATACTCTGCGCGGCTTTATTGCCGCTGTGACATGAGAGCAATAGATAATGCAGAATAATCCCAAGACGAAAGTCCAGAATAAGACAAAGGCAGCTGATCACTCATCAGCAGCCTTTTTTTATTGAATTAATGAATAGGGAACTAAAAATGGAAAAATTCGTGAAAACATGCGATTGACAAATACATCTACTGCGTGATACTTTATAGCTGTAGTAAGTAACACTGCATACCTGTCATACAGAATAGCAAGGAGTGATTGTGCTGGAAAACCTAACAGAAATGCTTAAAGGTGTGCTTGAGGGCAGCGTTCTTGAAATTATAAGCCGTAAAGAAACCTACGGCTATGAAATCACACGGCAGCTGAACGCATTCGGTTTCACAGATGTTGTAGAGGGAACGGTGTATACCATCCTGATCCGGCTTGAAAAAAATAAATTGGTGGAGATCACTAAGAAGCCTTCCGACATGGGACCACCGCGAAAGTTTTTCGCAATCAACGATGCGGGGCGCGTGGAATTAAAGAGGTTTTGGGAAAAATGGGAGTTCGTTTCATTAAAAATGAACGAGTTAAAGGAGTGGGGAAAATGAATTTTTGGGAAAAGATTACTGGCAGTGACATGACTAAAGAATTCAAAGCATTTGACTCGCGGGTCAAAAATCTGCCTGCTGATTATCAAGCGGCATGGAAGGAAATTAATTCTAATATTTGGCCGCACTCCGATTTCACCGGTCGTAACCTCATGCCAATTCTTGACGGTGTGCTTGGCTTGCTCGAAGAAACGGCGGCGGATGGTCAGAGTGTTCAAGAGGTGCTGGGTGAGGATATCAAAGGCTTCTGTTTAGCACTAGCTGGCGAAGAAGGGGCCATGTCATATCGCGACAAGTGGCGCAAGCAACTCAACAATAACATCGCCAAAAAATTAGGTAAATAGGAGGGTGAAAATGAGAATACGAGATATTATCGAGGGCAAAAAAGAGTGGAAAGCGCATGTGGCGCGAGTCAAAGCGCTCCCGCAAGATTATCAGATTGTTTATAAAGAGATTCAAAAATATCTCTTCAAAGTCGGTCCAGTAGAGCTAACCGAAGGGACGGGGTTGCTCTCGGGGATTATCGATCTTTTCGAAGAGGGCGCGGCGATGAGGAAAGGCGTGCTTGAAGTGACTGGCAGTGATGTAGCAGCTTTCTGCGATGATTTAATCAAAGATTCCAAAACTTTCGCTGATATCTATCAAGAATCTGTTGCCAAGAAGGTAAAAAAACATGAATAGGTTACGAGTGGACCAAAGTATTGGGGGGATATCGGGATGGAAAAAGCAATTGAAGTAAAAGGTCTGCGAAAGTCTTTCAAGGACACAGATGTCCTGAAGGGTGTCGATTTTGAAGTGAAGCGAGGTGAGATTTTCGCCCTGCTTGGCTCCAACGGCGCCGGCAAGACGACGATTGTAAGAATCCTTACCACGCTACTCAAGCAGGACGGAGGAACCGCCACCATAAATGGATTTGACGTTGCATCAAAACCTGACAATGTGCGGCACGCAATCAGTTTGACCGGACAATTTGCCGCCGTTGACGAGATTTTGACTGGACGAGAAAATCTTATCATGATCGCCAAACTGCGACACCTGAAAAACCCGCGTCATGTCTCGGACGATTTACTCAATCGCTTCAGCTTGAGTGACGCCGCCGACCGAAAGGTGTCCACCTATTCGGGTGGTATGCGCCGCAGGCTCGATATTGCCATGAGCCTGATCGGAAAGCCACAGCTTATTTTCCTCGACGAGCCGACAACAGGCCTTGATCCCGAGGCACGTATTGAGGCTTGGAAGATTGTCAAAGAGCTTGCCAACGGTGGCACAACGGTATTCTTGACCACTCAATATTTGGATGAGGCTGAACAACTGGCCGATAGAATTGCGATTTTGCATAAGGGCAAGATTATTGCCAATGGCACCCTTGAGGAACTGAAAAAATTGTTCCCGCCAGCAAAGACTGAGTATGTGGAAAAACAACCTTCATTAGAGGAGATATTCCTCGCAATTATTGGTAAGAAGGAGGAGAAATAACAATGAATGCGCATTTTTTCAGTGACATGAGCGTGATGCTTGGACGTTCTATGCGCCATATTTTACGAAGCATGGACACCATTTTCACGGTTTGCATTACTCCAATTGCAATGATGCTGCTGTTCGTCTATGTGTTTGGTGGAGCAATCCAAACGGGTACGGATAACTATGTGAACTATCTTTTGCCTGGCATACTGCTTATGGCTATTGCTAGTGGGGTAGCCTACGTGGCTTACCGCCTGTTTTTGGATAAGCAACGGGGCATTATTGAACGATTCCACTCCATGCCTATTGCACGTTCTACTGTGCTGTGGGGGCACGTGCTGACCTCAGTGGTATCCAACGTTATCTCGGTTATCGTTATCATTCTCGTAGCACTCATTATGGGCTTTCGCTCGTCGGCAGGAGTACTGTCTTGGCTAGCTGTAGCCGGTATACTCGTGCTGTTTACACTGGCTTTGACTTGGGTCGCGGCGATTGCCGGATTGTCTGCGAAATCAGTGGAAGGTGCTAGCGTGTTTTCTTATCCCTTAATCTTCCTGCCGTTTATCAGTTCTGCCTTCGTGCCGACTGACTCGATGCCGAAAGTTGTTCGTGCCTTCGCCGAAAACCAACCGGTAACCTCTATCGTAGAAACTATCCGCGCACTATTATCAAGTCAACCGGTAGGTAATGATATCTGGGTTGCTTTAGCGTGGTGCATAGGGATAATGATTATTGCATATCTATTTGCGGTACGCGCATACAAACAGAATGCTGCTTAATGCTTTTATGCTTTTCTTACCTATGGCGAAAAGTTTGTCAACTTCAGGCGTCCCGTGGACCGCAGCTTCACATCAACGCTTCTCCAATATTCAAAGGTAGCCGGATTAAATTGGCTACCTTTTTTCATGCGGTATAACCATATCAAAAAGTTGAATTACATATTGAGCACGGGGCATTCTATTGTAAAAAGCAAACAATTAGTGCGGTTTCTAATGTAATAAATCAAATGATCTTAAATAAGGAAAGGTGGTGTTAAATGTATGTTATCATTCCTTCGGAAATCCCATTGGTCGCCTCCCCGTATTTTGGCTACCGGCTTTGCGGCAATCATTTTACTGGGTGGATTCCTTCTGACGCTGCCATTTACATCTCGAAACGGTACCACGACTCCTTTTATCGACGCCGTCTTTACAGCTACGTCGGCGACATGCGTAACTGGACTTGTCACGGTTGATACCGGAAGTCATTGGTCGATTGCAGGACAGATCATTATTGCAACTCTCATTCAAGTCGGCGGACTCGGCTTCATGACGATGTCAACACTGTTTGCAATCGTGCTTCGAAAGCGGATTACCCTCAAAGAACGTCTAATTATGCAGGAGGCCTTGAATCAAGGCAGTATAGAAGGAATCGTGCGTTTAATTCGAAAAGTTCTTATCTACTCACTCTCAATTGAACTGGTAGGTGCAATCTTACTAACAGTTCGATGGTCGTTCGATATGCCTTTAGGGAAAGCTGTATTTTTCGGGATTTGGCATGCCATCTCCATGTTTAATAATGCAGGCTTCGACTTGTTTGGGCAATTTGGAACTCCTTTTGTAAGCTTTACTGGCTATGTCGAAGATCCAATAGTAAATTTCGTCGTTATGGGGCTCATCATTCTTGGAGGTATCGGTTTTATTGTTATGTCAGATGTAATCGATTATCGTTTGCGCCGGAAACTTTCGCTTCATTCCAAGGTTGTGTTGTCCATGACGACATTTCTTCTTATTATTGGCACAATCGTCATTTTTGTGTTCGAATTTACGAATCCGAAGACTATTGGAGCACTAGATTGGGACGGGAAAATATGGGCATCCTTTTTTCAGTCGGTGGCTCCGAGAACTGCCGGCCCTAATACAATTGATTTGGCAGCTTTAAGGCAAGCTTCACAGTTTTTCATCATTCTTCTGATGTTTATCGGGGCTTCACCAGGATCAACAGGCGGCGGGATAAAGACCACTACATTCGCAACACTAGTCGGTGCGGTAGCCGCGATGATACGCGGAAAGGAAGACATCGTGATGTTTAAGATGCGGCTGCATCGAGAACGCATTTTTAAAGCTTTAACCATTACGATGTTATCGCTTACGCTAGTTGTCTTTGTAACGATGGCCCTGTCGACAACGGAAGAACATCCATTCATGATGATATTGTTCGAAACGACTTCAGCTTTCGGAACAGTCGGCTTATCTCTTGGTCTCACGCCACAGTTAACTGTAATGGGCAAAATATTAATCAGTCTCACGATGTTCGCGGGCAGGCTTGGTCCTCTGACTTTAGCTTACGCTCTTGGACCGCGCGCTGAGAAAGAGCTGTACCGATATCCAGAGGGGAAAATTACGATTGGTTAGGGGATATGCATCTTATGAAACAAGGACAGTTTGTGGTTATCGGATTAGGCCGTTTCGGCTCCAGCCTCGCTAAAGAGTTAATTGACCTTGGCTTTGAAGTATTGGGTGTCGACAAGGATGATGAGGTGGTTCAAGACATGAGTAATATTTTAACTCATGCAGTCGTTGCGGACAGCACGGATGAGGAAATGCTCAGATCGATTGGCGTACGGAACTTCGATTATGGCGTTATTGCGATTGGTGATGATATCCAGTCCAGTATTATGACCGCTATTTTGTTGAAGGATCTGGGTATTAAGCAAGTCGTAGCTAAAGCGCTAAGTGAGCTGCATGGCAGGGTTCTTGAACGGATTGGGGTTGATCGAATCGTATACCCGGAACGTGATATGGGCAAGCGAGTCGCAAATCAACTTGTATCGCCAAATATGCTCGACTATATCGCGTTATCCAAAGAATATACGATTGCGGAAATGGCTGTGCCGAGTTGCTTGAATGGAAAAACGTTACAACAATTAAATCCAAGAGTAAAATTTGGTTTCAGTATTTTAGCCATTAACAAACCAGATGGTGTAATCATTGCACCGTCAGCGATGGACGTCCTAGAAGAGAAGGATATCATGGTCGTCATAGGGAAGGACGAACAAATTGAGAATTTTCAAGAAGAAGTACTACGCTAAAATTACTCATGATAAAGGAGGGAGCTAAGGCGAACTCAATGGAATCCAATACGACAGCGATCATTCATTATTTAGTGATATTGTTACTTATAATCTTAGCATCTGGTATGCTTACAGGTGTTCTTGCATCACGGTTGAAATTACCGGATGTCGTCCTTTACATAGGGGTAGGTATGCTGCTAGGACAAGGATTGCATTGGATTGATGAACCTAGTAGTTCGTTAACGAATCAAATGATTCTTGTTGTCGGTTCAGCGATTATTTTGTTCGACGGCGGGAGGAATATCAAGCTCCATGGACTCAAGAAGGTTGGCTGGACAGTTGCAATGTTGAGTGTTCCCGGCGTTATCGTTACCGTTGCGATTGTAGGCGCTGCGATTCACTACCTTTTTTCCATCGATTGGCTTTATGGATTGCTTGCTGCAGCCGTTATCGCTTCGACAGACCCAGCTTCTATTATCCCCGTATTCCGTCAAGTGAAGATTCGCGAAAGGGTGAGGGAGACTGTCGAAAGCGAGTCGGCATTTAACGATGCAACAGGTTCGATCATAACTTTTTCCTTGCTTGCAGCTGTCTCCGGTGGAACTTCACTTAATGCAGGTGTCATTACTTGGGATTTCTTACGAACAGCAATAGGAGGCATTTTTGTAGGCCTTGTAATCGGATTAATAATTAGCAGTTTAGTTGCTCATTCGCGTGTAGGTATACTGCGCGATTATACGACAATTGCAATGCTCGTTACTGCCTTAAGTTCATATCTAATAGGGGATTTGCTGCACGTTAGCGGCTTTATGGCAACATTTGTAGCAGGACTGATTTGGGGTAATTCTTCAGATTTTGGTTTGAAAATGAGCGATAAAAGGGAGGAAATGACTCATTTCTCCGATAACATTACTGTAATCATGCGAATGTTAATTTTTATCCTTCTTGGCAGTCAGGTCGATTTCAGACTTTTGGCTGACTATTGGTGGCAAAGCTTGCTTGCAGTGCTTGTTCTCATGTTTATTGCACGTCCGTTGACCGTGTTTATCTCCGCTTGGCCGGATCGTAAAACCCGTTGGACACTACGTGAAATGCTTTTTATGATTTGGGTTCGCGAAACCGGCGTAATCCCGGCCGCATTGTCAGGGATGCTTGCAGGATTACATATCGCTCATGCAGACGTAATTGCATCAGTAACTTTTATGGCAATAGTATTAACCATCTTAGTCCAGGCGAGTAGCACTGCTTGGGTGGCAAGAAAGTTGGGGATTGAAGAGATAAAATTATAAGATTGTGACACAATCGTTGTCGGACGACAAGAACATCTATACAATTGAAGTCGCATATACTGCGGCTTTTTTATTTTATGTATAGAAGTTCTTGTCATTTGTTCAAGACAAGAACTTCTATACATAGCCGGTGGCAATAATGTAAGAAGAGTTATTTAGGGCAGGTTAGTAAATCATTTTCGCAAATAACTTCAATAAGTGGGTTCATAAATATGTCCGTATCTTGGTTCAAATTTGAAGGAGGAACAAATAAGCCGTATGGCTTCTTCTTTATAAATAACTTGTTGGGCTCAAAAAATAAACAATATATTTTTATTGTAAAACGATAAATGAAGTGATAAAATCAAAAATGAGGGGAAATAGATGAAAAAAGAGACGCTCTTTTTAAAAGTTGTTCTGGTTGTTATGGCAATTCCTGCATTAGTGATGTGTTTTTATGGACTCCCAGCGATGGCGCATAGTATGATGCCGGATTTTCCGGATATTAAAGTTTATCTTTCCGCTTTGGCTGCGTATGTGGCGTCTATTGCGTATTCATTTACGCTACTTCAGGCATTTAAGCTTCTCAGGTACATCGATACAAATACCGCTTTTTCGCAAACCTCTGTTTTAGCGCTTAAGAAAATAAAGCGAGCGGCGGTTGTCGTATCACTTATGTTTGCATGTAATCTCCCGCTTTTCTACTTTGTAGCTGACGGCGCAGACGCACCAGGCGTCATGGTCATCGGGCTATTTATAACCTGTGCGCCAGTTGTAATCGCAGTATTTGCCGCAGTTCTTGAGAAACTGCTCAAAAACGCGATCGAGCTAAAAGAAGAACAGGAGTTGACCGTATGATAGTGGTTAACATTGATGTCATGCTTGCAAAGCGGAAAATGAGCGTTACTGAGCTATCGGAGAAAGTCGGCATTACAATGGCGAACCTGTCGATACTTAAAAACGGAAAAGCGAAAGCCATTCGAATCTCAACACTCGAAGCGATATGCAAAGCACTCGATTGCCAGCCTGGAGATATTCTAGAGTATCGGCAGGATTGAATAAAATAATAAAAAACGCCGTACGTCGAAGATGTAAGTAATGATGAAGAGTTCGAAAGCTATATCAATCCTAACGACTACATTGCCTTCGCCTTTTAGGTTAAAGGCAATATGACACTATACCATAAGAATAACTCATCAATAATAATGGTTGCTCATGACCATTGTTTTGAGCACATTACCCCCCTTGATGGTGGTTATCCGGAATATACAATATACAGAATTAATGATTGTCCAAACTTGTTGCTTGGGTTGAAGAAGTTGCTAAGCAAGAACTAAGTAGATTGATAACACAATGAATGATTAATACGACGGGGAACGATAGTTCAGCAATACGATAGCTGCCGGCGTATTACGTTAGGCTGCTTTTTGTTGAACGAAAGGGAGTATCTTTTGTCACACAGTCACAGTGGCTTGTTATCAATGACCCTGAAGAAGGAGTATTTCACGATATTATTCGTTAAATCAAATTTGGCATTGCAGGTTAGTTTAATTGCTTTCGCGAATTCTCTAAGTACTTTACGTGTAAGAAATAAAACCTTACATTCATAGAGGTGCTTCAATATGAGTTTTGATGACACTTTAATTTATGGGGACATTTAGGTAGGCCCAGAGTATTCTCTCTGGGCTCTTTTAATCATCCGATCATCTGCTCCACTAACTCAGATGCAAGTGTTCTTGAGCCACTCATTCCCTTTACATACTTTAATGGCCCTTCGCTTGACCATTCAATCCCTTTTAACTTCTTAATAAGTCGACTGGCAGTAGTTAATTCAAGTTGTTTGCGCGATTCTTGTACACAGCTTGCGAGCACCTGAGATCCGGCGATGGACAATGCATCTAGGCATACTATATGTGTTAAGCGCTGTCCCTTATAATCTATCCACTCAGAGGGGAATAGCTCTTTAACCTGTGAAAAATAATATATGGCAAGAGAAAGCTTTTCTTCTTTAGAGAATACACTCAATTTTCGATCCTTGAACAATAAACTTAACGTTCGATATAAATTTTGAAGTGTGATATGCCTGCCTTTGTTACGCTTACCAATAATACTCCCATTATTATGAAATGGGCTGTTTTTTTGAATTAATAGTTGTGTAGCGACCCAACTCAGTTCGTCAGAATCCCTACGCAAATATTTACTCAAGGAAGACCCAATTCCTTTTGCTTTCGTATTAATCGTATCGAAAAGTTTGACTTCTTCATCTTCATCTAAATAATGAAATGAAAGAAATGGAACATTAAGATCAGAATTGGTTTCATGAATGTAACGTTGAATTCCCTCTAAACGATGCTGACCATCCATTAAAGAGGCCTTTCCTTTGCAAATTAACCTCCCATAAGACGGTCTCTCACGGTCATAACAAACAAATTCCCATTGGGAAGCTGCATTGAGTAGAATGGGGGTAAAAAGTGCATCTTCTCCCTTAGAAAGATAAATAGCAAAGTCATGGCTTCTTTTCGAATCAACCGGTCTTTGATACCCCTTCCCAGAAGGATCATCGTATGGCTTTACATAAAATAAATTCATTATTGTTGATGCTGAAATATTTCCTTGGTAGGCAATCTTTCCTCTAATTTTGCTCATAAGCACATTCTCAATTACCACTTGACTTGGAAGAGCATTAATCATGTTATTATTCTCACCCGTATGATGTAATTTAACACCATAATAGATCTTAAAACATCTAAAATAAAATGGTTTTATATGTTATGAGTATATTTAATTGTTCACACGACTTACCTACTCTTTAAGAGAGGTGGTCAAAATGGCAGAATTAATCAAACAAATCGGGCAACAAATCCGGATTCTTCGGAAGAATCGTGGGCTTACCCAGGAACAACTAGGCGAAATGGTTCAACTGCCTCAATCATACATTGGCAGCGTAGAACGGGAGAAAAAATATTTCTCTGGAGACCCTCGAGAGGTTAATTAATGCCTTAAGAATCAGCCCTCTTGAGATATTAGGGCCCATGAAACTCACGGATAAAGAAAAGGCACTGGACTCTTTAAAAGTATTGCTTCACACTCGAAGCATTAAAGAAATCGAAATTATTTATAGACTGTCTAAAGATGTACTAGCTGCGTTCGATACAAAGAAACACCGAAGTGGTTGCATTACTCGAAGTGGTCTCTAATAGACCACTTTAAGGGGTGCAGCTCGAAGTTGTTTATGGCTTAAACATTTCTGATACATATTTAGAGATTCTTATACTTATCTCAGCTCTTACAACATCACGCATCATGGCAAACGTATCCTCATATCCTCGACACACAAACCTATAATGAATAGCGCTATCTACGCGCTCTTCTTGAAACACTCTTATGTTTCTTACCTTCATTTGTTTTCTTACCTCGCTTAAATCCGCATGAATTCGCGTCATTAAGACTTGAGAAGCCTTTACATACAGGTTCTTCAAAGAATAAGAAGTAAGTCCAATCTCAGTGCTATTTTTATCTACAATCGTGAGCATCATGGGCAGTAACACGTAGTCTCGAACTAATTCAAGTTCTTCCTTAGTGGGCAGGTCTGTCTTTACTTGCTCTTGTTGTCCATATCTGCGACTTAGGTATTGCTCCCGGTGTTCAGGCAGCATCATGCGGCTAGATTCCCAGCGGCCGTTGCCTTCGAGTTTCTTGCTCATTTGTAGTGTCCTCCAATTTTGACGCTACGCTCACGAGCCTGAGCTGCTTCCAGCAGCGAGGACGCCCGCAGAATCGAGGTCGTTCCAAATTTATCGCGGATCGTATCGGTGACACGGTCCAGCTTTCTTTCCTTTTCTCTGTTGCCAAACAGGGTGAGCTGATATTGATCGTCGGGAACCAGCTTAGATAACGTAACACCGAGCTTGCGGACGGGAAGTCGATCCCAGTTTGCATAAAATAACGTCCGTGCCGCGGCGAATACTTCCTTCGTAATATTGGTCGGATCGGGCACCGTCATTTGACGGAAAAAGCCCGTCGGGTGATCGAAGTCCGCACCCTGAGCGCCGGCTGCGACAACGCTACCCATATAGCCTTTGGCACGGCTGCGACGGCATACCTCCTCGCTTAACTCCAGCAGAATGATATCGATCTCCTGCGGGTTGCTGTAATCGCGAGGCAGCGTCATTTGGTGGCCCACGGCCTTCTGCGCGTCATGCGTGCTCGGCTTGACAGGACTCGGGTCAATGCCGTTTGCCGTCTGCCAGAACAGCTCCGCTTGAATATCGCTGTTGCGGCCCATCCGCGCCTGCAGCCTGCGCTTGAAGTCCGACAGGGGGAGGCTACCAAGATCCCCAATGGTTGTAATTCCCATTCGCTGGAAATGCGCGGTCATGCGCGAACCAACACCGAACATTTTATTTATAGGCTGTGGCCATAGTAAGCTTTCTACATCACTTTTTTGTATTGTAAATATCCCTGTAGTACTTTTCTTGGCCCATATATCAGTTGCCATTTTGGCCAATATCTTTGTTGAACTTATACCCACTCTAATCCAAACACCTGTATACATCATTACCTTAATTTGAATTCTGCGCGCAATTTCTTCTGGAGAACCAAAATAACTTAGGGAACCGGTTACGTCTAAAAACTGTTCATCAATAGAAAAAGGCTCGACCAAATCTGTGAAGGATTCAAATATTTCCGTTATCATAAGTGACACATCAATATAGGTCTGCATATGTGGACGAATAATCACAACATCGGGACATTTCCCCAAAGCTTCCCCTAATGTTTCTGCAGTGGTTATACCATATTGTTTAGCAATGGGACATGCTGCGAGAACAATCCCAGATCTGCGTGCCGGGTCCCCAGCCACAATAAGTGGCTTCTCACGATATTCCGGGTGCGCTGCTTTTTCGACCGACGCATAAAAAGATTGGCAGTCCGCTAACATAATAACGGGCACACAATGACCTCCCAGAAAAGACGAATATATGTTCTTGTTTTATTATATACCGAATGCATGTTCGTAATTCAAGGGATAAATTCTCCAATTCAATTTTATTTTTCAATCCTTGTTGCCACTAACCGTTATTTATGGCGAGACTCTTGATAAGAACTAATGTTCGTATTATAATCACCGAGAGGTGATCTTTTATGAATGATCAGTCCAATATAACATCAGACGAGTATAGTTTAATAAAAAACCACTGTGCTTTACCCTTTGTACGTGAAATGGTAAAGCGAAATAACGATAAAATAAAACTTGAGAGCTATACACTTGCTCCACTTTTTTTTCGGTCCGGCGAAATTTTGCTAACGTTAATTGATAACGACATATATGAAGTGCGACAACAGGTACGACAGTTGAACGCAAAGATAACGGAAGTTAAGAGAAACAGTGACGGAATCTTATACGAGATTTCTTTACGAGGATATGTTTCAGACTTTGCACTTTTGCGTCATACACTGAAACAAGAAATGGCGAAATGGCTGGAGAAATATATCTCAATAATTTTTAGGAACCAAATTTGAAATATGAAGCACAGGTGGGATCTGCCATTATTGTTAAGAGAAAACGTACGCTAGTAACAAAACCGCAGCCAATGAATGAACTGCACCCCAATTGTTAGACACGACTAACAATGGAGCATCGCCAAATATATTTCCACGATGTTTAAGTGAACCTTCGGAAGCACCGTCCGCTGCACGCAGCGCGGTGTTTTTTTGTTGGTTTAATTAAACTGCTCCCTGCGGTACACCTTCGGAGACATCCCGTAAACCTTGGTGAACTGGCGGGTGAAATAGTTGCTGTCGTTAAATCCGCTTTTATACGAAACTTCCGTAATCGGGACATGGGTTGTCTTAAGCAAATTGCATGCATGCTCCAGGCGGAGGCGCAGAAGATAGGCAAAGGGCGTCGTTTGATAATAGGACTGAAAAATCCGGTTTAAGTGCCTTACCGAAATATCCGATTTCTCGGCAATCTGCTCACGCGTAAGCGGCTCAAGATAGTGGTCTTCCATAAAGGAAATCGCATTCGCCAAATGCATCAGATTTCCTTGGATTCCTTGCTGGCCCTGAGTCTGATATTGCCTGGACAAATAAACGACAAGCTCCATGAAACGCGACCGCAGCATAGTCTGATAGCCCTGAAGCTTGTCCGCGTATTCCTCAATCATAAAGGCGACGAGGGAGGATACGTATTCCAGGCCCGGGATCGGCAAGCTGAGTTTGCTGCTGAAGGACTGGATATTCCGATAAAACGGTTCCAGAACGAACAACGCCCGGAAGCCGTTGGAGGATCGCAGATCGGGGCCGGCTGATGCAAGGATGTCCGGACGGTACATGATGTTGCAGATCCGGAAATCATGGGGATCCTTGTAGGCATGAGAGGCAGCGCCGTCAATAACAAAGACATCCCCCTTCTTAATAAACGAAGCTTCGGTGTTTACGATATGAGTAGCATTTCCGTTCAAAACGATAACGAGCTCGGAAAAATCCACGTGATCGTGAAGATACATGTCCTCGTCATGCCCGCCATATCCGATATAGAACAGAAATTGCTCGTCGGAGGTAAACCAATTTAAATGGACGCTTGTCATAAGACTTAAAACTCCCCTCAAAAACATGACGTAAGCTAGTTTGATGTCCTAATCATGCTATTTTAAGACCCTAAAATCAAGGATTAGGTCTAATTTGCTCCATTATAATGCTAAGTGAACAGGAAAAACAGCAGAGGAGTGGTGCGGATTTGTCCGTCATAAGCATTTGGCAGCGCATTGTCCGGCAGCGGTATCTTTATTACATGTCGGTCCCTTTTGTCATTTTTGTTTTTGTATTCAGTTATATGCCGTTATGGGGCTGGACGATGGCTTTTCAGCAATTTCGAGTAGGGAAGTCCTTCTTCGACCAGAAGTGGGTCGGCTTTGATAACTTTCGGATGTTATTTCAGGATGATCAATTTTTTAATGCGCTGCGAAACACTTTGGCGATGAGTTTTATGGGGCTCATTGCGAGCTTTACGATTCCGATCCTCTTCGCCGTTCTGTTGAACGAGGTCCGTATTTCGTTTCTGAAACGCGTCGTACAGACGGTTTCCTATCTGCCGCATTTTGTCTCCTGGGTGGTTGTTGCGGGGATTGTGACGAAGATGCTTTCAGCCGAGAATGGCGTTGTGAATCAAATCTTGGTAGGCCTGCATCTCATTCATGAGCCGATTCAGTTTATGGCCAAGGAAAATTTGTTCTGGTACCTGGTGACGAGCGCGGATATTTGGAAGGAAACCGGCTGGAACGCCATTATCTATCTGGCCGCCATTGCCGGGATTGGTCCGGAACTCTACGAGGCAGCCCGTGTTGACGGTGCAAGCAGGTTGAAGCAGATTTGGCATATTACGCTGCCGGGTATTCGTTCCACGATTATTATTTTGCTGATTATGTCAATCGGACATCTGATAAGCATCGGGTTCGAGAAGCAGTTTCTCCTCGGGAACAGTCTGGTAAAAGAGAAATCCGAAGTTCTTGATCTGTATGCCCTTAACTACGGACTGGGAATGGGACGTTATTCCTTCGGCACCGCAATTAACATTTTCAACTCCGTGGTAAGTCTGATCCTGCTATTCGTCGCGAACGGCATTTTCAAGAAGATCACCAAAGAAAGCATTATGTAAGGAGGGATTGAAATAGTGAAAGTTCGCATCTCACTGACGGATCGGCTCTTTGACGTGATCGTTTACCTCGTTATTTCGCTGGTAGCGGTCTGTACCCTTTACCCGTTCCTGAATGTGCTGGCTATATCCCTGAATGATTCAACCGACACGGTAAGGGGAGGCATTACGGTTTTTCCCCGTCACTTGACGTTTGACAATTATTCGCTTATTTTCTCGTTCGCAGGGCTGCTTACGGGACTCAAGATTTCGGTGCTGCGGACCTTGGCCGGTACGGTGCTGGGGCTTATCAGTTCTTCCATGCTGGCTTACGTGCTGAGCCGGGCGGAATTCGACGGACGTAAGTTTCTATCCCTATTCCTGGCGCTAACGATGTATGTATCGGGCGGTCTTATTCCTTTCTACCTTCTAATGCGCGATATGCATCTTATCGGAACGTTCTGGGTGTATGTGCTGCCCGGACTCGTAAGCGCATTCAATGTGTTTATTATTCGCTCGTTTATCGACGGGCTGCCGTACGCCCTTCAGGAATCGGCGAAGCTGGACGGAGCCAATGATTTTACGATCTACTGGCGCGTCATTCTTCCGTTATTGCTGCCGGCACTGGCCACGGTTGCGCTGTTCCTGGCGGTTGGCCAATGGAATTCCTGGTTTGATACGTATTTGTACAACGGCTCGAAGGAGCATTTGACCACGCTGCAGTTCGAGTTAATGAAAGTGCTGCAGAGCACCCAGGTGGGCAGCAACGGTCAAGAGGTTAACGGGACGAACATGAATCAAGTGATGAACAGAATTTCTCCGGAATCGGTCAAAATGGCAATCACAATCATTGTTACGGTTCCGATTCTTCTGGTCTATCCGTTTCTGCAGCGGTATTTCGTTACGGGGATGACGCTTGGCGCGGTGAAAAGCTGATTGATCTGACAGCGGTATCGGCAGGGTAACCTGTTTATACGATATACGAATCTTAATTTAAATGGGGGTATACAGGATGGTAAAAGCAGGGGAAATCTCGAAGCTGGGCATGGTCTTTACGCTCGCGGTAGGCGTATTGGCCGGATGCGCGGGAAATAACGGCAATGGCAATGTTGTAAGCGGTAACACGGGAAAAGAGCAGGGAAATGAGACCTCCCCAGTTACCTTCTCGTTCTTCAGCGAGGATGGCAATCCGAATTGGAGGAATATGCAGGATGATGTAGGCAAAGAAATTACAAAGCAGACAGGCGTTACGCTTGATGCCGAGTTTGCGGTTGGCGATCCTGCACAGAAGGTAGCCCTCATCGCGACCAGCGGGGATTATCCCGATCTGATCAGCCCCAAAGGGGATTTGAACAAATTGGTCGATGCGGGAGCCATGCTTGATCTGACGGATTTGATCGAGAAGTACGCCCCGAATCTGAAGAAGCTGTTTGGCGATCAAATGAATCGGCTGCGCTACAGCAACGACGATCCGTCCATCTACGTGATTCCGACCTATTCGGCTGTTGACGGACAAACGTTTGTAGCGGGAGGCGGATTCGAGCTGCAGCACCGCGCGGTAAAGGAAGCGGGCTACCCTGAGATCAAGACGCTGCAAGATTACGAGAACATCATCAAATCTTATATAGAAAAGCACCCGACGGATGAAAACGGGAATAAAAATATCGGACTCACTCTCAACGGGGATGATTGGCATACGTATATTACCGTAACCAACCCGGCAGCCGAAACGACTGGCAAATCGGGCGACGGCGAGTATTATATTGATCCGAAAACGAATGAAGCTACCTATCATTACCGTACGGAAGGCGAGAAAGAGTATTTTCAGTGGCTAAACCATATGTATAACATCGGGCTGCTGGATAAAGAAAGCTTCGTAGAGAAGAATGACCAGTACCTGGCGAAGATTGCCTCCGGTCGGGTAATCGGTTTGATCGACGCGGATTGGGGTTATGCGGACGGCGAAAAAGCACTGAAAGCTGACAACAAGCTTGACCAAACCTACGGGCATTACTCGGTTATGTTGTCGGACGCTTATAAAGATAACCGCTTCCAGTCCACGGGCTTTATGGCTGGCTGGGGAGTAGGCATTACAACATCCTGCAAAGATCCGGTAAGGGCGATTAAATTCCTGGATTATCTGGCATCGGAGCAAGCCCAGGTACTTAACAACTGGGGGATTGAAGGCAAGCATTATACGATCCAGGATGGCAAACGCGTAGTTCCGGAAGATGTTCAGAAGCGCATCATTAACGATAATACGGCTTTTAGTCAAGAATCCGGCATTGGCTTCTATTCCAATATTGGCGCGCATTACGGTGATGGCGTCAAGGATTCCACGGGCAATTATTATACGAAGAATTTCCCGGAGCAAATCGTGAGCACGTATACAAGCGCCGATAAGGAAACGCTCAAGGCGTATAACGCTACAACCTGGAAAGACCTGTTCCCGAAAGAGGAAGAGTTCCCGGTCAAAGCATGGGGAGCCGCTTGGAATATAGCGGTACCAGGCGATGACGAAGTGACCATCCTCGCCAATAAAATGAAAGACATTACATGGAAGCAGATTCCGCAAATGGTGATGGCAAAGCCGGAAGACTTCGATAAGATGTGGGACAACTACCAGAAGCAATTGCTGGATGCAGGAGTCGAGAAAATGGAAAAAGGCTTTACGAAGTATGTACAGGACCGCGTCAAGCTGTGGAATGAATAGACCTTAATGAAATTCGACCTAGGAGAGAAAAAATAGTGAAGTCATACTGCAATCCCGTTATTAGCGGGTTTCATCCGGATCCCAGCGTCTGCCGGGCGGGAGAAGATTATTATTTGGTGACAAGCTCGTTTGAATATTTTCCGGGCGTTCCCTTATTTCACAGCAGGGATCTCGTTAATTGGGAGCAGATTGGACATGTTCTAACGCGTACGGAACAATTGGATTTAAGCAAGGCCGGAAGCTCGGGCGGAATTTACGCGCCAACCATACGCTATAACAACGGAACGTTCTTCATGACGACGACCAATGTATCCGGCGGGGGGAATTTCTTCGTCTACGCAGACGACCCGAGAGGAAGGTGGTCGGATCCTGTCTTTGTAGACCAGCCGGGTATTGACCCTGATTTATTTTTCGACGAAGATGGCTCCGTCTATTACACAACTTCTCATGATGCCAACGGGCAAGGCGTCTATCAGAGCAAAATCGATATTCAAACCGGGGAACGCTTGTCCGAGGTAAGCTTGCTGTGGAGGGGAACCGGCGGTCAATATCCGGAAGCCCCGCATGTTTACCGCATTGGCGAATGGTACTATCTCCTGATCTCGGAGGGAGGGACGGAGTACGGTCACATGGTCACCGTTGCGAGGAGCAAGAGGCCGGACGGTCCATACGAGGGATATCCGCACAACCCGATCCTAACCCATCGCAGTCAATTGAAATCCATTCACGCAACGGGGCATGCTGACTTTACTCAAGGGCCGGATGGCAGCTGGTGGACCGTTTTCCTCGGCATTCGCCCTGCCGGTTATCCCAATCATCATTATCTGGGCAGGGAGACCTTCTTGGCCCCCGTTGCTTGGACGGAGGATGCGTGGCCAATCATTGGAGATAACGGAACAGCCGATGAAATTATGCCTGCGGGAAATCTTCCGTTGCAGCCCAAGACGGAGCCTGCGGTTAGAGATAACTTCGAAGACGCGTCGCTTGCCCCATGCTGGAATTTCCTGCGTTCGCCGGATTCAAGCAATTGGTCGCTTTCCGCGAAGAAAGGCAGCTTGACGTTATACGGCTCCGGGGATACCTTAAACGAAACGGGCGTTCCTTCTTTTGTCGGGCGCAGACAGCAGCATTTTTCATTCCGGGCAAGTACTCACCTCACCTTTGCGCCAAAGCAGGATGGTGAAGAAGCGGGTATCGCCGTGTATATGAACGAACGCTTCCATTACGAGATTGCGGTCACGCAAATAGCAGGAGTGCGAAAGCTGATTTTCCGCCGAAGGCTGGGCACGCTCTGGAAGGTGGAAAGCGAGATGCCGTGGCCCCATGACACCGTTGTATTGAGCATTCGAGGGGATAGAGCCGATTATGTTTTTGGCTTCGCCAGAAGCGAAACGGAAGACCCTGTCCGAATGGGTCAAGGGGAGTGCAGAATGCTGGCTACGGAGGTAGCCGGAGGGTTCACCGGTGTATTTATCGCCATGTACGCAACAGGCAATGGGGTACACTCTATATCGCCGGCACATTTTGACTGGATGGAGTACCGGGCTGCAGATTATTAAACATACATGTTGGACGCAACAAAATCCGCTTCAGCTTATAGCTGCAGCGGATTTTGTTATTAAGGGGGATGGAAGCGAAACTGGAAAATGACATTGCGCAATATCGTCTCGAAAAATGAAAGCGTTGACAACTTGGCGCGGATGACGTCAATCTTGACTGTGATGTCATCATATGTACAAGAGGGGAGGCCGTTGAAGATCAGGTGGGTCAGGAATGCTTTGCGGGGAATCGTCCGTCCGTTTCAAATCAGTCCTCGGTAGGATAATCCCGGTTATGCTTACTCAATTGAGCTGGTAGATTTTCATCTTAACTCCCTTTCCGGGAGTTTTTTTGTTTGAAAGAGAAATTTAATCTCCACGCAATCAAGGCATGGCGTTTACTGCAAAGTGTCGCCTTTTTATAGGGATAGGTTAAAACCGAGTGTTCAGGTATGTTAGTGAAGCGCTTTATATTTTTTGCGATTCGTATTTTAAACCGCTTTAAAAGATGACATTCTTTCAAATAAAGCGCATACAATTTACAAAAAATTAACATTGCGGAGGTGAATATTGACTTCATCCGGGCAGCCGAGAATCGGCTTAAGGCAAGAAATAAGGGGAGTGCAGCATAGCCAATGAAGCAAAGTTCACGAATGGAGGGGTTCATTTGAGGAGACAGCGGAAGCTACTGGCTGTTCTATTAGTTATCATCTCTATTATTGCGGCAGGGTGCACGAATAATAATAATTCGCCGGCGCCGTCGAATGCGGCAGGAGAGCCGAGCAGCGACAAGGGCACGGACAAGGATGAAGACAAGGGTGGCGGAGGCGGTGGTACGGATACAACAGCGGCCAAGGAGGCCCCAATGCTCGCCAAGCTTGTAGCAGGTGGTACTCTTCCTCCGTTGTCGGAACGTCTCCCCGTGCAGGCTGACGTCATGGTGGAGCCAGTGGTTGACGAAATCGGACAATACGGCGGCGATTGGAAGATGGCTTGGACAGGTCCGGGTGACAAGTGGTCCGTCGGACAGCCGACGGAGGAGGCGCTTTTCCGTTTCAACAAGGACGGCAGCGGCGTCGAACCAAACGTAGCCAAGAGCTATGAAGTGAACGAGGATTCTACCGAGTTTACGATTCATCTTAGGGAGGGCATGAAGTGGTCCGACGGTGAGCCCTTTACGGCGGACGATGTACTTTTCTATTGGGAGCATATGTTGACGAAGGAAACCTTTGGCAAGGCGATCTACGATGCTTATTACTCGGTTGATCCGGTTACGGGTGATAAGGCATTGGCTACTGTCACAAAGGTAGACGATTATACGTTTAAGGTCGTTCATAAGTATCCGAGCGTTCAGTTTTTAGAACGTGTCGCTATCGACAATAAATGGTTTTTCGCACCGGCCCATTTCCACAAGACGATTCTGCCGGAGCTTGTCGGCGAGGAAAAAGCACTGGAGATCGCCAAGCAGTGGGGCTTCGAGGATACGACGGCTTTCCTGAAGGAAACCGGTTATTATTACTGGCTTTATCCGCAAATTCCTACGCTCCGGCCATGGGTAGCCAAGAACGATCCGAATAGCGATCAGTTCATCATGGAACGGAATCCGTATTATTGGAAAACGGATCCGGAAGGCAATCAGCTGCCTTACATGGACCGAATCGTCGCAACGAAAATCCAAGATCCGAGTCAGCGAGTTCTAGGTACGCTGGCAGGCGACTTTAATTTGTCTACGTTCGGAGCGCAGGATTTTACCGTATTGAAGGAAAACGAGAAGAAGGGCGATTACCGTGTTATCTCCTGGCAGCAGCCCGCTTGGATGACTTCGGGTATTCAACTCAACCAAACCATAGACGATCCTAATCTTCGCAAATTGTTCCAGGATATCCGCTTTAGAGAAGCGCTTTCGATTGGCGTTAACCGCAGCGAGATTACGGAGATCGTGACGAACGGCATCGCGGACCCAATCCAAGCTTCCGTTCAGGAAGGGCTTGTCGGTTACCAGGAAGGCTGGGCCGATCAATGGTCGAGCTTCGATCCAGAACGGGCGAACGCGCTGCTCGACGAGATTGGATTAACGAAGCGCGACAAGAACAATTTCCGGCTGTTCCCGGACGGTTCGGACGTGACCCTCACCATTATGGATTCTTCGGAGGATAGCGCTAATTACACCGAGCTCCTCAAGAAGTATTACGAGGATATGGGCATTAAGACGAACGTGAAGCTCGTCGATCAAGCGACGCTGCAGGAATTGAAGTATTCAAATCAAGTACCGGTCAGCATTGAGAACATTTCGGTCGTAAACGTAGCTTACCGTCCCGATGCGCTTGTTCCGCTTCGCGTCTTGACTCCGTGGTATGGACAATACGGCTTGTACGTTTCGTCTGGAGGCAAGGAGGGTGTAAAACCAGAAGGCGACATTGCCAAAATTCTAGAGTACTGGGATCAGATCAAAGCGGCCAAAACGCCAGAAGAGATTAACCGGCTTAGCAATGAGATCGTTAAGTTGCACATGAAAAACCAATGGGTAATCGGTTATGCCGGCCCAACGCCGACCTTGATTGCCGCTTCGAATAAGATGGGCAACATTCCGAAGGATCTGATTTGGGCTGACGAGTTCCGTTCGCTTGGAGCGGCTCACCCCGCACAGTTTTATTTAAAGCCGTAACCTTTAGTTCATAAAAGCGTGCCGCAAGGGGCGAGACGCAGCTCGCCCTTGCGGCGGCATGTTTATTCGAAAGACATTCGCTTCGATTGGCGGACGCATAATGGTCAAAGGGAAGGGAGGATAACAGGTGCTACAGTATACGTTGAAGCGTATTTTATTGGCCATCCCGGTCGTGTTTTTTATCTCCGTTATCGTGTTCTACATTATACAGCTGCCGCCCGGCGACTACGTATCCAATTACGCGGCAGAAGCTTCAGTTGCCGGAGAAGTATTCACGCAGGAAGACATGGCTGCGATGAGAGCGGACCTTGGTCTTGACCGTCCCGTTTACGAGCAGTACTTCATTTGGGTTAAGGATATCGTATTGCAAGGGGATTTTGGCTTCTCCTTTAACTATAACAAGCCTGTGCTAGACGTCATTGAGCAATATATGGGCCTAACGCTAACCGTGTCGTTGGTGACAATGGCCTTCCAATATCTTGTGGCGATTCCGATCGGCATCTACTGCGCGGTCAAGCAATATTCGATAGGCGATTACTTCTTTTCGGGGCTAAGCTTTCTCGGAATGGCAACGCCGCATTTTTTGATGGCCGTCATTTTGATGTTTCTCTCTTATACCTGGTTCGGCGACCCGCTGCTTGGTTTGTTCTCCGCCGAATACGTTAACGCGCCTTGGTCAATGGACAAGGCGATAGATCTGGCGAAGCATATGGTCATTCCCGTCATTGTCATCGGGTTATCCGGGACGGCGGATTTGATTCGCGTTATGCGGGGCCAAATGCTGGATGAGCTGAATAAACCAAACGTCGTTACGGCAAGAGCAAAGGGCTTGTCGGAACGGAAAATTTTGTTTAAGTACCCGACAAGGGCCGCGCTAAACCCAATCGTCAGCACGTTCGGGTGGTCGCTTACGTCGATTTTTACCGGTTCTACGATTACGGCGATTGTTCTCAATTTGCCCATTCAAGGGCCGGTTATGTTTAATGCCTTGCTTGGTCAGGACATGTACCTGGCGGGGACCTGGTTATTGTTCATGGCGCTGCTTACGGTGCTCGGAACTTTGATTTCGGACATCTTGCTCGCATGGCTGGATCCAAAAATCCGTACAGAATTCAGGGGATCGTAGACGATGAGACGACTATCGGTATTTAGAAGACGACATGCGTCTAGCGCTGAGCCTGCCAAGGATAAGGATGCAAACTATAGTTCGCAATGGCAGCTAATGTACGTCAGGTTCAAGAAGCATAAACTCGCACGGGTCAGCCTGATCGTGCTTGCGCTTCTCTATGCAGGGGCGTTATTCGCTCAATTTCTAGCTCCTTACGGACTGGAAAACTACGACAGTAAATACGTGAACGCGCCTCCGATGAAGTTGCGGTTCGTTGATACGGAAGGAAAGTTTCATATCCGGCCTTTCGTGTACGGGTTGAAGTCTGGGCGCGATCCGGAGACCATGCGCAAAATGTTTACGAACGATACGAAGAAATATCCGCTTCAATTTTTCGTGAAAGGCGAGCGCTATAAGTTTCTAGGTCTGATTCCTTCTTCCACGCATCTTATCGGAGTCAAGGAGCCCGGCCGCCTTTTCCTGCTGGGTACGGACTCTCTTGGAAGAGACTTATTTTCCCGCATTTTGCTAGGCAGTCAAGTTTCATTAAGCATTCCTTTAGTGGGAGTGGGTATCAGCTTTGTCTTGGGGTTGATTATCGGCGGGGCGTCCGGCTATTTCGGAGGCTGGCTGGATGCCGTTATTCAGCGAGTTATTGAGATTATACGTTCTTTCCCGACGCTGCCGTTATGGATGGCGTTGTCGGCGGCTATTCCTCCGCGTATTCCAGTCGTCAGGATGTACTTCTATATCGTTATCATCTTTGCGTTTATTGAATGGACGGGACTGGCGAGGGTCGTACGAGGCAAATTTATATCCCTTAGGAACGAAGACTACGTCGTTGCCGCCAAAATCGCGGGCGTCAGCGACGCGAAAATTATCGCCAGGCATTTGCTGCCCGGCTTCATCAGCTATCTGGTCGTAGCAACAACGCTGGCGATTCCCGGCATGATTCTAGCCGAGACGGCCATGAGTTTCCTTGGCCTTGGCATTCGTTCTCCTGCTACCAGCTGGGGCGTACTGCTTCAGGAAGCGCAGAAGATTGATAATATCGCTTTGTATCCGTGGAAGATCATTCCGCTCGGAACGGTTATTCTCACCGTCTTAACGTTCAACTTTCTTGGCGACGGCTTGCGCGACGCTGCGGATCCATATAAACGGTAAGCTCAAAAACAAAATTATAGCGAGGGGATATTTATGACGGCAGAGACCGCTCAACCGCAGCATCCGCTTCTCCGTGTTCAAGATTTGAAGATTCGAATTAAAATGGATAACGGAGTGATGAATGCTGTTGACGGGGTAGATTTCGAAATCCGAAAGGGCAGGACGTTAGGTCTCGTAGGCGAGTCCGGCTGCGGGAAAAGCTTGACCAGCCGGGCGTTAATCGGCATTAATCCGAAGGAGTGCGAGACTTCGGGGACAATCGATTACCTTTCTTCGGAAGATACGAAGGATGGTGCGTTGGATTTGCTCTCGCTGGATCCAAACGGTCGCAAGATCCGCTCCATTCGCGGCCGCAAGATCGCCATGATCTTTCAAGAACCGATGACGGCTTTCTCGCCGATGTATACGATCGGGAATCAAATTATGGAAGCGATCCTAATCCACCGAACCAAGAACAAGAAGGAAGCGAAGAGAATCGCTCTTGAGATGTTGAGCAAGGTCGGTATATCGGACCAGGAAAAGAGGTTTGATCAATATCCGCATGAATTCTCCGGGGGGATGCGCCAGCGGGCTATGATTTCCATGGCCTTGTCATGCAATCCGGAAATTCTGATTGCTGACGAGCCGACGACAGCGCTTGACGTGACGATTCAAGCCCAGGTACTGGAGTTAATGAAGCGGCTGCAGCAGGAATTCGGGATGGCGATTCTATTGGTGACGCATGATTTGGGAATTATCGCGGAAATGTGTGACGAAGTGGCTGTCATGTATCTCGGCAAAATCGTCGAGCAGGCTCCGATGAGGGAGATTTTCCGAAATCCGAAGCATCCGTATACAAAAGGGCTTATGCGATCCATGCCGAGACTAGGCGGCAATAAGGCCAAACGGCTGGAATCCATTGAAGGCTCGGTACCTGTTCCAGTCAATATGCCGCCAATGTGCGGCTTCTACGATCGCTGCAAAGACCGGATCGAAGGCGTGTGCAATAAGCAGTCCGTGCCAAGCACGCAAATATCCGACAGTCATACGGTTAGGTGCTTCCTGTATTCGGAGCAGCAGGGAGGAAAATGACGATGGCCAAACCCCTATTGGAAATTAAAAATCTCAATAAAGAATTCAAAGTAAAGTCCAGGAAAGCGCTGTTTGGCAGACCGATACCCGTGCGCGTGCTGCAGGATATTTCATTCAAGCTGCAGGAAGGCGAGACGCTAAGCATCGTAGGCGAGTCGGGCTGCGGCAAGACTACGCTTGGCCGATGCATCGTGAGGGGGATGAATGCCTCTTCCGGGGAAGTCGTCTACCGAACGGAAAATGGCGATTCTGTTGATTTCCTGAAGCTGAAGGGGGCCGAAGCGAAGAAGTTCAGAAAAGACATTCAGATGATATTCCAGGATCCGTACTCTTCGCTAAGCCCGCGGATGAGTGTATTCGATATTATATCCGAGCCGCTAATCGCCAACTTTAAATTGCCTAAGTCGGAGGTGGAACGGAAAGTGTCGGAAATCGCGGAGAAAACGGGCTTAAACGTCAGCTATCTTAAACGTTATCCGCATGCTTTTTCCGGCGGGCAGCGGCAGCGGATCGCTATTGCACGGGCGCTTATTACCCAACCGAGGCTGATCGTATGCGATGAAGCCGTATCTGCGCTTGACGTGTCGATTCAAGCCCAAATCATTAATCTGTTGAAGGATCTGCAGGAGCAATATAAAATCACTTATATATTCATCTCGCATGATCTGTCGATCGTGGAGAATATTTCTGACCGCGTGGCCGTCATGCACTTGGGCAAGGTGGTGGAGATGGCGGGCGTTGAATCCATGTTCAAGCAGCCCAGACACCCGTATACCGAAGCGCTTCTCTCCGCCGTGCCGCAGCCGGATCCGGATAGGAAGAAGGAGAGGATTGTCCTGGAAGGGGAGGTGCCGAATCCGGCGAATCCGCCAAGCGGCTGCCACTTTCATCCTCGCTGCACATACAAGACGGAAAGATGCATGAAAGAAGTGCCCGCATTGCGGGAAATCGGAGACAACCATATGGCGGCTTGCCATTACGCGGAACAATTGACATTGAGGGGAGCAAGGGCATGAACGGGGAACAGACGAAAAACAATGAAGTGAAGGAACTTATTATTTTTCTAGACTGCGGGGATACGATTATCGATGAAGGTACGGAGGTACGCGATGAGAATGGCACGGTCATAGAGGGAAAAGTTATTCCCGGTGCCGATGAGATGGTTAGATTATTGGCAGAGCGTGGTTATCGACTGGCGATCGTAGCTGACGGTTTAGCCCAATCGTTCAAAAATTTGCTCTCGGTAAACGGACTATACGATTACTTCGAAGTACTGATCTACTCCGAGCAGTTGAAGGTAGAGAAGCCGAGTCCGCGCATGTTTAGAGCGGCTATGGGCGCAATGGAGCTTGGCGAGCAGGACAAGGAGAGGATTATTATGGTTGGCAATAATCTGTCGCGGGACGTCAGGGGAGCTAATCAGGAAGGGATTACAAGCGTGCATTTAAACTGGACCTCGCGCTATCCGAAAACATCGCTCGATCCCGCGGAACGGCCGGATTACATAATTGAAGAGCCGCTTGCGCTTGTGGAGCTGGCGGAACGCTTGAATGAACAACTTGCCTCGAACAAGCGGATTAAGGCTTGAACAGGAGCGAAAGCTGTCTATGGCGAAAATCGACGATGTGGCGCGTCTTGCCGGCGTATCCAAAGGAACCGTCTCCAACGTGTTCAGTCAAAAACGGTCGACTAGCAAGAAAGTAACGGAAAGAGTTCTCAAGGCATCCAAGGAACTGAATTACGTCCCGAATCACATCGCGAGAAGCTTGGTGACGAAAAAGACGATGGCAATTGGGCTGACCATCCCTCATGGCAATTTCTTTTTCAGCGCCTTTCATAACCAATTCATCAACGGTGTCGTGCTGGAGGCCTCAAGGTACGGCTACAGAGTGCTGCTCGATATGCTTCCGGTACTGGAGGTGAAAACACCTTCTTTGACCAGTTATCCCATAGACGGGGCGATCGTGCTCGGACCCACGGAAGAGGATGAGCGTATTCGCTTACTCCATATGAACGGCATGCCCTTTGTTACGGTTGGAAAAATTTTGAATGGGCAAGTAAAGGAAGCGCCAACGGTAAACAACGATAACGTTCAGATTGTACATGATATTTGCGATTACTTAATCGCAAGAGGGCATGTGAATTTGATGTTTCTGAACGCGACGGAAGGGATGACCGTTTCAGTCGAGAGAAAAGCGGCGTTTATCGAGGCACTGGCAAAACATCGAATAGCGGTTCGGGATGCTATGCACCATTACAAGCCAAGAATTCAATCGGAACAATATTTGCGTTACGGCTATGCAGAGACAATCCGCGTATTGCGGGAGAGCGAAGAGAAGGTTACAGCGATTATTGCGGACGACGACCGTGCGGCGTTTAACGCCATGAACGCAATCCAGGATTTGGGCCTCCGGATTCCCGAAGATATTTCCCTATTCGTCATTTGCGTCGATCTTTCGATGATGCATCAGACCGTACCTCCTTTGACCGGAATGGATTTACAGCCGTCTGAGTTGGGAGCGCAGTCCGTCAAGCTGCTCATGCATAAGCTTGGCAGCATCGAAGGCGATTACCCGAACCATATCATCATCGCAAGCAAAATCGTGGAGGGTGCTTCTGTGCTTCGACGATTAAATCATTAAGAAGCTGCCGGTATAAGATCGGCAGCTTTTCATTCGATACTGGGCAGTTGTAATGGATAAATGTTACAATGAGATCTAAAAGGAATTAGGATTTGACCAACTCCGATCATTTGGATATACCGGATTCAGCTCAATAATTCATGATAAAATTAATCCGACGAAGAGATAAGGAGAAGGCTGTGGAAATTTATACTCCAAGCAAAAAAAATGTCCTTTTGGGATTTCTATTCATTTGCTTAGCAATATTACCTATAACCGAGCATACAATCGTTGGGGTCATAGCCGGCATTTCATCCATCATCGGTGGCATGGCATTTATACTATTTGGGTTAGGCAAATTATCATATGTAGAGTTAACTAATGATTACTTGATGTATCATACTTATTTTAAAAGGACTAAAAGATGGAGAATTGAAGAGATATCTCTAATTACAAGAACTAAACGATGGGACCGAACAACTATCTACGTATATAAAGGAAATGAAAATATAATACTCTACTCTTATAGTGATCGGTTATTAAATCATCTAAAGCGCATTGCAATAAACGCAAAAGTAACTAATGATTAAGCTACCAATGGATAGTTCAGTAAAGGGGTGAATGGCTTGCATCTTGGTTTAATGATTCTAACCTTAATAATTATTTTACTAATGCTTGTCTATTTATCAGGAATATTCTTAACTCTCATCAGTCCCACTGTTCTTCAAATTCAACTGCTCGGTATTCAACTAACCATGTTCGGAGCAGTTATTTTACTAGCTTATAATGAAGCTGGCGGGTATGGACTTACTATTGGCATTGCTGGACTTATTACTGGAATTGTTGGTTCTTTGAGAGATAAGAATACGAGCAAGAATAACTAAGCATACATTGGTGAGTAAGATTTACCTCCTAAAAAACTAAAGAAAACCGTAGGCAGTTTTTATGACTGTCTACGGTTTTGTTTCATTAGGAAACATATCGCAATTCTTTGGCTATAACAGTAATTATATATCATATATTTTTAAACATTTTTGGAAACATATTGCGTTCGCTTTGCGTCTATCTACAACAAAATGATTAATATTATTCAGTTCTGGGGTTTAAGCAGCTATGCCAAATTTGGGGATTCCGCCCAATCGATAATAAATATTCGTGAGCCTAAGGGTGTGATGGAAATAACTAAAAAAGCTTGGTTGATCACTGTTTCGCTTGCTGCCGTGCTAATCTCCATTTTCTTGGCACAGAACAAAAAAATCGAAATCCTCCGATTACAATTAAATGAAACGAATCGGGAATTAAAAGAGAAAGAAGAGGAAATCAGCTCAACCAAAAGCGAAATGGATATTAAGAAGAAAGAGATTCTGAAGGTAACTTACAATTTAGAATTGGAAAGAAAGGCCTATGAAGAAAAAAATAAGGTGTTAAACGAACAATTACAACATGCGGATGCAATGGTTTCCACTAATGTAACGCAGTTGTTTGGAGATCAAACGCCTGTTGTTGATAGTTCCGTTCCATTAGAAATAGCATCGACTATTACGGGCTTGTTTGAGGCTATGCAGAAGAACGATGAGGCAAAATTCGCTGAGTTGGACAGGAAGGGCGTTCTAACTTCATTTTACAAGCAGCGGGATAAGGTTGACAAAATCTTATGGATACAAAACGATCCCGACAATAGAGCCGAAGCCGTAAAAGAGTGGTTACAAATCAACAATTCTACTATGAAATTGATAAAAGTGTTCTACTTTATGAAGGACGGTTCCATAATTGATCCGAACTATGCCACGGTACGGGAGGACGGAAAATGGGTTATCCTCAGAGAGGATTAAATTCAAAAGCTAAAATTACACTAATCATCATTGTGCTGGCAGCGGGGTTGTCCGTATATGGTTTTCTCTATTACCAAGATAAGAGGACCCCAGCGCCTGATGACGAACATTGGTTGTCAGTTGGATCGATAAGCGAATTGCGAATGTCTAAAAAAGAAATCGATTTTGTCGATTTTGAAGGATCTATCACTTTTCAAGGGGAGTCCGTGGACAAGACCTTAGAAGCACCCAAAGGGTTCGTCGTTACAAAGGATACGCTTGTTTTCAAAAAGAAAAGCGATGGAAAAAGGGAACTCGCAGCCGTTGATGATTTAACTAATGGGCAGGAAATAGAAGTGTGGACTCGATTTTTGAGCGACCATCTTATCGGTGCTTACGAAATCACTATAGTGAACTAAAACCAGGCACGTACATCTGTACGTGCATTTTTCTTGTTTGTTAGCACAAACAAATTCATTTTTACCTAACAAAAGTTGTGTTATGATAACGCTTATACAGCTAATTCAGCCAAAAGGATGTGCTCAAACCCATGGTCATCAAAGTTACGATGCAGCAAATCGCCGATCATCTTGGCGTTTCGAAATTCGCGGTATCCAAAGCGCTTTCGGGGAAGCCGGGCGTTAGCGCGGAAACGAGGGACAAAATTGTAAGCGTTGCCACCCAGCTTGGCTATTTTGTCAATAAACAAACGAATACCGCCGCGAAACGGAATAAACCGTCACCCTTCATAACCAATACTCGGGATACGGTCATTTTACTCGTACCGAAAGTTAGGTTCCAGACGCGGGATTCCTATTTCTGGGGACGGATTATTGACGGCGTTACGGAGGAGCTCGCAGACCGCGATATAAGCGCCCTGGTCGTTACCGAGAATTTCAAGGACAACTTCTCGAATCTCATTAATCCGAATGGCGTTCTGGGCATCATTGGCGTCGGTTATATTGCTTCCAAAATGCTGCTCGAAATTCGGAATCTCGGCATTCCGTTTGTTCTCGTCGATCACGAGGACCCGCTTATTCCTTCGGATGTTCTATTCATGAATAATATGGAATGCACGAGACGCGTCACCAATTATTTGATTGGCTGCGGTCACACCAAGCTGCAATTCGTTGGCAATACCCGCTATTCGCGCAGCTTCGTTGACCGCTATATCGGTTACCGAACAATGATGGAGGAGCATGGGCTGCCGCTTAATCAGGAGGAAGGACTTCTTACCTTTGAAGGCGGGAATCGGAGTGAAATTACCGAGGCTCTGGAAGTCATTGTGAAAGAGCTGGTTAACGAGCATCGGCTTCCAACCGCCTTTGTCTGCGCGAACGATTCCATTGCCATTTGCATGATGACCGTGCTGGGCAAGCTGTCGGTACAGGTTCCCGGACAATGCTCCGTTACGGGCTTTGATAACATCGAGGATGCCGCATGGGCTAAGCCTACGCTGAGCACCGTTAATGTCCAGAAGGAAGCAATCGGCCGCCGGGCCGTGGAGATGCTTCTTAGAAGATTGGAGCATCCGGATAGTCTTCAGGAAAAAATATTGCTTGCGGGAGAATTCATCATACGCGAGTCGACAGCGCTTCCGGTGGGCGGCTAACCGGTCAGCCGTTTAAAGGAGATGACAATTTGAGTAAATGGAGTTCCCGTTTGCGAATATGGACCGAATGGCCGTCTACGCGGATGGAAGCGAAGCTGTTAATCGTTTTTGTGCTGCTTATTCTGGTTCCCATAGCTTTGCTTACTTTATTGTCCGCGCAGCGATACACGCAAACGATTGAAAGGAACACGGTATCTTATGCATCGGAGCTCACCGATAAGATGATCGGCAAGCTGGACGATTACACGGTGGATATGAAAAAAATTTCGATAATCCCGTCTTATTTGGATGAGATCCAAGCCGGGTTGAAACAGTCCAACGACTATTACGCGAAGGAGCTTGAAGCGAAAGGGACACTAACGGACAAATCGGCAGCGGATGATACGGTCAGGCTTAAGATTCAGCGCAAGATCGAGAGCAGCATCTATTTCATGAACAATATTAAAGAGGGTACAAGCAATATCTATTTGTTCGACCGTTACGGCAATTCCTATTATGTGATAAAGAGCGGGGGCGTACGATCGAATCTAAGCGACTATTATGGGAACTGGCAGCAAATTGCGGATGAAGCGCATGGCAAGCCTGTGCTGGTCAGCACGCAGGAAGTGACCACGGTTAACCGCAAGCAGTATGTATTTACGGTTGTCCGCGAAATCATTGATAAATCCTATAACCCTATCGGACTCATCGCCGTTGATGCGAACATTTCGGTCATTACGAATATTGTGCGAGATTTGGATGCGACGACGCATGGAACAACGCTCATCCTGGATGAGCAGAAGAACGTCATTTACGACAGTGAGCAAAAATACTTGCTGCAAAATCTATCGGATAATGAGCTGCTTAAGCAGGTAACCGGCAAAGAAGGCAGCTTCCATATCGGAGACAAGGATCATTCGCAGTTGGTCATATACCGCAAATCGGAGGTATCCGGTTGGCTGATGCTGATCTCAATCCCGGAGAAGCAGCTCAAGTCCGAGGCATTGCGAACACGCAATTATACAACGGCGGCTGCCATTTCCACGATGTGTCTGGCCCTTGTCATCTCTCTTATCACTATTTTCGCGTTAACCAAACCGCTGCGCTCGCTCGTTAAGCTGATGAAGCAGGTTCAATCCGGGAAGCTGGATGTGATGTTCCCCATCAAGCGGCGCGATGAAGTAGGGATGGTGGGCAACGCGTTTAACCGGATGATGGCGCGTATCGTCTCTTTAATTGACGATATTTACCGGATCGAGCAGCGCAAGAAACAAATCGAGCTGGAGAGTCTGCAGCGTCAGATCAATCCTCATTTCATTTATAACACGCTTGAATCGATTCGGATGACTGCGGTCATTAATGATGATCCGGAAGTAGGGCAGATGGTGCAGCTGCTCGGGCAGCAGCTCCGCTACAGCATTCATGCCGGAAGCGAGACCGTGCAGGCCGAGCAGGAATGGGAGCATTTAAGAATGTATATGCAGCTTTTAAGCTATCGTTACGGAACGCGGTATTCCTTAAAGCTGCCGGAGGATCCCGCGGTTGGGAAAATCGAAGTCATGAAGCTGCTTTTCCAGCCAATCGTTGAGAATGCGATTAATCATGCGTACGACGAACAGACGGGAGACTTAGTTATTTCAATCGGTTATAGGCAAGCCGGCGGAGATCAATATTTTATCGTCAAAGACGAGGGCAGCGGCATGGATCAGAAAGCGCTGCAGCGGCTGCGAAGCATGCTCGATGCGGAGCAAATGCCGGTATGGGAAGGCCGCGGCATCGGTCTGAGAAATGTGAACGAGCGGCTAAAATTACGCTATGGCGCTGCTTACGGCATTACGGTGGACAGCGTGCCAGGCGAAGGAACAACGGTGTCCATTAAACTTCCTATTCAATCTAAACAGGGGGGAATGACCTTATGAACATTATCGTAGTCGATGACGAAGAACGAATTAGACTCGGATTGTGCAAGCTGATCGAACAGGCAGGAGAGAACTACGTCATTATCGGCTCTTACGGCAGCGGTCAGGAGCTTCTGGACGAAATCGAGCATCTGGAGCCGGATTTAATTATTACGGATATTAAAATGCCGCAAATGACCGGAATTCAGCTTATTTCAAAAGTGAACGGCATGCGGAAAAAGGCGAAATTCGCCGTCCTGAGCGGCTTCAATGATTTCGAATACGTGCGCGAGGCGCTGCGCTATGAGGTTAAGGATTATTTGCTTAAACCCGTTAATTTGGACGAACTGAACCGTATGCTTGCGAAGGTGGAGACGGAAGTCAGGCAGGAGAATAACCGCAGACGTCTGGAATCGGAAGATTTGGTCAGTCTGCTGCTTTTTGCTGAAGACAGGCAACTGCCTGCTTTATTAAAAGAGGAAGTAAGCGGCGAGCTTGACCGCAGCCGGTTGTTTGCTGAGCATTACGCCGTATTGCTTGTAGGCGGTGATCCGGCTATAACCGATGAGCATCTTGAGAAATGGACTAGCGATTGGCAGCGTGAACGCAAAATCGTAAGGAACGAGAGTTTGCGACAGGCTCTCATTATCGCAATTGGACAGAATGATCACGCCAATACGGTGCGGGATCTGGCGGTAACGCTGCTGCAGCGATTGCCTGGCTTTACGAAAGCAAAGATCGGATACAGCAGTGTTTTTAGCGGCAGCAGCCGCCTTGGGCAGGCTTATCGCGAGGCTTCGGCCGCTTTTCAACAGGCTTGGTATAATAATGAGCTTCGCGGATGCTCGGGAGTTAGTAACCAAACGGCGCATAAGGAAGAGAGATATCGCTTGCTCCGCATTATCGATAAGGAGGTTTTGCCAGCCCTTCAGGTATGCGACGTTGCTCTGGCAAGCCGCGCTTTCGAGAGCTGGCTGACGGAGTGTGCCCAATACCGTTTCCATTGGGATGAGCTGAGGGAAGTATGCTCGGACATGCATGTGCTTATAAGCGAGGAAATAAAGCAAAGGCTTGACCGGCAGCCGTCGGTTGGCGGAGAGCCCGGCAAGAACATTGCTCCCGAGAGCTTCGAGGATTGGCGAGCCTTTGCCGCTCAACTGCGCTCGGATATGAGCGACCGTTTCCAT
Organism: Paenibacillus sp. ATY16; assembly: GCF_003399985.2. NCBI lineage: Bacteria > Bacillati > Bacillota > Bacilli > Caryophanales > Paenibacillaceae > Paenibacillus > Paenibacillus sp. ATY16. The sequence continues at coordinate 123,693 of NZ_NMOK02000023.1, read as the reverse complement.
ACGCTTGAGCAGGGGCGTTCCGAGAATAAAGCGGTTGAAACCATTAAAGCCTATCTCCAGAAGCACTATACGGAAGAAATCGAGCTGCAGCGTCTGGCTGATCTTGTCTATTTGACGCCCAGCTATCTGAGTAAGCTGTTTAAAACCGAGACGGGCGAGACGATAACCGACTATTTGACTTCGGAGAGAATCGAACAGGCCAAGCGTCTGCTTCGCGATGAGTATGGCCTGAAAACCTACATGATTGGAGAGATGGTAGGTTATGCGGATCCAGCGTATTTTACGAAAGTGTTCAAAAAAATGACCGGTAAAACACCCAAGGAATACCGTGACATTGTTAGGTAGTTGTTGTTAGGCGAAAGTTAGCAAAATTGAAGACAATAAAAAATAACGGAGTCCATTAAATTAATAGAGCCTTTCTCTTATAATATGATGTAAGCGTTAACAACTCAGCCTGCAGTCATCAAACAGAAAGCGAGGGAGCCTATTGTTTAATTTCAGTTATAAAACGCAGCGTTATCTTATTTTATTCGGGTTTTTAACGATTCCCGTTCTGCTGTCGCTGACCTTCTCTTATTATCCAGCCATCTCCTTGGTCTATTACAGCTTGACCGATTGGAGTGGATTAAGCTGGGATATGAATTTCATCGGCCTCGACAATTACAAGGAAATTTTCACGAAGCCGGAAGTGTTCGGCGCGCTGAAGAATAACCTCTATTATTTTATCGGAGGACTTATCCAGGTTGCGTTATCGCTCTATTTCGCCGTTATCCTAACGGGCAAGCTGCGCGGCCGCAACGGATTCCGAGCCATGTTGTTCATCCCTTACGTCCTTCATAGCGTTGCAACCGTGATCATGTTCAAAAACTTGTATCACATGGAATACGGGTCGCTTAACGTGCTGCTTGGCTCGATCGGATTGGAATCCTGGCAGCAGAGCTGGCTTGGCAACAAGCATCTCGTTAATTTCTCGCTTGCTTTTATCTCGATGTGGAAGTACATGGGGCTCAACATGGTTATTTTTATCGGAGCGCTTCAATCCATTCCAAGCGACTTGTACGAAGCAGCATCCATCGACGGGGCTAACGGCAGACAGAAGTTCCGGTTCATTACGCTGCCGAGCATCCGCAAAGTAACGGAGCTGATGTTAATCCTGACCTTGACCGGAGCGCTCGAAGCTTTCGATATTCCATATGTCATGCTGCTAGGCGCGAATGATACATCGACCTTCGTCATTAAGACCGTGGACACGGCGTTCAAGTACCAGAACTTCGGTCTAGCTTCCGCAATGGCAGTGATACTACTCATCATGGTGCTTGTATTCATCGTAATTCAACGCAAGCTGCTGTTCAGAGAGGAGAGGTAACGGGATGAAACGAGAAGAGTCATTCTCCTTTACGATATTCAAATACGTGACGCTGGCCATGGCCTTGTTCGTCGTGTTCTTTCCCTTGTATTCCGTATTTATCGGCGCCTTCAAGACGCAGCGGGAATATTACCAGTCCGGGCTCCGAATGCCAGCTGATTTATTCAACTTTGAGAACTTCAGCAAGGTTATCGAGATCGGCAAGCTTGGGCTGGGCTTTAAAAATATTCTAATCATTCTCGTTATTGCGGTTGCCGGCAATGTTTTGTTCGGAACGATGGTCGCTTATGCGGTCGGAAGATTCGATTTCAAGCTGAAAAAGCCGATTATGGGGATGTATCTGATTGCCCAAGTTATTCCGATGGTAACGACCCAGGTTGCTACGTTCAGCGTTATTAAATCGCTGCATCTGTACAATACGATGGGCGGTCCGATCATTTTGTATTTGGGCGCAGACGTGCTTCAGATCGTTATTTATTTGCAGTTTGTGAATAGCATTCCGAAGGACTTGGACGAAAGCGCGATGATGGAAGGGGCTTCTCTGTTCCGGATTTACCGTTCTATTATTTTCCCGCTGCTCGGACCTGCCACGGCAACGCTTGTTATCCTGAAAACCATTTCGATTTATAACGATTTCTATACCCCGTACTTATATATGCCGAGCCAGAAGCTGAAGGTCGTATCGACAGCCATTTATTCCTTTGTCGGACCAAATGCTGCCCAATTAAACGTCATATCCGCCGGCATTCTTATAATTTTCATTCCGACGCTGCTGCTGTTCCTGTTCCTCCAGCGTTATATTTTTGCGGGAGTTACGAATGGCGCGGTTAAGTAGCGGGATGAACTAAGTTATTCAATAAAAGAAATATCCTACAAAAGGAATTCATGAGGGAGTGCATCAACGTTGAAACCATGGAATGAATTTGTGAACGGAATGACGTGGGGGTGGACCGGCGTGCGCGGCACTTGGGCAAGTCCCGAAGCTGCGCACTCCATGTCGGAGATGACGAAGCTGAATGTAAACTGGGTGGCGATCGCTCTTGCCGCCAATCAAGAAACTCCGCAGTCCACCGTGATTCCTTATTGGAATGAACCAACCGTAACGGACGATGAAGTGTTGTGGGCGATCCGGGAAGCCAAGCGGCATGGATTAAAAGTATGCTTGAAGCCGGTCGTTAACTGTGCAAACGGGACTTGGCGGGCTCACATTAATTTCTTCGATGATGAGGTGCCCGGCGAACCGAGCTGGGCGGAGTGGTTCCGTTCTTATCGTTCTTTCATTAAGCATTATGCCGCTATTGCGGAAGCGGAAGGCTGCGAGATGCTCTGTATCGGCTGCGAAATGGTGCAGACCGACAAACGCGATAAGGAATGGCGCGCTTTAATTGCGGAGGTTCGTGAAATCTACAGCGGGCTTATTACCTATAATTGCGACAAGTATCAGGAGGAGCGGGTCACCTGGTGGGATGCCGTCGATATTATTTCCTCCAGCGGCTATTATCCCATTGATCAATGGGAAGCTCAGCTCGATCGGATCGAAGCGGCCGTGAAGTCTTGGGACAAACCGTTCTTCTTCATGGAGGCCGGTTGTCCAAGCCGTGAGGGTTCGCCAGCGAAGCCCAATGATTGGTCGCTTCCCGGAGGTCCTTCCGAGCTCGAACAAAAGCGTTATTACGAAGCCATGTTCGCAGCTTGCTCGAAGCGCGAATGGATGCAGGGGTATATGCTGTGGGATTGGCCGGCACGATTGTATAAGAGTGAGGAAGCTGCAAACAATGACGATTACTGCATGTATGGCAAAATCGCAGCTGCAGTCATAAGCGAGCATTATGGGCGAAGGAACTGATGGAGATACGCCCTAATCGTAGTCTTCTATTGTCTTCTAACCTAACAAAACAAAAAATGTTAGCATAATTGATGACAATAAAAACAAAAAAACTTCATATGAATTTGTTTTTCCAGAAGCTATGATGATGATGTAAGCGATACCAAAGCGTGGAACAAAGCAAATGGAAGTTGTTAAATTCGAATTGCAGGGGGTAACTTTCGATGGAAAAAAGATTTGCGGTCTCGTTGGTTCTTGCTTTAACAGTCGTCCTCACGGCAGCCTGCGGAGGCAACAATGCAGGTAATAACAATGCGGGAACGGCTACGAATTCCGGCACTAACAATGCTGCAGCTTCTAACGACGCCGGTTTGAAAGATGCTGAAACGACGGATGCTCCAAGCGATCTGAGCGGCACGATTAAAGTACTTACGCAAAGAACGGACTACGTAAACGATGGAACGTTCGACCGGTATGCGGCAAAGTTCAAGGAAAAATATCCAAACGCGAAGATCGAATTCGAAGGCCTTACGAACTATGCAACGGACATTCAAGTCCGGTTGACGACCGGGGAAGCCGGCGACGTATTGATGATCCCGGCAGGCCTGGCTACATCGGAATACGGCAAATATTTCGAGCCGCTTCCGGATGAATGGTTCAACAACGTTTATTTCGCGGACAACACGTTGTTTGACGGCAAGCGTTACGGTCTATCGACCGGCGTTAACACGCAAGGTATCGTATACAACAAGAAAGCATTCGCGGCTGCGGGCATTGATAAAGTGCCAACAACGCTCGATGAGCTTTATGCCGATGCCGAAAAGCTGAAAGCTGCGAAGATCACGCCGCTGTACATGAACTATGGCGCGCAATGGCCGATGGGCAATTGGGGAGATGGCTCCGCTTGGTACGTAAACGGCGACCCGCAATTCGCTACGAAGCAAGTATCCGACGATGCGCCGTTCCAATTGGATAACGCCTGGGGCACGCTCGCAACCATCGGCCGTACATTCGTTGAAAAAGGTTATGTAGAGAAAGACTTGTACACGAACAACTGGGAAATGTCCAAAGGCGAAGTAGCAAGCGGCAAAGCGGCCATGTATTTCCTTGGCAACTGGGTAATCCCTCAAATTATCGGTGCGGGCGCAGCATCGGAGGATATCGGCTTCTTCCCTCTTCCATACGATAACAGCGGCAAATACAACGCACCGCTTGGTTCCGACTATTTCGTAGCCGTAAGCAAAGACAGCAAAAACAAGGATCTCGCTAAAGCATGGGTAGAGTTCTTCGTAAAAGAATCCGGCTACGTTGAAGATTCCGGCTTTATGCCAATCGACAAGTCGGCGCAATCCTCTATTCCGCAGTTGGCGGAGTTCCAAGCGCTGAACCCGACGCTAATCGAAAGCGAAGCAACGGATCCTAAATACAATGAAATCGCGAACAAAGCGCAAATCGGCATCGGAACTGGCGATTACGTTCAAGAGTATATTGTAGCCGATGATCTCAAAGCTGCATTCGATAAATTAAATAAAAAATGGAAAGACGCAAAAACAGCTTTGGGCTACTAGGCAAAAGCTGAAAGCCTCGCTTCGGGATAGCCGAAGCGAGGCTTTTTATTGTGGCTGGCTGGAATGAAGAACGATTATTTCTCCCATAATCGGGGGCTAGTTAAGCTTTTGTTTTGCATAACCGCTTGGCGTTTGATGATACGTTTGTTTAAAGACTCTCTCGAAATGCGGCACGGTGTTGAAGCCTGCTGCAAAGCATACCTCGGTAATCGTCAGCTCTGTGGAGGCCAGAAGCGATTTGGCGAACTTCAGTCTTAATTGCTGCAGGTAATTCTGATAGGACAGGCCGACTTGCTTGCTGAAGCATTCGCTGAAATAAGTGGCGGATAGACCCGCATAATTAGCTACCTTGGCAAGAGTGAGCGGCTCTCTAAAATGATGATGCATATAGACCAAGCCTCGGCGAAGCGAAGGATGAAGGAGATGGGGGGCGGAAGAACCCTCACGAGCTGCCGGAGTAGATTTTCTGCAAGCCCTTGCCAGGTCTATTAATAATCGTTCAAGCGCTCCTTGAATAAGGATGGAGTGACCGATGTCGGCGTTCCGGGTTTCATCCCATATTCTTCGGCAAAGTTCCTCCAATTGATCGGCTTCCTTCGGCTCGAATGGATACGAATAGGGAGAGTTTGCGTAGATGAGCTCTAAGAGGTCGTACTTAATAAAGGATTCCAGAAAAATTAAATCGTATAAGCGGATGGTCTCCCCGGGGTCAGGTGCGATTTCATGGAAATCAGCCGGAGTCAGCAGAAACAGCAAGCCGCGCTCCAATCTCCTCGATACGCCATTAAGCGTATGTACGCCACTGCCCGAAAGAACAAAGGCAATTTCGAAAAATTCATGCCAATGCGTCTCAATTTTGTTGGTAATCGAATGCTCGTATATGCGAAATGGCGAGGAAGCGTCTAAGTAATTTTCATTCAATAACCTTTCGGGAGTCCACTCGACAGTCATAAAATCTCACCTTTTTTGATATGACTATATCGGATTTCCTGGTAGATATAAAGTTGATTTTGCTGAATCCTAAAATATGCATCGTTTCTCCGAATGGATAAGTAGCTGAATAAACACGAAGAAATTTATGATGAGAATGCAGAGAATCATTTGAAGGAGTGAGAAAATGATGTCAAATTTATTGCTTACGAATGACGATGTATCCTATTATGCGAAGAATGGGTACCTTCTTCAAAAAAAGCCTTTGTTTTCACCTGAAAAAATGCAAGAGCTATCCGAAATATTCGAAGAGCAATGGGCTGCGGTAGGAAAAAAGCTGAATAGCGAGCTGGACACTCCGCACTTCCGCGATGAACGCTTGTTAAAGTTTTTGCTCAGCGAAGAGGTGCTGGACCTGGTGGAGCCGTTAATTGGCCCTAATATCGGACTTTGGTCCAGCCATTTTATAGCCAAGGAGCCGTTTGTGGGTAAACAGACTCCGTGGCATGAGGATTCGGCCTATTGGAAAGGCAGAATCGACAGAATGGACAAGATTGTAACCGTCTGGCTGGCAATCGATCGAAGCAATAAGGAAAACGGCTGCATGAGAGTCATTCCGGGGACTCACAACAACGGCTTTTCTGAATATGAGTCTGTAAGCGAAGACAGCAATATTTTCAACAGTCAGATTAAGAAAGTGAATGATTCGGAGGCTGTATACTTCGAACTGGAGCCTGGAGAGTGCTCCTTGCATGATTCGAGAATTATTCATGGAGCAGCAGCGAACACCAGTCCCTTTCGCAGATGCGGCTATACCATGCGGTACTTCTCTACCGAAGCGAGAGTCATTCCGGAGAAGAATCCCGGATTTAAGGTCTGGCTCGCACGCGGCAAAAACATAGCAGGAAGCCAGTTTGTTAACGAATAAGCGAATCTATGAAATAGGCTTCAAGACAGGCCATTGGAAGAACCAAGCCGTACAAGCCTTCATAAAATGAGATAGCTTCACCATCCATTTATGAGGGGGAAACATGCGATGAGTATCGTTAATTATGTCACGAATAGCGGATTCGAATCGGGGCTGACGGGATGGGTAACCTCCGGGACTGTCACTCTCAACTCGACTTACAGTCCGACAGGCTCGAACTCCGCCCAAGTTGCAGGAGGGACGTCCGGCTCCTATATCTATAAGCTCGTGAGCGTACCTGACGGCAACAGCTTCGAGCTGATGGTTTCGTTGTCGAAGAACGGCTCCGGGCTTGGACCGTCGGTCATTATCGGAGTCTTTTACTTTACGACCGGGCTTGTCTTTCAGAATACGGGTCTTTTGGCTACGATACCTTCCCGTCTGCCGGATGGCACGGCGAACAACTGGAAGACCGCCTACTTTCACGTGGAGCCTGCCTTTTCGGGAGGGACTATAGCTCAAATCTTCATTATGAACGGTTCGCTGGCCAATTCGGTAGACTTATTCGTCGACGATGTCCAGCTGCTGAACAGCGCGTTGGATCTTGGCTGATGCAAGCAAATGAAAAGGGAAGCAACAGGCGCGTCCTGTTCTTCCCTTTTTCCTTTTCTTGAAGATTTATAATGCAATTATCATTGATGAGTCATTGTAGATGGAATCATACCGCAGTAAAATATTGGATAAGCATAGTAGGAGAAAAGCAGGTTAGCGGTTGGGGGAGAGCGGCTGAGGTGGATACTTCGTTACTTGTTGCGTTAAGTATTTCATTTGTTATTGTGACCTTGTTTACTCCTGTCTTGATATGGGGGCTGCGCAGCCTGAAGCTGCTTCAGCCTATTCGGGTTGAGCTGCCGGCGGATCATCAGGCCAAGCGCGGCACGCCGCTGATGGCCGGTCTTATTTTGCTTACCGGCGTGTTTACCTCGGTTTATTTCCATCCCAGTCCGCTTGTGCTTTTTCTGGGAGCAACGTTTGTCCTATTCAGCCTGGTAGGCTTTATGGATGATATGAAGAAGGCGGCCTTTCAGGATCCTTCGGGCATTTCGGGGAAGACAAAGCTGGTATTCCAGTTTGCGTTTACGATTCTATTGCTGTATATTCTGTTGACTCAATTTCATTTGAGCTCCGATATTCTGCTGCTTCATCATTTAGCAATTCACCTGCCGGTGTGGGTATACTTGATTCTCATGATGCTGTTTATTGTCGGCTCCGCGAATGCGATTAACTTTACCGATGGGCTCGACGGATTGCTGATTAACGTCTCAATCCCAACTTATTTTTTCTTCTTTATGATCTCGGACAAAACAGAAATTAAGACTTTTTCGTTAGTGATGATTGGCTGCCTGCTGGGGTTATTCCTATACAATATTTATCCGGCCAAGGCTTTTATGGGAGATACCGGCTCGCTTGCGATTGGCGGATCGCTAACCTTCCTAGCTGTTATTGAAAAGGTTGAAATTCTTATTCCGATATTATTTTCAGTCTATATAGCGGAACAACTATCGGTCATTCTGCAGGTCTGGTATTACAAGCGAACGAAAAAGAGATTGTTCCGGATGGCTCCGATTCACTACCATTTCAGTTTGAAATATGGCTGGAGCGAGAATAAGATCGTCATTATTTTCGGATTCGTATCTTGGATCTCCGCCTTAATCTGTTGGGTTTTTTGGAAGTACATGCGATGAACATGCAAAGGTAATGGATAAGCACTGGCGCCTTAGAGGGTCAGTGTTTATTTAGTTGACCAGCAGCGGTCGATATTAAAGACTTCGCTCCAATAAAACCCCGACTTGCTTCGCCATAACTTCCGGGGGATGGGGCATTCCGTTCCTGATCCACCACTCAATTACCCCTACATAAGCAGTCCCTGCATACTGCAGCATAACATCCTCGCTCAAATCGGTATTTCTGTCGCTTTCCCTGTCAATTTCACCTTTGAAGCCTTCCATAAAAGAGTTCAGCAGCCGGGTTCGGAAAGAGGATGGGGCACCTTTCGCTTCTTTGCTGGCAAGCATCGTGGAGAAAAAAAGATAATTCTCTTCGAAATAGTTGAAATAAGGAACCAGCGCGTCAACCCAATCCATTTCGCATGCCCATTTATCCATTTCTCCCAATTCATTTAAGTGCGTTTCGATGAGTTTATCGAGTAAGTCGTATTTATCCTGATAATGCAGGTAAATCGTTCCGCGATTTAGGTTTGCCCGGTCCGCGATATCCTGAATCGTAATTTCGTCAAAGCTTTTTTCCGACATTAGATCGATAACCGCGTGTTTTAATGATTCCTGCGTTTTAAGAATTCTCCGATCTACTTTGGGCATGAAAATAGTCACCTGGCTTTCGTAAAGATAATTAACATTTTTGTCTTTCGTGTTGATATATCAACATAATCCGAGTTTTTAACCATTGAATGCGATCTTCTAAGTTATATAATAATGAACATGAGTTGATTAAACAATGTGTTTTGTTTATCCAGTTCATGTTGAATGTTTATTCGAATAGTCTACCGGGAGGTTGAACAATGATTACAGCTCATGCACGCGCAACATTTAGTCAAGAAGGTACTTTCGAGCTCACGGCTATCGAACGCAGGGAACTGCAGCCTCGTGATATCCTTATAGAAATTAAGTTTGCCGGAATTTGCCACTCCGATATCCATTCCGCCAGGGGGGAATGGGGGCCTGTACAATATCCTTTTGTTCCGGGTCACGAGATTGCCGGAATTGTCTCTAAGGTTGGTTCGGAAGTAACCAAGTATAACGTTGGCGACCGGGTTGGAGTAGGCTGCATGGTTGATTCCTGCGGGAAGTGCGCAAACTGCCATAAGGGGAAAGAACAGTATTGCCTGGAAGGAATGACCGGTACTTACGGCTCTATCGACCGCTACGGGCAATATACGCAAGGCGGTTATTCCACCCATATCGTCGTTAAGGAAGAATTCGTGGTTAAAATTCCCGACGCGTTGGCGCTAGACGCGGCCGCCCCGCTTTTGTGCGCCGGCATTACTACGTATTCGCCGCTGCGACATTGGGGAGCCGCTCCGGGCAAAAAGATTGCCGTTGTGGGACTTGGCGGGCTTGGACATATGGCCGTTAAGCTCGCTCACGCCATGGGAGCAGAGGTAACGGTATTATCGCAATCCTTGAAGAAGAAAGAAGACGGTCTGCAGCTTGGCGCGGATTATTATTATGCGACAAGCGATCCGGAGACGTTCAAGCAACTGGCTGGTTCCTTTGATCTTATCGTAAATACGGTAAGCGCGAAGATCGATATTAATGCGTACCTTTCGCTCTTGGCCGTGGACGGTACATTAGTCAACGTTGGTGCTCCATCGGAGCCGCTGCCGGTTCAAGTATTCTCGTTGATTCCTCAGCGCCGTTCGTTTGCCGGTTCGTCTATCGGCGGAATTCGCGAAACGCAGGAGATGCTGGACTTTTGCGCTGAACACCGGATTACTCCCGAAATCGAAGTCATTTCAGCCAATCAGATCGATGAAGCTTGGGAGCGCGTATTGGCTTCGGATGTCAGGTATAGATTTGTCATTGACGTCAGCACGATGATGAATCAGTAAGATCTTATTGAACGAATACGAAATGGAGGAATTTTAAAATGACCATCAAAAGAATTGGCTCTCAGCCTTCCGGTAAAGGACCGTTTGATTATTTTACGGGAACGGTGCGTATTGATCCTCTGTTTGAAGCGCCAGACCCTGCACGCGCTGCCGGAGCAAGCGTGACGTTCGAGCCGGGAGCAAGGACCGCGTGGCATACGCATCCGCTTGGCCAGACGTTGATTGTAACCGCGGGCAGCGGACGGATACAACGCTGGGGAGGACCAATTGAGGACATTTTCCCCGGAGACGTGGTCTGGTTCCCGCCGGGAGAGAAGCATTGGCATGGCGCTTCTCCAACGACCGCGATGACTCATATTGCCATACAGGAGCGTCTGGACGGCAAGGCGGTCGAATGGCTGGAGAAAGTAAGCGACGATCAGTATCAAGGCTGATCGGGTGCGACATGAGGATGATTTCTATTGACTGTAGAACGGAATAAATGGCTGATTATTATTTTGGCATTAGGCGTCTTTGGGATATTAAATACCGAGATGGGCGTTATTGGAATATTGCCGATAATAGCCGAGCACTATGCTGTCAGCATAGCCACCGCCGGGCTGGCGGTTAGTCTTTTTGCGCTGGCCATTGCCGTATCCGGTCCAATTACGCCTTTATTGTTCTCGCGCATGAATCGCAAGACAACAATGCTGCTTGTGCTCGCTATTTTTATTCTCGGCAATGCGGTCTCCGCGGCAACGTCCAATTTTACCTTGTTATTGATTGTGCGGGTGATTCCAGCCCTTTTTCATCCAGTATACGTATCACTTGCGTTTACGGTAGCTGCTTCTTCTGTCAGCAAGGAAGAGGCTCCAAAAGCAGTCTCAAAAATATTTATCGGAGTATCGGCTGGCATGGTTCTTGGTGTGCCTGTCACTAGTCTAATTGCCGAAGCTACCTCCTTAAGCATGGCAATGATATTCCTTGCTCTTGTGAATGCGCTCGTGTTTTTGGCAACCCTTCTTTTTGTGCCGGCCATGCCCGTTAGCGAAAAAGTTTCCTATGGGACACAAGTAAGCGTACTGAAAAAATCGGCCATTTGGCTCTCCATCGCCGCCGTTATTTTTATGAACGGAGCCGTATACGGCGTGTATAGCTATCTTGCCGAGTATTTGGAAGCCGTTACGAATTTGGCTTGGAGCACGGTCAGCTTTGCGTTGTTCCTTTACGGAGCGGCCAATATCATCGGAAACTTCCTGGCAGGAAAACTTCTCGCAACATACGCTTATAAATGCGCCGTTATTTTTCCTTTTGCGCTTGGCGCGGTTTACATCTTTATGCTTTCTATGGGACAAATCGGCATTTCCATGTTCCTCATTATAGTAATTTGGGGAGTAGTGGCAGGTATCGGGGCGAATATCAACCAATACTGGATAACGTCCGCTGCTCCGGAGGCGCCAGAGTTCGCCAACGGATTATTTCTGACATCAGCCAATTTAGGAACAACCTTTGGAGCGACGGTATGCGGACTATTTATTACCGGAATGGGTACGCCGTACGTTGTGTTAGGCGGATTTCTATTTTTGCTGTTAAGCTCCATTTCCGTATTGCTGAGAAGCTCCTCCTCTATTAACGCAAAACAATTCACTTGATAAAAGGCTGAATCGTAAAATAAAGAAGCATGGACGTATTCCATTCATGCTTCTTTATTTTTTGGCTTGCGGTACATGCCGGAGACATGCCTCTGTACGTTTAAACCGCAGCAACTCTAGGCAGGAACCCATAAAGAAAAGCCGGCATAACATGAACTATTGTCAGCAAGAGGGGAGACGGGAAGGAAATTGCATTGGCTTAGTATTTTGGGGATCGGTCTTGCATCTAATTTAGACAATTTGGGAATCGGCTTTTCCTTTGGCACCCGGCGTATAAAAATTCCTATTCGTTCTAACCTGCTTATTGCCGCCTTATCAACGCTATCCGCTTATATCGCAATAAGATGCGGACATCTGATTGCAACTTATACGTCACCAACCTTTGCGAATGCCATTGGCGGCAGTATGATTATGGCCATTGGCTTGTGGGCGATAATCAAGTCCCTGATGGCGACAAACAGAAGGAAAGCATCAAATGCTCAAAAATCACATAGGGCAGACCAAGTCGGAGAGGTCATCATTACTTGGAAAGAAACATGGACGCTTGGAATTGCGCTTTCGTTAAATTGCATTGCCAGCGGATTAGGGGCGGGTGTTACCGGTGTATCGGCTTGGGGAACCACGATTTCGGTAGGAGCGTTCTCGATTATCACCATTGCATTGGGGTCAAGTCTCGGACACCAAATATCCAATACGGTAGTTGGAAAGTATTCCAATGCAATAGGGGGAATTATTTTAATTTGCATTGGCATTTACGAGATTATCATCTGAGCCTGCAGGCCTTTTTATATTCGATAAGAAAACAGCAGCTTCCGTTATTCCGGAAGCTGCTGTTTTGAATTGGGGCGGTCTATTTCGATTTCGGCTGTATTCTTTTTCGCAATTGGCTCATCCTCATTCATCAGCCCATGCATGCCGGTTTTAAATTCCCGAACGGTGCGGCCAAGCGCACGACCAAGCTCGGGAAGCTTTTTGGGGCCGAATAGCACCAATGCAACAATAATAAGAAGGATAAAGCCGGGCATTCCGATGTCAGCCATCCATGAACCCTCCTAAAAACAATGTAAACGCTATACTTATTATAAACGACAACTTCGCCTAATAGAAGGTGAAGGTGAGGGAGTGGCGATTCCTATTTCGACAGGAAGCTTAATGGGATGTCTTAGGCCTGTATTGCCTTGGAGTCATGCCCATAATCTTTCGAAATACCTCTCGAAAATGGGCGGGATCCTGATAACCAACTTGCTTGGCGATATCCGCTAGCGGTTGGCTGGTACCGGTCAACAGCTGGCAGGCCAGCTCTACACGCTTGTTCTGCACGTATTCGGAGAACCCCATCCCAGTCTGCTGCCGGAACAATCGGATGAAATGCCGCTGGCTAATGCCGGCTTGTACCGCTAACTGTTCCACTTTTAAAGGTTCAGCAATATGCCGGTTAATATGGTCCAGTATGTTTAGTAATTCGCTATGTCTCGTGCCGTGGATTGTTTGGTTGCCGGTGGTATCCTGCATCTTCAGTTTCCTGGAAATGCGCGTCAGCAGTTGAAGCAAGCCGGCAAGTATAGTCGTTTCGAAGCCCCAAGACTCCTCAGTAAATTCCCGATGCAGCTGTTCGAACGATGGCGCAAGCTCGAGCGAGGTATCCCGGAGAAATAGATACGTCCCCGGAGTACCGTCAAGAACATGCAATACGTCGGTATCCCGGCAGTATGGAGATAACCATGCGTTGAGCTCTCCGATCCAATCGGGGCGGATGCAGAGGTTATAGACGAGTAGACGGTTCGATGTACCATTGGGCCGGAAAATATGGGAAGTGCCTATCGGAATGATATACAAGCTGCCTTTGCTTGTTTTGTTGACTTCGTCTGCCACATAATGATAGCCCTCACCCGACATGACATACACAATCTCAAGATAGGCATGATCATGCTCTCTAAGATCAAAGCCCTCTTCCCAGCGGTTAATAAAAACAGGGAATGGATGATGGAAATGCTCCTCGATGGAGGAGTGGTGGGCGGGAGCTTTCCCCGCTTTTTTGGTGTCGTTTGTAACCATGTCATTTTCCCCTATGCATCATGTCATTTGTTCCTGCTTCGCGGATGTTTTGCTTATTATACAATTTACGTAAACGATTCGAAAGGGGCAAGCTAACCGATGGTTTCACAAGATAAGAAGAAGGCTACCTGGATCTGGTATCCCGGAGATTTCGAAATTCGGCTGCATGAGAAAATGTCAGCAAAGCGTACCGCTCGAGGGGTTGCTTATCCCGCGTATTGGCGGCTTGACCGGCATTATTCCAATATTAAATTCCGTTATACCTATGAGCTGGAGCATGAAGAGGATATTACGATTGCGGCGGAAGGCGTCTTTTCCCTCTACCTGGACGGCAAAGATAATTACCGTTCCAACCGTTCAACGATAACGCTTCCCGCAGGGCGTCATGAAATTATGGTAAGCGTGTATAACGATACGGACATGCCGGCGCTTTATGTTGCGGGAGACTCCATTCAATCCGATTCCTCCTGGGAAGTGACTTCTTATCAGAATGACTGGCTGCCAGCCGGCTTCTGGAAGTTTGATGCGCCGGAGAATAGACCGTCCGCCTTCAGACTGGCGGTTACTCCTAAAGAACCTGTCTCGGTTATGGACAAAGAAGGTTATCCGCTCCTTGATTTTGGCAAAGAAACCTTCGGCTATCTTCGATTTCATAATCTGAGGGGCAACGGTTCCGTAAACGTCTATTTCGGAGAATCATTCGCAGAGGCGCTTTCGCCGGAGGAATGCGTGACCTTGGATGCTTTCGAGGCAGAGGCAGCAAGAGGGAAGGAAGAGGATGGCGTATTCACGCTGGAGGAGCCGAAGGCGTTCCGGTATGCGTGGATTCACGCCGATCCGGGCGTAACGTGGGAACGGGTGTCCATGCTCTACGAATATGTGCCGGTTCAGTACAGAAGCTCGTTCGAATGCTCGGATCCTAAACTGAACGATATTTACAAAATGTCGCTTTATACGCTGCATTTGAATACGCGCGAATTTTTCCTGGACGGGATCAAGAGGGATCGCTGGGTCTGGTCCGGTGATGCTTACCAAGCTTTCCTGATGAACTATTACAGCTTTTTCGATCTGGATGTCACGCGCAGAACGATTGTAGCTCTGAGAGGAAAAGACCCGCTAACCATGCACCTCAATACGATTGTGGATTACTCGCTCTATTGGTTCATCTCTCTATACGACTATTATCTGTATACAGGAGATTTCTCCTTCATCCGCCAAAACTATGACCGTGCCGTAACCTTGATGGAATTCTGCTTAAACCAGCGAAATGAAGAAGGATTTATCGAAGGACGGCCGCAGGATTGGGTATTTGTAGATTGGGCGGATTTGAACAATACGGGTGCTGTAAGTACTTTGCAGATTTTATTGGCCCGTAGCCTGGAAGCGATGAGCGCGTTCTCCGTCCAGATTGGCGATGAAGAGGCCTCCTCCAATTACGGTCGCTTGGCAGCGGAGCTTAAAGAGAAGACGCTGGCCTTATTCTGGGATAACGAAAGAGGCGGGCTGCTGCATCACCGGGTGGATGGGGAGACCAAGCCGATGCTCACGAAGCATGCCAATATGTTCGCGATGACCTACGGTTATTTGTCGGAAGAGCAACGTTCGAGCGTTATTCATCAAGTACTGCTAAATCCAGAGGTTCCGCAAATTCGGACTCCTTATATGCGGTTCCATGAATTAGCCGTGTTATGCGACAGCGGCGAGCAAGATGTCGTGCGCAAGGAGATGCTGTCCTATTGGGGCGGCATGATGGATCTGGGTGCTACGTCCTTCTGGGAGGAGTACGACCCTTCGCTTGACGACGATCAGCATTACGGCATGTATGGCATGCCGTTTGGCAAAAGCCTATGTCACGCCTGGGGGGCAGGTCCGATCTACTTGATTGGAAAATATTATCTGGGCATCACCCCGGCTTCGCCCGGTTATGAAACCTACCGCATCCGGCCGAACTTGGGCGGGTTGCAGCATATGCAAGGGACCATTCCGATCGGTGAAGGGCAGATCACGATCAAGATGGATCTAACCAGCATTCATGTGGAAAGCTCAAGCGGTTCAGGCGTGCTGACCTTTGTAAGCAGGCATCTTCCCGAATGCCCGGACGCCGAGGTTAGAAGCAACGGGAATAACACCTATGAAATAACCGTAGAAGCAGGTAAGCTTTACCGCATAACTTATCAGGCATAGGCCTTTTAATGAAGAAACTCCATAGGCGGTGAGTTTCTTTTCGTGCAAACCAAGTGATGCTTTACTTTTATTTCTCTTGACTTGGAGTGAACTCCGGGTTGTATAATCACATGTGATACAGACAGAGAAAACAGACTAGGGAGATAGGAGATTCTTATTCGCAATGAATGCAAACAAAAAATCGAATTTTATTCGCCAAGCCTTGCTGCTCGGATTATTTTCGACGCTAGGCCCGTTTACGATTGATATGTATCTGCCGGCGTTCCCGGAAATCGTGGAACAGCTTGGCTCTTCGGCTTCGCTTGTTCAATTCAGTCTCACAGCCTGCTTGCTTGGACTTGGCATCGGCCAGCTTGTGATGGGCTCGCTCAGCGATGTCTATGGCCGACGTATTCCGCTGCTTATCTCGATGGCCTTTTATGTGGCGTCCTCATTGGCATGCGCATTCTCGCCGAATATCGTTCTCTTGATCCTGTTCCGCTTTATTCAAGGCGTTGCCGCTTCGGCCGGTATTGTTATTTCCCGCGCGATCGTACGCGATTTGTACAGCGGTCACGAGCTTACCCGATTCTTCTCGCTGCTTCTGCTCGTAGGTAATTTGGGACCTCTCGTGGCACCTGTTGCCGGCAGCGGTGTGTTGTCGGTTACCTCCTGGATTGGCGTCTTTATCTTCCTGGCGGTGCTTGGCATCTACCTGCTCTCCGTGACGAAATGGAGCCTCAAGGAAACGCTGCCGGTCGACCGCCGCAGCCCTTCGAACTTCGGGCAGCAGCTGCGCAATTATGGTTCGCTGTTACGTGATCGCCAGTTTGTCGGCTACATGCTGGCACAAGGCATTATGATCGCCGGGGTATTTGCTTACGTATCGGGAACACCGTTTATTTATCAAAATATTTACGGAGTATCGCCAACCGTATTTGCTCTTCTGTTCGGCTCGAACGGGGTCAGCCTGATCATCGGCTCCCAGATCGTCGGACGGCTGGCGCATCGCGTATCTGAACGAAGCTTGTTGCTATTTGGACTTTGCCTTGCCTTGTTGGCAAGCATTATCGTAGTAGTGGTAACGCTTGTTCAAGGACCGTTATTTACTCTTGTTATTCCGCTGTTTATCTTTGTCGCCTCGATTGGCATAACTTCGACGGCAGCATTCCCGCTTGCGATGGAAAGCCAGGCTAATCAGGCGGGCAGCGCGGCTGCACTGCTTGGCGTTATTCCGTTCCTGCTTGGCGCGGTTGTGGCTCCGCTCGTTGGCATTGCCGGGGAAGATACGGCTGTTCCGCTTGGAATCATTATTTTAATTACAAGTATAGCGGCCATGCTCGCCTACTTCCTGCTCGTAAGAAGAGGCACGAGTGCGCATAAATTAAACACGGTAGGGCAAAAAGCCGTATAAGAGCCCGACAAAATCCCGATCATGGTTGATCGGGATTTTTGTCATGAAGATCAGATAGGATTTGACTACAGCCGTCTCGTGCTATACTCTGATATAACGATGAAACATTAAAAGGGAGATACAAATGCCTTCGATTATAACTAAGCCGTTCGACAAAGAAATGCAAAGCCTGTTAGGCGAGTTAAGCTCGGGTTATCATGCCGGGGAATTAAGCCGGAAGGATCCTTCGGAATTGCCGGAAGTGATTTACACGATTGAGCATAATGACGAAATGGTTGGATACGGAGTCGTGCGGGAATACGCGCAAGGCAACCAGCTCATTCAGAAGGCGGAAAAGGATTATTTTCACCCGGATGAAAGGTACCTGGAGAAGGATTTCTATATTGATATCAAGAACGAGACGAACTTTATTCTTATAGAAGCGTTGGATGTGCTGAAGGAACATGAGGGAAATGGGTATGCGGCGTATTTCGTGAATTGGCTGAAAGCGAAATATCCGAATAAAAAGATGTATGTCTATTCGCTCGACAAATCACAGAATTTTTGGTACAAACAGCAGTTTGAAGTGGTAGGAAGTACGGTGTGGATGACTTACAATTAAATGACGTGATTGAACGTGATAAGAGGGATAATATTGAAAATGCCGTTTGCTTTCCCTAGGGAAGGCGAACGGCATCTTTTATTTTATAGATCCTTTAATTCAAATGAGGTTAAGAGCTCTTGGTTTAAAATGTTCAGAATCCTTTCTAAAGTTATTTTGTTATCTACGATACGGAAATCGATTAAACCAAAAAACGTTTTTGCGTTGTCCTCAGGAGTCTGCCCCACCTCAATTGCTTCGTAACTGACTTGCAGAACCTCGCAACCTTTAATGGAGTATAAAATGCCTGCAGCCGTGTTGGTCAGTTCGTTATCCAGATGTAACGTATACCTTGTGTAGTTTAACATGATGCTGTTATTATTCAAAAATATCCTCCTATATTGGTAAATTTTTATAGTTAATAGTGGTAGTATAGCATGAGTACTTTCTAAATGTAAGTATAATATACGAATAATGTAGGGCTAAAGTCATGTTTTTTTGCAGGCAACAAAAAAGAACTGCTTTGCATGGTGCATATGAATAAGCTTCGCAACTTTTAATAGCAGCTTGCGTTCATAACTAGGAAGTTTAATTGTCCTTTTTAAATCCGCTATCATAGCGGATTTTTTTTGTGCGAATTGCCCTTTGACAGCAAGTTGTCAGTTACAGTAGACTGTAACTGAAACACTTTAGTGGCAATATAACACTTTCGTGTGCAGGAGGGGACGATGGATACTTTTACCGCGAAACAAGTTACTGAGATCATTCAGCTAGACGATGCAAAAATGAATCTTAGAACGGTGCGTTATTACACGCAAATCGGGATACTCCCGCCTCTTGAGTTAGTGGGGAATAAAAGAGTGTACACGAATAAGCATGTACAATACCTTAGAGCGATCATCACCTTAAGCAGAACGGGTGAAACACTGGCGGCCATTCAAGAAAAGTTAAGCAATCTCTCCATGGAGGAAATTGAAAAAATCGGCGACCAGATTAACCTTTTTAATCCTGAACGTGTTTTGGAAAGCGAAACGCATCAAATCACCGAAGATGTTGCGATTACCTTGAGTCCGCGTTTATCGGAGGAGGTAAAACAAAAAGTCATTGAATCGGTTTCCATGCTTTTAAGGGGAGATCGCGATTGAATATTGAATACAGGCTTGCAAAATCGATGATCGAGAATGAGGAGGGACTGAATCATCTTTGGATTCGATTGGCTGAAGTTGATCAGTCTGAAATCACAGATATACAAATAAATGTTGGTATGCCAGAAGGTATATTTCGCTTGCCGAACCTAAATCATCACAACGAAGATGAGGCAGGTACAATCGTACTAGCAAAAACGGATGATCTTATGTTGGAAATCTATACAACGAACCCAATCGCTTGCGGTGATCATGCAATAACCGTTGATATCGTATTTATGGATTGGCAAAAACATCGCTGCATGCAATCTGCTTCTATTCCTATAAGGGTAGTATTGGCGGATGAAATGGAAACCGTAGAGATTGATAATGAGGTTGTTAATCGTGTTACGCAACTGGCCATTAAACAAGCCTCTAATGAATTAGATGAGTTTGAGGTAATCGGAATCCGTCCTAACCGGTTGACTTTAAATAACGAATATTCTTTTCTGGAGCAGAAGTATCGGGTAGATTGTTGAAAATTCCTGATTGGAGTTGAAGTTATGATCCTTATTCCGTATGTAAGGCATGAGTATACCGTGGAACATGAAGACCGGTTCGGAGTAACATATTTTGATATGGTGATGGCGTGCAGCATAACGGATGCAAAAGAGCGCATACGCGGCAGACGTCCATACTTCAACATTCGAGCTGTAACAAAAAATCCGTCTATTAAAGCCAAAAGAAGCCGGTCCCCTATTTAGGGGTCGGCTTCTTTTGGGCGAGCTGGCTAATTTATTGCCCGGCTTAAAGGAGCTTTTTGGAAATTAGGCGAATATGTAAATAATTATTCCTCACGCATATCAGCTTCGGAAGTATAGCATCCGTAAGATCACTTCAGGATGGGACGTGATTAGCTTGCATCTGCCGATTCATAAGAGATTATTCCGCAACCGAAGCCATGCGCTCCAAACGATGATTATTTCCAATCTCTTTATTCTTCTAATCCCCCTTGCCATGGGTGTATTTCTGTATGCCAAGGTTGAAAACAGCCTCGAAAAAAGCACGAACCGGTCCAATGAAGCGATGCTGGAGCAGCTTAGGCTGACGCTCGACAATAAACTGTCGGAGGTCGATCTATTGGCTCGTCAGGTTGTATTTGATCCCAAGCTGGATTACATGCTGAAGATACAAGGACATCCAAGCAACGCGGACCGGTATCAGTTCGTCGAATTTATGAGGGACAAGCTGGCTCGTTACCGGAATATGACCAGCAGCTTCATTTTTGATTATTTCGTCTATTTCTCGCGAAGCGATACGATTATCAAGTCCGATCAGCTGACCGATTCCCATACGTTTTACGAAACAAATTATACCTTTAAAGATCAGTCCTACGAGCAGTGGAAAACCGGTATGCTGGAAAGCACGCATCAATCGGCGTATCTGCCGGTTACTTCCCTCTCCCGAGGACTAAATCCGCTCGCAAGTCTTGAGGTTATTCCGGGCGACGTCATCGTGTACGAGCAAACGCTGCCCGTCAGCTCACCGTCGGATCATCTGGGGAATTTTATCGTTCTGATAGACGTAAATGAGATCAAGGCGATGTTCGCCCAGCTCGAATCGGCAAGCAACAGCGACATTTATATTCTAGATAACAACGGACAGACGATTATGAGCACCGGCTCCGCGTTGTTCCCGGCGGATCTGCTGAAGCGAATGGATCAGACCAATGCCCCTTTTGCTTACAAGATGGGCGGAGTGGATCAGATGGTATCGTTCGTAAGCTCCCAGAAAGCGGGCTTCCGCTATGTATCGATTACCCCGAATAACGTGTTCATGAAGCAGGTGAACCAGATTCAAAGCTGGTCGCTCGGATTATTTCTCTTATGCCTAATTGCCGGTCTGCTTGCGGTTGTAGCGGGGGTATACCGCAGCTATAAGCCGCTGCACGCCACCATACATGCGATCATGCGCGGCAAAGCCATTCACGGGCGCTCCTTCTACAATGAATACGAGTTCATAAGGCAGACGTTTGAGGGCTCTATTCACGAAGAAAAGCATTTGCGGAACACGTTGACCAGGCAGACACCGTTCATACGCGCGAACTATTTATCCCGCCTGTTGCACGGCTATATGGATGTGGATCTGTCCTCCGAGAGTGAAGAATCGCTGCATTTCATGAATTTGAACTTTATTAGCGACCGGTTTGCCGTATTTCTGGTGAAAATCGAGGATGTGCATCTCTTCTCCGACGAGGATGAAGAGAAGTGGGCAAGAGCCAGGTTTGTGGTATCCAACATTGGCATTGATCTGATCGGCCCTCCACAGAAGGGATTTGTCGTGGAGCTCGAACGGGACCGGCTTGCGTTCCTGATTAATCTGGATAAGGAGCGGAGGAACGAGGAAGCCGTCATCCACGATATCGTGCAATCCCTCTACGAGATTCTATCGAAGAAATTTAATATTGGAATCACGATCGCGGCCGGAGGCGTCCACGAAGGTCCGAAAGCGATCCGGAACTCTTATCCGGAAGCGCTGGCCGCGTTGGAATACAGGCTGATTTTGGGCAAAAACGCGATTATTTATTTTCAGGACCTTGCCAGCACGAAACAGCATTATTACTATCCGCTTGAAATCGAGATTCAGCTGACGAACTTCGTAAGAAGCGGCGATACCGACAATGCCGGCAAGCTGCTGGACAAAATCTACAACATGAATTTCTCGTCCAGCCACTTTACGCCGGAGATGGGGAAATGTCTGTTCTTCAATATTATCAGTACCTTCCTGAAAATCATGAATTCGACCAATATGAATCAGCTGGAAGAGCTTGGCGAGGACTTTGATCCGATAAAAGCCGTGTTTACTTATACAACGGCAGAGGGGATGCAGCGGAAGACAAAGGAGCTGTACGATACGCTTACGAGATCCTTCAACGTGGAGCGCTCCGATCATCGCACCCAGCTGCTTCAGGACATACTGGCCTATGTGGAGCAGATGCTGGGCGATTCGAATCTGGGGCTTGCGATGATTGCCGAGCATTTCCGAATGACCCCGCCGTATATTTCTACATTCTTTAAGAAAAATCAGGGGCAAAACCTGATCGACTACATTACCCAGAAGCGGATGAAAGCCGCAAAGCAGCTGATGGACAATAAAGATCTGACGATCGCGCAAATCGCGCAGCTGGTCGGTTATAACAATGATGTTGTTTTTATCCGGGGATTCAAGAAGCTTGAGGGAATTACGCCGGGGAAGTACCGGGAGACCATTGTACCGGATGCCATCAGCTTGAATGAATAGCAAGACAGTCTCCATGAGACTGTCTTTTCCTTTATAAATCGAGTACTGATCGGTTTTAAGATCCAACTGATTCGTTTTTTGCTTGCCCCGAAATCTTATGAAAATACAACGCAGATGAAAAGTAGAGCATAGGCGCACCTCGGCCTCCGAACGTAAACTTGGAATCGTAAGCGCTTGTAAGACGATGGCCACTAATTCAGGGGGAGTGTTCACGCGTATGAACAAAACTTTAAAATGGTCCGGCAGTATTTTGACCGTATCGGCTCTTGCCGTATCGCTTGCGGCATGCAGCAGCGGGAATAACGGGAGTAAGGGAAACGCCGAGCAGCAGACAAGCGGAACCGAATCGGCAGGAAGCAAGGAAACGCAGCCGCCAAAGCTTAGCCAGCTTTCTTATTGGGTGGCGAATCACGCCGCAGCCGCAGCGCAAATGAAAACCTATGCGGAAATGGGCATGTATCAAGAGAGGGAGAAGGAATCGGGCGTCAAGGTTGAATTCCAGCATCCGCCGCTTGACCCGGCGCAAGCGAAGGAGCAGTTTAACCTCATGATCGTGTCCAGCAAGCTTCCGGATGTCATTGAATACAACTGGAATGATTACTTGGGCGGTCCCGAGAAAGCGATTCAGGATAACAAAATCATCAAGCTTAACGATCTCATTGATCAGTACGCGCCTAATCTGAAGAAGCTGCTCGACGAGCATCCGGACTGGAAGAAGCAAATCACGACGGACAACGGCAGTATCTATGCCTTCCCGTTCCTCCGCGGCGACGATAAAGTAAGGGTATTCTTTGGACCTGCGATCCGCCAGGATTGGCTCGACAAGCTGGGCCTCGGCAAGCCGGAAACCATTGATGACTGGTACAACGTATTGAAAGCGTTTAAG
Organism: Paenibacillus sp. ATY16; assembly: GCF_003399985.2. Classification (NCBI taxonomy): domain Bacteria; kingdom Bacillati; phylum Bacillota; class Bacilli; order Caryophanales; family Paenibacillaceae; genus Paenibacillus; species Paenibacillus sp. ATY16. The sequence continues at coordinate 100,316 of NZ_NMOK02000023.1, read as the reverse complement.
GAAAAGGATCCTAACGGCAATGGTCAGGCGGATGAAATTCCTCTTTATTTGGACAAAGACCTGTTAAATGTAGACGCTCCATTCCTTGGGGCATGGGGAATTAACAACAGCTTCTACCAGGATAACGGTACCGTTAAGTATGGCCCGATTCAGCCGGAATTCAAGTCGTTCCTGGAGACGATGAACAAGTGGTATAAGGAAGGACTGCTGGACAAAGATTTCGCCGCGCCTAATGCCAAGCTGCTGGACAATAAAATGACAACGAACCTGCTTGGCGCAACGGCTACCTATAACGGCGGCGGAATCGGCAAATACGCCGGCCTTATGAAGGATAAAGATCCTGGCTTCAAGCTTGTTGCGGCTCCTTATCCGGTGTTAAACGCCGGCGATACGCCGATTTGGGGGCAAAAGGATTTTGCCTTTAACGGGATTGGCGCTGCGATTACGACAAGCGATAAAAATCCGATCGAAACCGTTAAATGGCTCGATTACGCGTACGGCGAGCAAGGCGAGCTGCTGTTCAATTACGGCATTGAGGGCGAAAGCTATACCATGCAGGACGGAAAAGCGGTCCTGAAGCCGGAATTGTTGACTCCGTCAAACGGAATCAGCAGCCAGCAAGCCATTGCGAAGTATAACCGTGCCACATGGAGCGCGCCGTTCGTGCTCAGCGACAACTTCCAATTGCAATATCTCGCTCTCCCGCAGCAGAAGGAAGCTCTCGAAATCTGGTCCAAGCCAACGGTTGAGCGCAAGATGCCGCTTGTGACGCCAACGCAGGATGAGAGCAGCAAATTCGCTTCGATTATGACGGATATCAATACCTACAAAGACGAAATGCTGTTGAAATTCATTATGGGCGTTGAGCCTATCGACCAATTCGACAACTATGTGAAGAAGATTAAGAGCATGGGAATCGACGATGCCGTCCAAATTCAGCAGGCTGCGCTCGAACGCTTCTCCAAGCGTTAAACCCGGAATTGGCTAGGTGGGGGCGAGCGGGCTCGTCTCCACCGGCGCGAGTGCGTCACCTTGAACAGAGAGGAAGGAAGGATCGATGTCCAAAAACGTCGGGAATCCAGCTTTGCTGCAAACGATAAAAACGGATATGAAGCGGCATTGGGGCGTTTATTTAATGGCGCTTCCCGTTCTTGCTTACTATATTATTTTCCATTACGGCCCCATGTACGGCTTGCAGATCGCGTTTAAGGACTTTCAGCCGTCCGATGGCATATGGGGAAGTACATGGGTGGGTTTCAAGCATTTTGAAAGCTTTTTTAACGGTATCTATTTCTGGCGCTTAATTACGAATACGGTCCTGCTCAATCTTTACGAGCTGCTGTTTGGCTTTCCGGCTGCGATTATTCTGGCGCTTCTGCTGAATGAGATCCGGAAGAGCTCATTCAAACGGATTGTGCAATCCATCTCGTATTTGCCTCATTTCATCTCCATTGTCGTAGTGGCGGGGATGATGGTCGATTTTCTTAGCCGCACCGGCCTAGTGAACCAGCTTCTTGGCTCCTTCGGCATCCAGCCAATCGATTTTCTGATGGAGGAGGGCTGGTTCCGGTTCTTGTACGTCTCCTCGGGAGTCTGGCAAGGCGTGGGCTGGGGATCGATTATTTACCTGGCAGCGATATCAGGGATTGATCCAACGTTGTATGAAGCTGCGCGAATAGACGGAGCGGGGCGGTGGAGACAAACGCTAAACGTGACGCTGCCCGGGATTATGCCGACGATTATCATTTTGCTGATCCTGCAAATGGGCAATATGATGTCCGTTGGCAGCGAAAAAGTACTCTTGCTCTACAACCCGCTTACCTATTCAACGGCAGATGTTATTTCAACCTACGTGTACCGTAAAGGGGTATTGGAGGCCAGCTACAGCTTTACCGCCGCAGTCGGTTTATTTAACTCGATAATCAGCTTTATCCTGATTGTGGCAGCCAACAAAATCAGCAAGCGGTTCAGCGAGACCAAATTGTGGTGATAGAGGAGACTTGCAATGAAAAGAACGATGGGAGAGAGGGTATTCGGCGGGATAAACGTCATTCTGATGATTGGCCTATGCGTGGTGACGCTCTATCCGTTCCTGTATGTACTATTCGCGTCGTTTAGCGATGCAACGGCTTTCCTGCAGAACCGCGGGCTGCTGCTGGCGCCAGCCGGATTTGACTTAAGCGCTTATAAGGCGGTATTCCGAAACCCGATGATCATGAAAGGGTATGAGAACACGCTGCTCTACGTGCTGCTCGGAACGGCCATTAACCTCGTCATGACCGCTATCGGCGCTTACGTGCTTTCCCGGCCGAATTTGTATTTCCGGCATTTTCTGATGTTCCTCATTGTGCTCACGATGGTGTTTCATGGCGGATTGATTCCAAGCTACCTGCTCGTTAACAAGCTTGGCATGATGAATACGATGTGGGCGCTGCTTATTCCGGTCGCTATCAATACGTATAACCTGATTATTATGCGTACCTCGTTCCAGACCATTCCGGCGAGCCTGGAGGAATCGGCAAGGATGGATGGAGCGGGGGAATGGACGATTTTATTCCGGATCGTGCTTCCGCTGTCGATGCCCGTTATCGCCGTCATGATTCTATGGTATGCGGTAGGCCATTGGAACTCGTATTTCAGCGCGCTCGTCTATTTGCGCGACACGGAGAAGTATCCGCTTCAGCTTGTGCTCCGCGACATTCTGATCGCCAACAGCACGGATTCGATGATGACCGGTGCGGCCAGCGACGATAAATATGCCATTGGCGAAACGATCAAATACTCGACGATTATCGTGTCGACTTTGCCGATTATTTGCTTGTATCCGTTCTTGCAGAAGTATTTCGTTAAAGGCGTTATGATCGGGGCGATCAAAGGGTAGGAGGATGGCCATGACAACGGTGACGTACGACAACGCGCCAAGCAGCTGGAATGAAGCCTTGCCGCTTGGCAATGGGCATTTCGGCGGAATGGTCTATTACGAAGATGAGACGATGACCATGGCGCTTAACCACTACGAGGTGTACTATCGCAAGCTGCACCGTTACAGTACAGCCTTTCGGCAAGGAGAGGGACAGCACTTCGGTTTGCAGTATGGCCGGACCTATGACGAGCTTCGGAAGCATGCCCAGGCGATGTACCGCAGCCCTGCAGAAGAACCGTTATTTCTATACGGAGATGCCCTGAGCGACAGCAGCATGTACCGGCAATACGGCAAGCCGCCCGGGGGAAGCTCCCATTATCCGACCGGAGAGATAAAGCTCTATCCGTCTGCGGAGCTGAAGGATCCGGATCATTACGAGCTGCAGCTTGACGTAATCAAGGCGGAAGTCCGGCTGCGGATCGAGAAAGAGGGCAAGAAGCTCGAGGTTGCAACGATGGCAGGCGAAGACGGGGATTTCATTGTCACGGATATTAAACAAACGGAAGGCACTCTGCTAAACGAAATCGAGCTTGCGCTGCCGTTAAGAAGATATGCCGATAGTCAAGCTTCCTTCCATTGGCATGATGATACAACCATTTATTATACAGGCTCCTTCTACCCGGATGGGGAAGACAAGGATCGTCATCGCCCTTTTTCCTTTGTTGTAATGACAAAGCTGCTTGGCGCGAAAGGAAAAGCCGTGAATAGCGCAGGAGCTATTCGAATTCGGTTAGATGAAGCGGAAAATAGTCTAACTTTGCTTACGTCGGTCGTTACGGAAGCGCAGACGGACGACCCGCTGCAGACTGCATTCGAGCGTCTGCGTCAATTTATTCCCGGACTAGCCGCGGCGAGAGAACGACATCAATCCTATTGGCAGGGCTTCTGGAGGCGTTCGTCCGTTACGCTTCCGGATAAGCTGCTCGAGGATTTATACCGGGTCAATCTTTATGCTCTGTCCTGCAGCAGCGGACGCGGAGGTACCATGCCTGAACAGGCTTGTGGACTAAACGGTCTATGGGATATTAAGCAGCCAACCAAGTGGGGCAGCATGTGGTATTGGGATGTGAACATTCAAGCCGCCTTTTGGCCGCTGTATACGTCCAATCACCTGGAGCTGGCCAGCTTGTTTAATGAAGGTTTACTCTCCTATGCCGGCACCGCCGAACGAATGGCGAAACAGTTCTACGGACTGGACGGAATTGCCGGGGATTACCCGCATGCCTTGTATTACAGCATTTGGCCGTGGTGCGCGCAGTTTTTATGGGATTATTACAGGTACAGCATGGACGAGACGTTTTTGCGCGAGAAGGCTTATCCGGTGATTCGAAAGCTCGCCGAATTTTTTGAAGGGTTATTGCAATTTGATGCCGAGAGCGGTTTGTATTACGTCTTCCCGGATATTTCGCCGGAGCAAGGACCGCTTACGCGTAACTCGACCTGTACGCTGGCCACCGTCAACTATTTATTCCGCATGGCGATAGAAGCCAGCAGATTGCTCGGCGAGCCGGAGGAAGAGCGGAGTAAATGGGAGGACATTGCGGGGAAGCTGGCTCCTTATCCTGAAGCGTATTCTACGCGTTACGGGAAAATATGGCTCGATTCCGAATGGGCGCCGCCGGATCTTCCTCTGCGGCATCCATCGCTATTAATGCCCATTTATCCGATTGGCGAGATCGATAGGAATGCCGAGTTGCCGCTGCGACAGCAGGCAGAAAATACGCTTCGTTACGCGGCGGAGAATACGGAATTCGGCATGTTCCAATTCGGCTGGCTGTCCTGCGCGGCTTCGCGGTTAGGCAGGGGAGACGATGCGCTGCGGCTGCTGTACGAGCAGGGCATCGACCTGTCGCTTCGTTGCAACGGCTTGTTCGCGGAGGAGACGGAAAGATGGATGAATTACTGTAACATTACAAATGAACCCTTGTACCATCCGTTTATGATGGAGGCTTCCGGCGAGCTTGTCGCTGCCGTTAACGAGATGCTGCTGCAAAGCTATGACGGCGTAATTGAAGTATTCCCGGCCGTTCCGGAAGGAACCTTGGAGCGGAAACGGGCAAATGGCATGTATAAGCATCAGTTAGAGGAGCTGGCGCGGGCTAATGGCAAGTGGGAAGCATGCGATTTCAGGGGATTGCTTGCGGTTGGCGGCTTTGAAGTCAGCGCTAGACGTAAGGCAGGACGTACGGAATGGGTACATATACGAAGCCTTGCCGGCGGAAGAGTTGTGTTGAGGAATCCGTTTGACGATGGGGAGAACGTCAAGGTTGTGAATTTGTCCGGACGTGCCTTGACGCTGGAGGAAGAGGCGCGTGTTCAAGGCTGTTTGGTTTTTGATACGGTTCAAGGCAGTGATTACCTCGTCTATGTTGATCTCGCGGAAGGTACTTTATGGTCGGATTGGCCGCCGGTTCATGCAAGGGGGATAAGGGATGACAATGCCATCAGCAGCCCGCATGTTCATGAAGCGCACACAAGTCGGCGCGTATTTTTGGGGAAGAACCGGGACACGGAGCATTACCGGCTGCTCGATCATTTTACGTTCGATTATTACGCGGGAAACAGCAGAGTATCGAAGCTTGCCGCATACCGGCTGGACTTTGGCGTTAAGGAAGAACTGCCGGGCAAAAATTATGCGGAAGCACTTCCCCGTCAGATTCATATTGCTGGGGTGCTTGGTCAGGCATTCCGTAAAGTAACCCCGGATCTGATCTTTACGCCATATAGCGGGATTGGCTGGGAGCGGACGGAACAATTAACAGCTATCGACCGCGGATCGCCCGACTTGCTTCGACGGGACTTTATTGGTGGAGCAGGCGATGCGGTTTTTAGGATCGAGCTTCCCAAAGGCCGTTATGACCTCCTAATCGTTTCGGGAGACGAAGCAACCCCCTCTTGCACAGAGCTTATAATCCTTGGACAGCTTCACTGGAGACCGGAGAAGCCTCTCAAAGCGGGGGAATACGCAACGGATATCATTCCGGTTACGCAAAAAAAGGATGGCTTCCTACATCTGCATTTCCGTTCATGCGAAGGTCTTCCTTGGCGGATAAATTTGCTGGTGATTAATCGAAATTACTCGTATTTGTGATTTTGCGAGTGAAGGAATTGCTGTATGCAACGGCGAAGAAGTTTGACGCGGAAGTTCTTACCAAAGTTACAGAGAATTTAAGAAAGAAGCATGGCAAACAAACAGGATGTTGAAGAAATCGGAGGAATGGAAATGGTGCAGATCCGAAGATTGACAGGCGCTGAAATGCAAGAAGCTGTCCGCTTGTCGGATGCGACATTCCGGGACGGCAATCAGACGTCCATGGGCCAATTGTTCCCGTTTCTCTTCTCCGATGCGGCGTTGCACTTATCCTACGGCGCATTTGAAGAAGATGGTAAATTGGTATCGTTTATGGGCGTTGTCCTATGGACGATCCGGATTGGCGAGGCAGCGCTGCGCGTAGCCTCGCTTGGTTCGGTCTGTACGGAACCGTCTGCAAGAGGCAAAGGGTACGCGAGTCAGCTATTGGAGCAAGTTCAGCAATTCACGCGGGCTGCAGGGGCTTCCTTGCTGCTCGTATCCGGTGACCGTTCTTTATACACGCGGGCGGGCTGCAAGCTGTTCGGGAGAATTAACAAATACCGCATGAATGCGCTGCAAGCAGAATCCTTGCTCGGTGGATCGGAAGAAAAAGGCGAGATCCGGGAGATGCAGCCGGAAGATTTGTTTGCCGTGCAGGAGGCTGCTGAAACTCGGCAGGTACGTTATCAGCTGGGCATTAATGAATTCGGCACGCTGCTCAAGGCGGAAGCCATCGCAAGCGTGATGCGGATGAGTCAACGGGTATTTGTGCAGGAGTCGGATGGGAAGGTTGTCGGTTTTGCGGTGATTGGCGTTACGTCGGATACGCAATTAAACGGGTCGGTTCTCGATTATGCCGGAGATTCGGCGCAGGTTGTCAGATTATTCGCCGAAGCCGTAAACCGAATTGGCCTGCAATCCTTGGAGATTCCTATTCCGTGGCATGAAAAAGCCATTCATGAACGGTTGTCGGCGATTCCTTCTGCGGAGGAAGGGCAACCGGGTACCGTCCAAATTCTGAGCGGCGAGGCATTAATAGACCAGTTATCGCCATGGCTGGAGAAACAAGAAACCGCAAATGGTCTTCGCTTGATCCGGAAGGATAACGGCAGCTGGCAATTGTCCGACTCTGCAGGCCGGCCTTCCTCTACATTAAGCGATGAAGAACTGATTCGATTGCTATTCGATCGTGTCGGAACGGATGCTATACAGCTGCCTGCTGAAGCCGATGCCTACCGGGAATTATTCCCGGTTCCGTTTCCGTATACAGCGGGCTTGTGCTTTGTGTAAAGCTTCATAATAGCAACCTGTTTCGTTTATATGAATAAAGCTGCCGGCTGCGGCAGCTTTATTTTTTTACTCGTTTCGCCAAAGACGGAGATAACCGTTTCACCTTATATAGATTAGAAAAGATGCGTTTTATATATAAAACAGGTATTATTAATTATAAACGTTTTATAAATCAATTAAATTTTGCGGGGGAAATCTTTGGAAACACTCAGAACCTTTTTCACTCATCCGATTATCAAAAGAATTGTGTTTGTTTTACTGGTCGTAGTTCTGCTCTACAGTCTCCGCGATATGCTGAATTTGTTGCTGCTGCTGTTTATGGTCACGTTTGTGATGATGCGGCTGCAGAGCTTTATAACCAAGCAAATTCGCAGGGTGATCCCGGTATCGCCCGTTGTAGTGACCTCTGTCTTGTATGTCGCGCTTGTGTTTGGCCTCGTTTACGGTCTGGTCAATTACGTGCCGAAGCTGATTAACGAGATCGTGGATATCGTCAACAACGTGCAAAAGTTTCTAGGTTCAGCGCAAAACGATCAGATCGCTCAGGTCGTTGCGGATACGCTCGACAAAATCGAATACAAAACGTTTTTGAACAGTGCGCTCGCTTATGCCAAGATGATTGGCGGCTGGCTCGAGATTATTTTGCTGGTTATCCTGCTTAGCTATTTCTTCCTTTTGGAGCGGCGTAAGATCGTTAATTTTACCGAAAAATTCAGCAAAAGCTCGATTGGCTGGCTGTATCTTGAATTCCGTTATTTTGGCGGCAAGTTTATTGCTTCCTTCGGCAAGGTGCTTGAAGTACAGCTGATGATTGCCGTATTTAATACCGCCCTTACGATTGCCGGTCTATGGATCATGGGCTTCCCGTACCTGTTCGCGCTGACCATTATGGTATTTTTGATAAGCCTCATTCCGGTTGCTGGTGTCGTTGTTTCCTTTGTCCCTATTGGGATTATCGGCTACCAGATTGGCGGAGTTAAAACCGTCATTTGGGTTATCGTTCTGGTACTGCTCATTCATGCTCTCGAAACGTACTTCTTGAACCCAAGGTTATATTCGCACAAAACAAATCTGCCGATGTTTTACACGTTCTTTATTCTTATTTTGTCCGAGCATTACATGGGCATCTGGGGGCTATTGATTGGTATTCCAATCTTTATGTTTATGCTGGACGTGTTAAAGGTGGAGCAGGCTGATTCGTTGGAAGAGCAGACAAAGCCGGTGAAAAGCGGACGATCATCGGATCTATAATCTCATTATGAGACAGTTGGTCATGATGACCAGCTGTCTTTTTTTCTTTTAAAGCTGTTCAACGTAACATTCCAATCGCTGGAAGCGTATATATTTTAGCTAATAGTCCAAGAAATTTTTCGGGTAAGGAGCGTTGATTAATTGAGACCAAACAGGCAGAATATATATTGGTTTTTAGCCGGAGTATGCAGCAGCGCCGTTGTATTTATCGTAGTAGGAAGGATTCACTTATCCCATTTAGCTGCTGTCCTGCTGACCGCCGTAATCGTTACTTTAGGCGGTGGCAGTATTAAGAGGGCTTTTAGGGTTACGGACGAAAGGAGCTTCCACCCGCTGTTTTTCAGCGCAGGGATGCTTTTATTGTTTATTGGCTTTAGCATCATAGGCGTTATAAATTAATAAGGCAAGAAACGATTAGGAGTTTGAACGGAAATGGAAGATATAAATAACATGGATACGTTACAATCAACGAGAGGAAACAGATCTATTCGGAAGATAGCTCTGGTTAGGAAATATAAAACGATAATTAAGCTTACGGCATACAACGGTCGTACGAAGCTGGGAAGTATCGGTATCGAAATATTTTCCGAGAACAAGTTTATCTTTAGAGGAAAGCTAGTAACAGAGTGAACTTTTATATAGTTGATGAATGGATGGAGGAGATTTTTTAGAGAGCCGGCAGTGGATGTTGCACAGTCGGTTTTTTCTTATGGAAGGATAATTGAAACAGTTATCGCATGGTAAACGTAAAACTATTATTCGATAACCTAACCAGATCGAAGCCCGCTATTATTTATGCCTCCGAATTGTAAGCAGTCACGACTTATGTAATGCCAAATCAAGAAGGAGAAGATTGTTGTGAGTGAAGACTGGAACCAAGTTGAGGAAGCATTAAAGAGCATTGAAGTCGTAGGACATGAGAATAACAAGCCGGTTTCCGTCGTCGGCTTCTCGGAAGATTTGCGTTGCATCGGCATAGGAACGGATGCCGCGGTCTTTTATCATTCTGACACCCCTAATTACGCATATAAAGTATATACCGCTCAGTCATTAGAGAAGAAGAATGTGGAAGCAAGCATTTATGAACGCTTGCAAGGCTCCCCCTATTTTCCCCATTGTTATGGTGCCGGCTCCAACTATCTGGTCTTAAGTTTTGAACAAGGAGTTACTCTCTATGATTGTCTTTTACAAGGGATCCCTGTTTCAGAGCAGGTGATACAGGACGTCGAAAATGCCCGGGAGTTTATTCGCAGCCAAGGGATGAACCCAAGAGATATTCATCTTAAAAATGTACTTTTGCAGGACGGAAGAGGAAAAGTTCTCGATGTATCGGAATATAGCAAAGACGGAAACGATAACCGGTGGGAACACTTAGTATGGTCATATAAACATTTTTATCCTATGATTAGCGGAGTACAGATCCCTTTATGGATATTGGAAACGATAACGAATTGGTATAACCGGATTGATACGGCAAGTTTCGGGATAGAAGATTTCTCTAAACGGGTGAGTCAACTTTTTTTGGGAAAACGCAAATAGGGCAGTTGTAAAAGGGCAGATGGTCTTAAGCGGACCATCTGCCTTTATTTCTTAATAGAGTAATGTTTATTTAATCGTTTTGTTCACAAGATTAATATGGTTTAAGCCCGTTCCGCTTGTACCGTCAAAGATGAATTCGAGCTGGTATTTACCGCGAACATAGGTTATTTTCTTTTGTACGGTTTTGCCCGACTTAATCAGGACGGACTCATTTGGAGTGCCCCAGTGTTGTACCAGCATTTTAACGGTGATTCCTCCGAGGTTAGTCTGCCGTTCCACATTTGTTCCGAAGTAACGCATTTCTTTGATTTTGCCCAGCTTATAGCTGATCGCATATCCAGGATGGCCCATCTCGGCATGATATACATCAAAGCCATCGGAATCCTTAGCCGGAGATTCAGCTTCACCAATAGCTTTGATAACCGACTGGTGCGTAGTCGAACCAATCGTAAAACCGTGGAAATTAGGGAATTGACCATTAAGAGCCGGCTTATAGAAACTCATCAGCGTCTCATAGGCTTTTGCATGATCGTCGACAGCAGCGGTACTTTGAGCAGCGGCAGCATGCGATGGGACAGCTCCTGTGGCAGACAATGCTAACGTTCCGGCGAGCACTGAAGCCACTGCGATATTTTTCATGGATTTATAAAATTTCATTTGATTTACCTCCTCGGGATGTCGGGATAAGTTCCCCGTTCAAGTTGCATTAGCTTTGACGCATGTACATTCAAAATTGTTGCAAGCAATATTCGATGTAAATAATTACCTCGAAAGGGGGAGGAGATTTCATTATGTGGTACAATTCTTTTAACCTTATACACAATACATAGTGTCCATGAATTCGAAGAAACGTTATTCCATATCGTCCTTATAGTCGTGACGTTAGTAGTTGGAACTGTAGGAGCATTAATAGCTCGGAAGAATTGAAGAATTGCATGAGAGGATGAACGATTATAGCTGGGGCGAAGAGTTTTCTTAAGTTGTTTGCCAAAAATCTGAAGGAAGTCAAGGGACCAGGCGAATATAGCGCTAATGGAATCACTGTCCTTTGCGTGCATTGCCATTATAATAAATTCGAAAAAAGTTACGCGCAATTAAACACGGCTTTTATGAGTTTCCTTAATCTCGATTTTGCTAACCGATCAGCAAATATATTAATCTGTGATCGTTGCGGTTATATTCATTGGTTTAATAAAGAAGTTAAAAGAGTGTATTGAAAAGGCAAGAAATATCGTCGATTAGATGGCTGGGGAAGAAATAACTAGTCCAATCTACTAAATTTTGCTATGATGCCAATAGGAAAATTTTTACCTAACAAGGAGTCATAGACAAATGAGAAACAATATTTCTACATGCTTGATGGGTATCGGAATACTGCTACTTGTTATTGGGTTTATTGAAGGCTTAGTTTTCGGGGATGCTCCTGATGGCTTTCATATGACCATTGCTCTATATTGGTGGCTGTCGGGTGTTACGGCAGGCTTTATCTTTATAGGCTTATCAGAAATCGTTAATCTGCTGCAAAAGCTAGTGAATAAATTTGATGCAAATCAACCGGTTCAATCCGGAATCCTGTCGCTGTTCCAGCCAACTTCCTCCAGCAGCATACAGGAGAAGATCGCTGAAGCCTCCGACACCAAAATTAAGGATCTGACGATTCTAATAGACGATGTGCGTTTTAGAGGATTCTTTGTATTTACGGATACCGAAGTTCGAGTCATGAAAAAATCGTTATTTCAGGCGGAGTCTGAAGCCGTGCTCATTAAGGAGATCAGCAAGAATAGTCTTTCGGCAGATTTCGAGAGGGATGAAGATTATGTTATCTTTTCATTTACGGAGAGCGGCGGAATACATAAATTAGCTTTTAAAACCTATAACATTTATGACTATGAACGAATAATCAATTTGCTCAAGCACAGAGAAAGCCGATAACTTATCGGCTTTTTTTGTTTGAGCTTTTCTATTGCTGAACCGATTTACGGTAGCGAAGCGGAGAGATGCCTTCCCTGCGCTTGAAGCAGGCCGTGAAATAAGGGGCATACCGGAAGCCAACCTCTTCGGCAATTCGTTCAATCGACCACTCGGAGGAAACGAGCAGCTTCTTCGCCCGGTCCAGCCGGAATTCGAGCAAGTAGTGGCTAGGCGTCATGCCGTATCGCTTCTTCATGCAGCGGACGATGTAATTGGGATGAAAGTGCAGTTCTTCGGCTAGCAGCTCGTTTGTAATGTCTTTCTGGAAATTCTGCTGCAGATAAAAGGCGGCTTTTTCCGCGAGACGCGTAGCCGGCGTGATGGTTTTGTTTAAGCTTTCGCTCTCGAGCATCGAGAGAAGCCGGGCCAGCAAGCTTTGTTCCTCCCAGAAGGAATCCCCGACGGTCAGATTCAGCAGCTGACTCATCAGCTTGAAGGCATTCCCGGGATCATTCAGGGCAATATGCTTCGGAATCCGAATGAGGTGGGGATTCAAGAAAGATTGCGCCATCGCTCCTTCCTTGGCATGCGATTGCCAGATCAGATGCTCGAAATGCACCCAGTAAAAGACGGTATGCTGCTCGCATGGCTTCACCGAATAGTGTTCTCCGTCAGGCAGCAAAAGCAAGGTATCCCCTTTGCCTAGCGACCATTCCTGACCGTTCTCCCCGATAAACAACTCCCCTTCAGCCACAACAATCAAGTCAAATAGGCCGAAGTTTCTTCGATTGGGATGCCGTTCTCCCGCTCGGAACTCGGAGCGGCCGGACTCCCAGTAATAAGGGAGGGGCGGGGTTTGCAGTTCTACGAAGCTCAAATGCGATTCACCTCCTTACTGTGTCATTTTGTATAAGAAAAAGTTCAATCCATTCCTATTGATGCAGACGAATAAAGCATATACTCGAACTTACATGGAGTCAATTTTTATCGTTTTTAACGACTAGGCAGTCATCTGAAGGAGGATTATGATGAAGGACACGCAGATCAGCATCAAGGATGATTTTTGGAATGAATATACAGAGCTAGTACGAACAACGGTCATCCCTTATCAGTGGGAGGCATTGAACGACCGCATCCAAGACGCGGAGCCCAGCTATTCGATCCGCAATTTCCGGATTGCGGCGGGCCTAGAGAAGGGCGAGTTCGGCGGATGGATTTTTCAGGACAGCGATCTCTACAAATGGCTGGAGGCCGTTGCTTATTCGATAGAACGTCAGCCCGATCCTGAGCTGGAAAAGATTGCGGATGAAGCGATCGAGCTGATTGGACAAGCCCAGCATGAGAACGGATATCTAAATACGTATTTCACGATTCAAGAGCCCGGCAAAGAGTGGTCCAACCTGTATGAAGCGCATGAGCTGTACTGCGCGGGTCATTTGTTCGAAGCGGCTGTTGCTTATTATCGGGCAACGGGCAAGCGCAAGCTGCTCGACATTTCCTGCCGCTTTGCCGACCTTATCGCAAGCTTGTTTGGTAAGGAACCGGGACAAATGCAGGCTTATTGCGGCCATCCGGAGGTTGAACTGGCCTTAGTGAAGCTGTATCAAGCTACGGGAGAAGAACGGTATCTGAACCTGAGCTTGTACTTTATCGACGAACGCGGCAGCAAGCCGAATTATTTCCTGGAGGAATGGGAACGACGCGGCCGGACAACGATCTGGGCGCAAGGGGAGCCTAATCTCGAGGTGTACCAAAGCCATCTTCCGGTTCGGGAGCAGCCGGTTGCCGTCGGACATGCCGTTCGGGCGGTATACCTGTATACAGCCATGGCGGATCTTGCCCGCTTAACCGGTGACGTCAAGCTCCGCGAAGCATGCGAGCGGCTGTGGGCGAATACGACCGGCAAGCAAATGTACATCACCGGGGGGATTGGCGCGACGCATCTCGGAGAAGCTTTTACATTCGACCACGATCTTCCGAACGATATTGTCTACGCGGAGACCTGCGCGTCGATCGGCCTTATCTTCTGGGCACGGCGGATGCTTCAGCTGGAGGCCAAGAGCGAGTACGCGGACGTGATGGAGCGGGCCTTGTACAATAACGTGCTCGGAAGCATGGCGAAGGACGGCAAGCATTTCTTCTATGTGAATCCGCTTGAGGTATGGCCGGAAGCAAGCGCCAAGAGTCCGGATAAATTCCATGTGAAGCCGGTTAGGCAAAAATGGTTCGGGTGCTCCTGCTGCCCGCCTAACGTAGCCCGTCTGCTAGGCTCGCTCGACGAGTACATTTACGATGTGCCGGAGGACGGCTCAACCGTCCGTGTCCATCTGTTTATCGGAAGCGAAGTAGCATTCGAGACGGGAGGCCGGAAAATCGTAATGAACCAGAAATCGGAGCTCCCGTGGAACGGCCAGGTTGTATTTAAGATATATCTGCAAGAAGATAAAGGCGATGTTCCGTTTATGCTTGCGCTTCGTATTCCGAACTGGTTCTCTTCGAAAGAGCCGGTATTGAAAATAAACGGAGAATCGGTCCGTTACCATGTGGATAAAGGTTACGCCACCGTATACCGCGTATGGCAGGACGGTGATCTGGTGGAATGGCTGCTGCCAATCGAGACGCAGCTGATTGCCGCGAATCCGTTAATCCGCGCGGATGCCGGTAAAACCGCCATTCAACGCGGACCGCTTGTCTACTGCGTAGAGGAAGCGGATAACGGCAAACCGCTGGCATCTCTATCGCTTGCGGAAGTGCCGGAACTATCGGCAAGCAAAGCTTCGGAACTGCTTGGAGGCTGCGTCGTAGTGGAAGGCAACGGAGTTGTTATCGACAATTCCGGCTGGGTGGAAGGTCAGCCTTATCAGCCGCTAACCAAGCATAGGGAATCCGTCCGTTTCAAAGCAATTCCTTACTATCTGTGGGGCAACCGTGAGCCTGGCGAAATGAACGTATGGCTCCGCTATTAAAAAGTTTTTCGTTACCTTGCATAATGTGGTGGTAGCTGGAGAAATTAATTTCAGCACCAAAAATTACATCACAAACCAACACATTAGGAGGGCTTTTCAATGTCTAGAAGCAACAGCAATACTTTAGTGGTACCACAAGCAGCGCAAGCTTTGGATCAAATCAAATTCGAAGTGGCTTCAGAGCTCGGTATTTCCTTATCGCGTGATGGTTACAATGGTGATATTACTACTTATAATGCCGGAAAAATCGGCGGATCGATTACTCGCCGTTTGGTTGAAATCGCTGAGCAAAGCCTTGGCGGTGCATCCACTAACTTCCGTCGTTAGTAAATACGAAGCCAAAAAAGGCTGCCTACTTGATAGGCAGCCTTTTTGCTGTTCTTATTTATTGGCTTGCAGAGCCCGTTTGCGGGTCATCTGCCGAACGGATGCAAAGCAGATAAACGTCACCAGCAAGGCCGATACGATAAAGAAGACGGATCCCAATATGGAGTTCGAGACCGCATGCGCAAACTCCGATACGGAAGGGTGTTCCGCGCGGATCGAGGTATTAAACACCGTAATGAGAACCGCAAGGCCCAAGGAAGCACCGCTTTGATGGGCGACATTGACCAGACCCGAAGCCGCGCCGCTGTCTTGCGGCTGCACACCGGTCAGTCCCATTGCCGTAAGCGGCTGAAAGACCATTCCGGCACCGATGCCCATGATAGCGAGAAGGATAAATAGATCCGGAAAGAACGGCGTCTGAGCGGAGACCATCCGGCTTAACAGAAGCGTACCGATAATCGCAATGATTAACCCGGCAGACAGTACTTTGATATTGCCATATCGCCGAACCAGTCCCGGGATAATGTACATCATTCCGAACTGAGCAACGGTAAACGGCAGGAAGGCCAGACCTGCTTCAAAGGAGCTGAATCCCAGGGCATTTTGCAAATATTGCGGGATAAAGAAAAAGAGGGAGAAGTTCCCGCCAACCATCAGAAATCTTCCCAAGTACGCCCCGGAACGCTGGCGGTTCGCAAATAATCGCAGCGGGATAATCGGCTCAGCCGCCCGGGTTTCAATAAGAACAAATACCGCCAGCAGGACAACTCCGGCCGAAAGCGGAATCCAAGTTGCGGGGTTACCCCAGCCGTAATCCGCCGCTTGAACCAAACCGTAGACCAACGATGTCATGCCGATAACGGAAGTAAGGGCGCCGCCTATATCAAAGCGGCCGGCACGATTGCTAGTCGGCTGAATAAACTTGTAAACCAGGTACAGCAAAACAATTCCGATGGGTACATTAATAAACATACCGAAGCGCCAGGAGACAAAATCGGTGAAGAATCCGCCAAGAATGAGGCCGATGCTTCCCCCTGCGGCGGATACGGCGCTGTACATGGAAATCGCCCGGGAGCGTTCCTTCGCTTCCACAAAGGTAGCCGACAGCAAGGCAAGCGCGGCAGGCGTGGCGAGTGCGGCGGCAAAGCCTTGCAGAGCCCGCGAGATAAGCAGGAATTCAGCCGTTGGCGCTATGCCTGCAAAGAATGAGGTCAAAGAGAACAACCCGATTCCGATGCCTAGCATTCGTCTTCGCCCCAGGAGATCTCCTGCCCGGGCACCAAGCAGCAAGAAACCGCCGAAGGCGAGAATGTAGCTGTTATGAACCCAAGTCAAGCTGGTTGTCGACATGTGAAGCGTCCTTCCGATTTGCGGAATGGCCGTTACCATGACGGACGCGTCAAGCACAACGATTAGCTGGCACGCGATAATAATCGTGAGAATAATCCATTTGGATTGATGCATGTTCACGTTCCTTTCTTGTTCCCGTGTTAGTGTTCCTGAAAGCTATTATGAATGGAATCGGCGATTCGAAGTAGATCGTTCCTGCTTAAAAGTTGCCTAAAGCTGCAATTCAATTGTTCTTTTACTTTCCAATCGTCAAGAATGCTTATATAATCAGGATCAAGGCGGGAGGGATATCGGATATGCCGGAGCAAACCATGGATTCCCGGTCAGCGGGAGGGAAAAGTATTTCGATTTATAAGAAAACGCTGGATCAGCTTATTGCGATGACAGAACGGATGACGCTCGTGGAAGGGCGGAATACAACGATCGTACCTTTCCTGTCCATCGTCAAACGCAGTCATGATACGGTGCCGTGTCCAGGCGTGTTGACACCTTCTTTTTGTCTGATTCTCCAAGGGGAGAAGAAGCTGTATCTCGGGCAGGATATCTTTCATTACTGCGCGGGGGATTACGTTGCATCGCTGCTGGATATCCCTGCATTTGGCCAGGTTGTCGGAGCAACCGAAGAGCAGCCTTATATCGGACTGCGCGTCGATTTCACGACGCAGGAGATTGCTTCCGTCGTCGTGGAGGCTGAGATCCTTGCGGAGCCAAAAGAAAAAGATTTAACTTCCGCGGCCTTTATCGGCAAATCGGATGCCAATCTGCTGGACATCTTTTACCGGCTGCTGAAGTTAATCGACAAGCCGAAAGAAGCCCGGTTTCTGTCCGAGCTGTTGAAGAAGGAAATGATATTCAACCTGCTATCGGGCGATTTCGGACATTTGTTTATGCAGAAGGTACTGTTCGACCAACGGGCGGATGGGGTAGCGAAGGCGATTCACTGGATCCAGGAGAACTACACCTACTCCTTTACGGTGGAGGAGCTGGCGAAATCATGCAATATGAGCACGTCCGGGCTTCATCATAAATTTAAAGCCATCACTACAATGGGGCCTTTGCAATATCAGAAGCAGCTGCGTCTGCAGGAAGCGCGGCGCCTGATGCTTAGCGGTCCCGTAGGGGCAACTACAGCCGCGCTGACGGTAGGCTATGAAAGCCCGTCGCAGTTCAACCGGGAATACCGAAGACTGTTCGGCCAGCCTCCCCTTCAGGATATCAAGACGCTTCGCAAAGCGTCGGGCGGCGCGGAATTCGAGGATCCTATTTAAGAAAAATAACGGACAGAAACGGAGCCGCGCGGCAAGCGGGCTCCGTTTTTCCGTTTTGGCCGCTCGTATATTATAATGCTGTCATGGTGTTTCAAACTGAAACGAAAAACGAGGTGTCATCATGAAAATAAAAGTGCTGGCTATAGCTCCGTATGTAGGTTTGCGGGATTTACTGTTGGAAATGGTGCAGGAAGAAACAATGATTCGGATGGATGTGGAAGTAGCGGATTTGGAAGAAGCTCTCCCGCTTATTCAGCAAGCCGAGGAAAAGGGCTATGACATTATTATCAGCCGCGGCGGTACGGCAAACCTGATCCGCAAGCATTCCTCTCTGCCGGTCGTGGACATTCCGGTATCCGGCTACGATATTTTGCGGGTGCTGACGCTTATCCGCCGAACGAATTCCAAGGTAGCCATAATCGGCTTCCCGAATATATGCAAGGCGGTTGCGGAGGTGTCCAGCCTGCTGGATTTTGAAATTCCGATTATCCAGATCAGCGACCAGACCGAGGTGCGCGGCGCTCTGCGGCAGGCATTTGGCGATAAGGTTCAGATCGTGCTGGGGGATGCCGTTACGGTCCGGGCAGCGCAGGAGATGGGCTATCACGGCATTCTTATTACCTCCGGCAAAGAATCGGTCGGCGATATGTTCCGGGAGGTTAGGCGCGTATACGATGTGTACCGGCAAGGCCGGGAGCAGACGATGTTCTACCGGGATATCCTGGACCAGGATACAAGAGCGATTATCGCGCTTGATGATCGTCATCGGATTCTGTTCATGAACCAGACGGCGGGAGAACTGCTCGCCAGCAGCGGCAGCGGGGATGCGGACGCTTTGTCAGGAAGCAGCATCCAATACTCGTTACCCGCGCTTTATAAGCTGATAAGCGGAGCGGAGGAGGCGGACAGTACTGCCAAATGGACAAAGCAGTTTCTTTATTTGAACGAGCAGCAATACAAGGTCAGCGTGAGCGAGCGCCGCAAGGAAGGGAGCTTCCGTTATCTGGTTTCCCTGGACTCGATCGAGAATTGGCGCAACGAGCGAAGATTCGCCGCTTATATTCCGCCAAGGCTCACTACGTTTAATCAAATGGTAGGCTCCAGCGTAATGTTGAATAAAACGATTGCGAAGGCGCAAAAGTATGCACTAAGCGACCGAAATCTTTGGATTTCCGGGGAGAGGGGAACCGGCAAATCGCTGTTCGCCCAAGCGATCCATTCGGCGAGCAGGCGCCATGCGCAAGGCTTCTATATGATTCCGTGCGAAGGGATGACGGGGCAGGAAACCGATCTTCTGCTGAAAGGAACGGCGGAGGAGCTTGGCTTGCCCGAGACCGGTTTCGGCGGAACGATCTATCTGAACAATGTGGACAGGCTGGACCGCGAAGCGCAGGATCAATGGCTGCAAGCCATACGCCGGTACCCGCAAATCCGGTTTATTGCCTCTTCCTCAACAAGCCTAACCCGCCTGAAGGGGAAGGCGGACTACAATCATGAGCTAATCGCCGCTTTAGGCGAGCTTCAATTAGCGGTTCCTCCGTTAAAGGAACGGATGGAGGACATTGATGAGATCATCAGGGTCATAATTGCGAATTATAATTTTCAATCCGGCAAGCAGATCGTCGGTTTCCGCGAAGCCGCTCTCGATGAGTTGTTGCAATACGATTGGCCGGGAAATTTACGCGAGCTGGAGCGCGCCATTCACGAAATGCTTGTCCTGACCCAGGGCAATCATGTAGAGAAGAAGGATGCGGTGACTGTTATAGAACAATATAAAGAGTCCTTGATTGCCGATGCGGATACGGTGTCTACCACGATAGACCTGCGGGGAACGCTGGAGGAAATCGAGCGCCGGATCATTACTTACGTCCTTCAAGAGGAAGGAATGAATCAATCCAGAACCTGCAAGAGGCTCGGAATGAACCGGACAACCTTTTGGAGAAAAATGAACAAAACGTTTAATAATGAAACGTAATTAAGGTTGCCCATCCCATTAGCTCGCTTTATAATTAGCATTGTAGCGCTTACAAATTGAATTTACTGTTTCAATTTGAAACAAAAATGCGTCTTAGGGGGACTACTTGTGAAGATTAAAGCGAGCATCGAAAAAATCCCTGGCGGTATGATGATCGTCCCATTATTGATTGGAGCTATCATAAATACGGCTTTTCCAACGATTTCGACTTATTTTGGTTCCTTTACGGGCGCATTGATGACCGGATCGCTTCCCATGCTGGCTGTCTTTTATGTCTGCATGGGATCGACCATCGACTTTAAAGCAACGCCTTACATCGTGAAAAAAGGCGGTACCTTATTGATCACCAAAATCGGCATTGCGATGCTGGTTGGTTTTATCGCCGGTAAATTTCTTGGCAATGGCATGATTGATAACGGTTTCTTCGCCGGGCTTTCCGTTCTGGCTATCGTCGCGGCCATGAATGATACAAACGGCGGTCTGTATATGGCGCTGATGGGGCAGTTCGGACGCAAGGAAGATGTAGGCGCATATTCGATCATGAGCCTCGAGTCCGGCCCGTTCCTGACCATGATTACGCTTGGCGCAGCCGGCCTCGCCGCGTTCCCGTGGCAAACGCTTGTAGGCGCAATCCTTCCGCTGGTAGTCGGCATGATTCTCGGCAATTTGGATAAAGAGCTCCGCGAGTTCCTCTCTAAAGGGGTGCCGGTCCTCGTTCCGTTCTTTGCCTTTGCGCTTGGTGCCGGGCTGAATCTGGGCAATGTGTGGAAAGCAGGCGCGCTTGGCGTGCTGCTAGGCGTTGCGGTTGTTATCATTACAGGCTTGGCGCTGATGGGGACCGACCGGCTTACGGGCGGCAATGGCGTAGCCGGCTTGGCCGCAGCTACTACCGCGGGCAATGCCGCAGGCGTACCGGCGGCCGTTGCCGCCGCAAACGCGATTTATGTACCGCTCGTTCCTTCGGCAACCGCGCTTGTTGCTTCGAGCGTTATTGTGACGGCCATCCTTACGCCGATTGTGACCGCATGGTGGGCTAAGCGTCTGGAAGCTAGAAGCAAATAAAACGACGGAGGATGCAACGTGAAACAGATATCGATTATTGCAGATGATTTAACCGGCGCATCGGACTCCGGCGTTCAATTTGCCCGGAACGGCCTAAAGACGCAGGTGCTGTTCGATTGGTCGTCCATTCCCGATGACCATTCGGAGCTGGATGTGATCGTCATCGACACGGACAGCCGCTCGATACCCGGAGAGCTTGCTTATGAGCGGGCGGCTAGTGCAGCCGCGGCGCTCAAAGAAAAAGGCTTTAGCTTTATTTACAAAAAAATGGACTCTACGCTCAGAGGGAATCTGGGGCAGGAAATACGCGGGGTTATGGACAGCTATAGCTTCCAAGCCGCATTTATTGCGCCTGCCTTTCCAAGAATCGGCCGGACGACCGTAGGGGGAATCCATTACTTGAACGGTACGCCGATTCACGAAACCGAGATGGCGAGAGATCCGAAGACTCCTGTACCGGATTCCCGTGTCGCCCATATTTTGCAAAAGCAATCCAGCCTTGCTAGCGCGAATGTAGAGCTTGCTTTGTTACGCGAAGGTCCGGAGGCGGTTCGTCAATTTATCGAAGAACAATTTCGTCAAGCCGTAAAGCTGTTTGTGTTCGACGCGGAGACGGATGACGATCTCGCCGTTATTGCCGCGCTTATGCCGGTATTTCAAGCAAGCGTATTGTGGGGAGGTTCGGCCGGTTTGGCGGAATTCCTGATTACGCCGGATCCGCCCAAGACCGCTGGACGATACGAAAAACAATCTGCGACGGGTGCCGTCATTCTCGTAGCGGGAAGTATATCGGCCATTACCCGGGAACAGGTTGCGGAGGTTAACCGGCAGGCCAATGTTGCCGCTTTGGAGGTGGATCCTCTGGCGGCCATCGGACCCGCTGAAGAACAAGAGCGAGAAATAGCAAGGTGTACGGCAGAGCTGCAGCTTGCTATTGCAGCGGGGAAAGACATTTCGCTTCACGCCGGTTCTTCTCCGGAGCAAGTCCGCGCCGCCAAGGAAAAGGGAGCGGCACTTGGACTGGATTCCTCGGATGTCTCCAACCGGATCGCGGATACGCTTGGCCAAATAACAAGCCGGGTTGCTGCGGGCAGCTCCGTACAAGGTCTCGTGCTCACCGGTGGCGATACGGCCAAAGCCGTCTGCAGATATTTAGGCGTCAGCGGCTTTGAGCTTCATCATGAGGTGGAGCCGGGTATCCCGTTCGGCACCTTGGTTGGCGGTTCCCGATTGCCGGCTATTACGAAAGCAGGGGCCTTCGGGCGTAAAGGATCGTTATGGCATGCCATGCAGCATATACGAGAAGGAAGAGGGGAATAACAATGAAAGCGATTATTGGGATCACAATGGGAGATGGCGCAGGCGTCGGCCCCGAGATTATTATGAAGGCTCTTGGCGATTCGGCTCTGTATGAGAGCTGCAATCCGTTTGTCATTGGCGATGCGAAAATATTGGAACGTGCGGCGGGTGTCGTGAACAGCGAGCTCAAGATTCGCCCTATTGCTTCCGTCTCGGAAGCGCAATACGAATACGGTACGGTGGATTGCCTTGATCTCAATCTGCTGCCCGCCGACCTTCCGTTTGGACAAGTGTCTCCGGAAGCGGGGCATGCCGCGTTTATGTACTTGAAGACCGCCATTGAGCTGGCAAACGAAGGGCTGATCGACGGTATCTGCACGGCGCCGCTGAACAAAGAAGCACTCCACAAGGGCGGCCATATTTATCCGGGTCATACGGAGATTCTGGCCGATTTGACGGGGACGCAGGATTTTGCGATGATGCTCTCCGCTCCAAAGCTGAAGGTCATTCACGTAACCACGCACGTAGGCATCATTGATGCCGTAAGAATGATCGAGCCGGAACGCGTCTACAAGGTGATCCAAATGGCTCATGAAACGCTTCGGAAAGCCGGCTACGCGGAGCCACGCATCGCGGTTTGCGGCATTAATCCGCATGCCGGAGAAAATGGGCTGTTCGGCTACGGGGAGGAAGAAGAGAAGGTTATTCCAGGCGTCGAGCGGGCGCAGCGGGAAGGCATAAACGCGCAAGGTCCGCTCCCCGCGGACACGTTATTCTTCCGTACGACGCGCGGCGACTTTGATATCGTTGTCGCCATGTACCACGATCAGGGACATGGTCCGGTAAAGGTGTTAGGCCTCGAAGCAGGCGTTAACATTACCGTCGGCCTGCCGATTATCCGCACGAGCGTCGATCACGGAACGGCTTTCGATATTGCGGGCAAAGGCATCGCGGATGACCAAAGCATCAAGGAAGCGCTCCGCCAAGCGGTAGAGCTTGCGCCAAAGCGTTAATCGATTATATTAATGCATATAAAAGGGACATCAGTCGATGTCCCTTTTTTTTTGTTGCTTAGGATAAAACAAATAAAATAATTTGTTATAAAAGATATAGATAATTTTATTTTGACATGTCAAATGTATTGTAATATATTGGGATCTGGAGCAGTGAAAGCAAAGAGGGGGATTGATTGCCCGTTCATCGGTTGCGAAAGCATAGGGAATCGGGGTCATTCAAGAGGCAAGAAGTCAGAAAGAAGAGGCAGGGGAATCCAATGTCTAGTAAAGAATCGGTTTACCGGCAATTTCGAATGTACTGGAACAACAATATGTATTTCTTGGGAATCGCTTACCGCACGGCGCCCCGCCGGGTAATCCTGCAATTTATACTCGCTGTTCTAAACTACGGAATGGATTATCTGTATGCCATATTATTTATCGGGTATGTGTTTGGTGCGGTGGAGAACGGGACGCCATATCGTTATGTATTGGCTTTTATATGCGCCATGATCGCAACGTATTTCGTTCTGTCAGTCGTCTCCGAATGGTTCGAAAAGCGTTACAAGCCGGTGTGCGATCTCATGATCTCGCAAGAGCTCAACCGGATCTTGTTCGAAAAAGCCGCGGAGGTTGAGCTAGCCTGCTATGAAAATACGGAATTTTACGACAAATATACGCGGGCGGGGCTGGAAGCGGACACCCGCATGGCCAGCGTTCTGGACAATCTGACGAATTTCGTGGGGGCGCTTGCTTCATTTATCATGCTGTTAATCACGGTTATTTATCTGGATCCGATTGCCATTGTCTTTATTATTCTTCCGGCCGTAACCAAGCTTACGATCACGGTCCGCCGCAACCGCGCTTTATATGAATTGAACAAAGCCAACACGCCGTCCGTCAGGGTCGGCAAATACGTAAACCGGATTGCTTATCTGGAGAGCTATGCGAAGGAACTCAGACTTTCGAATTTATTTCGGGTGATGCTGGACCGTTACGGGAAGGCTGTTGGCATCATGCGCGGCAACTTCCTGACCTTGGGCAGGCAGGTCGCTAAATACAGGGCGCTTGACGATGTCCTGGGCAGAGTTGCTCCGTATCCCCTTGCGATGCTGTATGCGGGATATAGCGTGCTTGTCCTTCAGAAAATCAAGGCGTTTCAGTTTATCGTCCTGCTGAATGCGATTAATAATTTAAGCCACTCGATGGCTACCGTGTCCGGCTTCTTCACCAATTTGCAGGAAAACGGCATTTATATTGAGAATGTGAAGGAATTTCTGCGTTATGAGCCGGTTATTCCGCAGAGCCAAGACGGTGTGGCTCCGGACGCCGGAAAGCCAAGCCTGGAGCTTCAGCAGGTCGGCTTTGCTTATGACGGACAGTCGCAGCCAATCCTGAGCGGCATTGATCTTCTGGTGAAGCCCGGCGAGAAGATCGCGCTGGTTGGCCATAACGGAGCGGGCAAATCCACGCTGATCAAGCTGATGATGCGGCTCTATGATCCAACGGAAGGCGTCGTTCGCTTAAACGGCGCGGACATTAAAACCTATCGTCTTAGCGAATATCGGGAGCTGTTCGGAACCGTATTCCAGGATTGCAAGGTGATCGCGATGCCGCTTGCGGACAATGTTTTTATGCGCAGAGCATCCCAGCATGAATATGCGCAGGCGGCTGAGGTATTGGACAAGGTAGGCGTCTATCAAAAAATTGAAAGCATGGGCGGCTCGGTCATTTCCGTCATGACGAGGGAATTTGATGACAAGGGACTAGTTCTCTCCGGTGGCGAGATTCAAAAGATTGCGATCAGCCGATTATTCGCGGATAATAGCCGGATCGCTATTCTCGATGAACCGTCAAGCGCGCTTGATCCGGCGGCGGAAGCCTATATGTTCGAGCTGCTGCTGCAAGCATCGGCGGACCGTACCATTATCTTTATCTCGCACCGGCTATCTTCCGCCGCGCTTGCCGACCGGATCTTCATGCTGGAAGAGGGCAGAATCGTAGAGACCGGCACCCATAAGGAGTTAATGGCTGTAAACGGGAAATACGCGGATATGTTCCGCAAGCAGGCGGAGCATTACAGGGAGGAGGCCGCTCAGTATGGCTAAGCGGGGAGACGTTCTTCGCAATAATCTTTTTATGCTGAGGTACGTGTTCCGGATCGTACCGCTGTATGCAGTCGTCCATCTGATCATGCAGGCGTTGTTCGGATTGTTTGATGTCATGTGGGGCGTCCTGCTCATCAAGCTTGTCGTTGACGCGGTAACGGTTCATCATTCGGTCGTCCCCGTTCTGCTTGCCGCGGGAGGTTATTTGATCTACGGGGCAGCCATTCAGACTGCGGCCGGTTACGTTTACGAAATGTTTGCGCCCTTCCAGCTTCAGAAGCTGAACAAAGCGATGCAGACGGAATTGTACGGGAAAGCCATCCGAATGGATTACGCAAGGTACAACGACCCCGAGTATTATAATCAATTCGTGTGGGCGGCGTCGCAGACGGAAGGCAAAGCGGCCGATGTGCTTGGTCAGACTGCCGAGCTGCTTAAAAGCACGATTACCGTAGCGGGAATCGCCGGGACCTTGCTGGTCTTGAATCCTTTAGGCGTTGCTGTTGTTATTATCGGACTTGCGGCGAGATTCGGGATTACGATTCTATCCAATAAAGCAGAGTTTAAAAGCGAGCTGGAATTAAAGCCGCTGGAACGGAAAAAGAATTATACCAGCCGGGTATTCTATCTGCCCGATTACGCGAAGGAGCTTCGCACGAGCCGAATCGCGGCGCCGCTCATGGAAGATTACCGCGGAGCGAATACGGCGATGCAGCAGGTTGTCCGCAAATACGCACCCCGTTTAATCCTGCTGCGGATATTGAACGGCTTTGTATTCCGCACGCTGCTTATGGACGGCATTTATTTTGCCATTACGGCTTATCAGGTTATTGTGCAGCACTCGATTACCTACGGCACGTTTGCGGCTGTAACGAACGGCGTATGGACGCTAGGGTGGAGTCTCAATAATCTGATTGACACGGTGACGAAGTTTCAGAAAAATAACCTTTATATCCGGCAGCTGCGCTCTTTTCTTAACGATAAGCCGCAAATGGAGGAGCCGCTGCAGCCATGCGAAATGCCGCGTTTGCCGAAAGAAATACGGTTGTCCAACGTCAGCTTCACCTACGGCAATAACGATGCGCCGACGCTTCGAGGCATACATATGTGCATTCGGCCGAGAGAGAAAATCGCAATCGTTGGTTATAACGGCGCAGGCAAGTCTACGCTGATCAAGCTGCTGTTAAGGCTGTACGACGCGAGCGATGGCGATATCCGTTACGATGGGCGAAGCATTCGGGATTACCGTTCGGAGGACTATCGCGGCCAGTTCGGGGTAGCGTTTCAAGATTTTCAGCTGTTTGCGGCTAGTCTCGCGGAGAACGTATGGATGGATCGGGTGGGAGACGAGGATACGGAGCGTCAGAACGTCATCATTGAAGCGCTGCGGAAAGCGGATTTTGCCGGCCGTTTGAGCAGTCTGAATCAGGGTCTGAATACGGAACTGACAAGGGAGTTTTCGGACAAAGGGCAGATCTTCTCCGGCGGTGAAGCGCAAAAGATCGCAATCGCCAGGGCATTCGCCAAGCCTTGCTCTGTCCTCATTCTCGATGAGCCTTCCAGCGCTCTTGATCCGATTAGCGAATACAATTTGAACCGGGCGATGCTGGAGGCCGCGGAGGATAAGACGGTGATCTTTATCTCTCACCGGCTGTCCACAACCCGTCTAGCTGACCGTATTTATATGATGGAACGCGGGGAGATCATCGAATCCGGCAGCCACGAAGAGCTGATGCAGCTGGATGGCAGCTATGCCAAGCTGTTCCGGCTTCAGGCAGGGCATTACCTGTCGGCTTGATCATACGGATAAGTTAAAAGCCTCAAGCGCACATCCGCAGCACGGATTGCTTTTGAGGCTTTTCTTATGGTTATTGCTTATGTAAAATGCTATAAACCTTCTCCATATCCAAATGAGCGCGGACATGCCCGGCCAGCCGGTCAAAGGCTTCAAGCTGTCTGCTGCGGAAGGGGAGTATCTCTTCGATTGGAGCCAGATTTTTTCGTGCGCGTACTTTATTCAGGTATTGCCGACGGAAGGCGTCGTTATGAAAAATGCCGTGTACATACGTGCCGAAAATTCGGCCTTCATCCGAAATGCTGCCCTCGTCCTGTCCGTTAATGGACAAAAGGGGTAGAACCGGCGCGAGGGGAGTGGTCTGCCCCATATGAATCTCGTAACCTTCAATGGCAAGACCATGCAAATCAGTCCAAGCGGAATGCCCGCAGGAAACATTGCCGTTGACTCGTTCCGTTCGTTTATGGGTATAAAAGGTTGTAGAGAGCGGTAGAAACCCTAATCCTTCCGATTCGCCGATTGAGGATTCGACTTGATGCGGATCGTATAGCTTTTGTCCAAGCATCTGGTAGCCTCCGCATATCCCGGCGACATAACAACCGCTTGCGGCATGATTGGCGATGGCTTCCGCGAGCCCGGTTTTCTTCAGAAAGAGAAGGTCTTCCATCGTGTTCTTCGAGCCCGGAATAAGGATAACGTCCGGTTGCCCTAATTGATCTATGCTCTCAACATAACGGACCAGGACATCCGGCTCGGCCTCCAGCGGATCAAAGTCGGTGAAATTCGAAATGCGGGGCAGCCGAATGACCGCGACATCCAAGTCTCCAGTCCCGGATTGCTCCGTCCGCTTCTCCAGCACAACCGAATCCTCCGCTTCAATATCGAGCCTTGGCATATAGGGGATAACCCCTAACACGGGAATTCCCGTACGTTCTTCGAGCCAGTCCAGTCCGGATTGCAGCAGACTGATGTCGCCTCGAAATTTATTGATAATAAATCCTTTTACCCGGCTTCGCTCGTCTTCTTCCAATAGCTCCATCGTTCCGACAATGGAAGCGAAGACGCCGCCGCGATCAATATCCGCAACCAGCACGACAGGGGCATCGGCCCATTTGGCCATGCGCATATTGACGATATCCCGGTCCTTCAGATTAATCTCGGCAGGGCTTCCCGCGCCTTCCAGCACGATAATATCATGTTCCCCGCGTAGGCGGTCCAATGCGTCTCTTACAATGCCTTCGGCCAAAGGAATATACTCCTCGCGGTATCGCCAGGCGCTCATTTCTTCCAGCGGCTTGCCGTGTACGACGATCTGCGCCTTCATCTCTCCGGTAGGCTTGATTAGGATCGGATTCATATCGGTTGTCGCCGCGATGCCGCAAGCTTCCGCTTGAACGCCTTGCGCTCTGCCAATCTCCTTGCCGTCAAGCGTTACATAGGAGTTAAGCGCCATGTTTTGCGATTTGAAAGGCGCTGTTTTCCATCCGTCTTGCACGAAGATGCGGCATAATGCCGTAGTCAGCACGCTTTTTCCTACGTCAGATGCCGTGCCTTGCACCATAATGGTTGATGCCTGCTTCAAGCTTGTACCCCCTTCAATTGCGATTGCTTAAAATCGAAATTAGTCTTGTTTCTCAATATAAACCATGTCTAAAGGTTGGGAAAGAATTATGGAATAAGATATATTGAATATATATAATATGGGTGATATAATCTTCAACGAGATAAGCGCTTACATATTCAGGCACATTTGGCATGATTGTGGGGTGCTTATTTGCGTTTTTAGGTCAGTACTTCTCACGTCAGGGTGAAGGCAGGTGGTAGGAGGGAAGAAATCGGCAACCGGTAAGGCTTTTTGCATAAAAGTTAAACCCAATCATTTTAAGAGGAAAAAGGAGACTAAAGATGAAATGGAATAAGAAATTTGGTGCAGTCTTGCTTGCAACCGTTATAATGGCTGCATCTTCTCCATTCGTGGGGCTTCCCAAAGCGGAGGCAGCCGGATTAAGCTGGCCTTCCGAGCAGATCCTGCCGTCTTTCTCGGCGCCGGCTTCTACGCTCGACGTTATGAATGTGGTAACGGAGTATAGATACGAGGCGGAAGGGAACGGAATCGGCCATGGCACCGGTCGACCGGAAAGCAATGGCTGGCTGGCGCAAACCTCCATCGATGCTCCAAATAAGCATATGGTTTACGGACCGTACGCTAAGGATATTCCGGCAGGAGATAACCAGGCTTATTACGATATGATTATTGATAACAATACGGCTAATGATGATCTCATTGTTACGGTTGATGTCAGAGACAATACGACGGGTCAGGTATTGGCAAGCCGCGACATTACCCGGAAGCAATGGACGAAGGTAGGCACTTACGAGCGGTTTACGCTCAACTACAATAACCCGACCACCGGACATGAGTTGGAATTCAGGGTGTATTGGTACGGCCGGGCTTACACCAAAGTAGATGCCGTAGGCTCCATACAGCAAGGGAAATCGGATGAAACGGTCTTGTTTACAACTCTCAAGGGACTTGTCAATAAAACGCAGCCGAGAATCTATACGTATGATGACAACGTGAGAAACGAAGACGGAAAAGATAAATGGTTGAATGATTTGGGATTGGGACATACGGATGTAGCGGACAACTGGTCCTTAATTACCAAATATGCCAGCGAGATTAACGGAATCGTCGTTTATGACGATGCCTTGCCCGATACGTTAAACCTGGCTACGACAATCGCTGCGCAATCCGGAGCCATTGTTGCGCCGCCAAGCTTGGTCGGCAAGCTGACTTCCGCGCCGTACAATCTGCCGATCCTAGATGATTTGCGCGGAGATTTCAGCACAAAGCTTGAAGTCTATCAATATTTGCACGATCATTATTGGTCCTCGCTGTCCCATAATCTCATTATTGGATTAAGCCCCGGAATTAAAGGCGCGCTGCGCGATTATGCAACGGCAACCGGCGCGGCAGTCATCTGGCTGAATCCTTCCGTCCCGGCAGAGAAGACCCTCCTGCAAAGCTTCTTCTCCGATATGCCTGCCGGCAGCGGGGTGTACATGGGCTGGTGGCCGGATGAAGCGATTGGCGTTCAAGCCGCTTCCGAGTATGGCATTTCAACGATTGCCAGCGACTGGTCTTCCAACCTGACGGTATTCGGCGGTACTTCGAGAACGGTCAACGTGAAGCCGGTGCCGAATAAACCGCCTCTTCAGAACAAAATTTATGTCTCGCTTATTTTGAGCGACGGCGATAACCTGCAGTATATGGAACACCGCTTCAAGAAAATTTGGGATTCGCCTAACCGCGGAGCCGTACCGCTTGGGTGGACGGTATCGCCGGCTATGCTCGATGCGATGCCTGGCGTGTTGAATTATTTGTATGATTCCGCTACGCCAAATGACGCGCTTATAGCAGGGCCGTCCGGGTTTGGCTATACTTATCCGAATGCATGGGCGAATCAAACCTATCTGAATAAATTTGTTGCTTTATCGAACGATTACATGAATCGCGCGGGATTAAAGGTAGCTACTATCTGGAATACCATTACCGGCGGCATTAATCCGAACGTAGGGGAAAGCTTTGCCCAATACGCGCCGTCCTTGTTAGGCTTAACGGGCCAAAACGCCGGCAGTCCGATTACGATCTACGGCAATTCGCTGCCAACGCAGGGGCTAAGCGCGACTTATTGTTACTCCGAAGCAACGATTATTTCCGAGATTAATCACGCGATTGCAGGCTGGGATGGAACGGCACCTCGTTTTGTCAGCATCCAATCCAATCCGTGGGATGTTAATTACCAGATGATCGTCAATGCGGTAAATAACTTTAGCAGCAATAGCAATATCGTTTTTGTCAGACCGGATACTTATTTCCAATTAATGCGCGAAAACAACCAGCTGCCTATCGATCCGTCTACGGTCGTTAAGCAATACGAAGCGGAAACCGCCTTCTCGCATGAAACAGGATCAGCGAGCGGCAGCGACTGGTCAGCTAGCGTAAGCGCGGATGATGCAGGCTACATGCTGTCCGGCAATGCCGACAATACCATTCCTGCAGGCAGCAATACGGCGACCTTCAAAATGAAGATCGATTCCAACGCGGGCACCAACGATAACGTCGTTACGC
Source organism: Paenibacillus sp. ATY16 (assembly GCF_003399985.2). Classification (NCBI taxonomy): domain Bacteria; kingdom Bacillati; phylum Bacillota; class Bacilli; order Caryophanales; family Paenibacillaceae; genus Paenibacillus; species Paenibacillus sp. ATY16. Next base: position 69,052 of record NZ_NMOK02000023.1, on the reverse strand, counting down.
TTGAAGTTCGCGATAACGCAACCGGGCATACCCTTGCTTCGGTTGATGTGTCCCGCAATCAGTTCAAAGCTAACAATGCGTATCAGGACTTCAACCTTTCCTTCGACAATCCGTCCGGTAGCAGCCTGGAATTCAAGGCTTATTACAAGGATAAAGCGACAATCAGTATTGATAAGGTGACGGTGTCAAAAAGAATCGGCAAGTATGAAGCGGAAGGTGCTGTGGTCGGGCATGAAGTGGGACGTGCCAGCGGAGATGGCTGGCAAGCTACGCCATCGCTCGATGGAACGGGATATATGCTGAACGGTCCGAATGATACGAATGTGCCAATGGGGAAGCATACGATTGCTTATCGAATGAAAATCGATAACAACACGACCGACAAAGACGTAGTGGCTGTTATCGATGTTTGGGATGCGGCAACAAAAACCGTCGTGAAACAAGCGAAGATTACGCGGCAGCAGTTCGCGTCGGCGAATCAATACCAGGATTTCGCGTTGTCCTTCAACCAGACGCTGAACCAGAATCTCGAATATAGAGTCTGGTATGCGGATAAAGCAACGATAACGGTGGATGGCATTACGGTTAACTAGGGCTCGGCCACAGGGAGAGGGACGCATGATCAACATGCGTCCCTCTTTATTTTTTGGGCTTTTTTTGTTGCCTCGACAAAGAAACGGAGCCGTCTCCGCTCAGTAGCGGTTCTATGGAAAGAGCAATTCTCAGCCTTAAGCTCTCAATGGGATCCTTCAGCTTAACCCCAAGCAGCTTCTCGCATTTATCCAGCCGGTACACGACGGTATTGCGGTGCACGAATAGCAGCTTTGAGGTCTCCATCAGCTGGCATTGCGTGTCGTAGAAGGCGCTAAGCGTCCGAAGCAGCTCTTTCCGCTCCTGCTCCTCCGTATGTCTGATACCGTAAAAAGTCTCCTCGTAAAATTGCTTCAGTTCGTCATGCGGCAGCATGTGGAACAAGTAACCGATATCCTTCGACTGGTAGGATTGCACGAACTTGGTTCGCTTCAAGCGGTAGCCGTATTGGAGAGCCTTGATGGCTTCCTCATAGGAGTGCTTGATTCCAAGCGCATTTGTTGCAGGCTTGCCGATACCTATGGACAAGCTTAATCCGATCTCCTCGTATAGTCGGTCGGACAGGCGGGCCAGTTGCTGGAGAAAGAAGGATTCATCCCAGCCTGAATCGGATAGATGCAGCAGAAGTCCAAATGAATCGTTTTTGGTAAACATCACAAAGGACTGCCCGATAGCGGAAAAATGCCGCTTAATCCTCTCGTAATGCTCATCACGCTCGGATACGTTCCGTTCATCCTGCCTCTCTGTTTGACTATCCCTCTGACCGTTTCCCCAACCTGCCCCATCCCGGCGAGCCGCAAGCATGACCCAAGCTCCGTTTGCTTTTATTCCGTATTTCTTTCCTCGATGAATAGCTTCCTGCTCGGAGGTGATGTAGCCGTCGATCAGATCGGAGAAAAATTCGTTTTTGTAACGGCGCGAGCGTTCCTTCACCGCTTGTGCTTTTGTCAGCTCCATGCCAATGACATTGGAGGCTTGTTCCAAGGTTAAACCGTACAAATTGGACATTTTCTCTCCGGAATGGAAGGAGAGTAAATAACCTTCGTGGCGGTAAGTGTGAACCGGATACAGCAGCACGTTGCAGCGATTGCGAAGCGAAACGTCAAGGAGACAGAAGGAAGTTGGCGACGACGGTATGGCTGCTCCATCGAGAATGGCATCCGCTGCCGCTGCCAAGTCAGGCATAAGAGATGCGTAACCGAGCCTGGATTCCGCAATGGGCTGCAGTTTTCCGTTAAGAAGCAGAATGGGAGAGGAAAGCAGCTTGGTCAAAGCATCAACAATACCTGTAATGCCTTTGCCTTTCATGATCATTTCGGAGAACTGCTTATGGATATGCAAGGCATATTGCAGTTCTTCATTCTTGTTATTCATGATCAGACTTGTGGATCTTTGCAAAATCTCGCCTAAAGACAGCTCTACTGCCGAGATTTCGATAATCGGGAACTGCAGCCGTTCGGCTTCGAGAAGCGCTTCCTCGGGGACATGGAGCTTGAAGCGTTCCGTCTTGACAGCCATGCCCGAGCATTCCATACGCTGCATATCCCGCATCAGCTCCATAAACATGCCGGGTGTCTGCTTCATGAAAAAACCGTTGGTCAATAAAAGCTCGCCAGGGCGCAGAAACCGGATGATATCGGGGGCATCCATAATATTGACGGTTTGAACCTTGCGAGTAAGTCCGTTAAACCCGGCAATAACTCGTGCATGCTCGTAAATGTCGTTGGCAAGCAGCTCGCTTAGCAGCAATGGGATCCCTTCCTTTTCAAAAAGAGTTTTGTGTCATGAAATGTAACATGTAATTGGGTGGGTGTAAATCAATATTTGGATCATTCATCCAATTTCCTTATAATTTTTTAGTTGATGCAGCCAATGACTTTCCGTATAGGAACAGCTATTCTGAATTTAGCTTAAACGAAGTCAAGAAACGTGACATGGAGGGGGCTGCAATGCTTGAACAAATCATATCGAATGTCAGAGTAATGGGTCATCATCCATTGAAGGATGTAGGAGTAGCAGACGGCAAAATCGTTTATGTGGAGAACAGCGGGGCTGCAACGGAATGGACGGCGAATGCCGTTGTGAATGGGGAAGGCGGCGTACTACTGCCAGGTCTGGTAGAACCGCATATCCATCTGGAAAAGGCGTATCTGCTGACCCGGATGGAAAAGGAAGCTGAATCGCTTCAGGAAGCGATAAGGATGACGGCCGACATGAAAAAGATTTTTACGAGAAGCGATATGAGAGAGCGGTCCTTGCAAGTGATTAAGGAAGCCGTACGCAACGGCGTAACCCATATGCGTTGCCATGCGGAGGTTGATCCCATTCTAGGATTGTCGGCCATTGAATCGGCGCTCGAGCTGAAGCAATCCGTACGGCATCTGCTGGATTTGCAAGTGGTCGCTTTCCCTCAAGAGGGAATATTCAAAAGCCCGGGAACCGCCGAGCTGATGGAAGAAGCTATTCGGCTTGGCTGTGACGTTGTGGGCGGAATTACGTATCAAGATCCGGACTTGGACGAACATTTGAAGTTTGTGTTTGATCTCGCGGGCAAATATAACAAGCCGCTGGATTTCCATGCGGATTTCTCCGACAAGCCCGAGGATCTCGCGATCGTTAAAATTGCCAAGCGGACCATGCAATACGGGCTTCAAGGCCGCGTAAGCGCCGGGCACGTCACCTCTCTGGGTTCTCTTGCGAGAGTGGAGGCGGAAGCGGCAGCAGAGCTGCTGAGCGAAGCGGGCATTCATATCATCACGCTGCCGGCAACCGACCTTTTTATTAATGGACGGGGTGATGAGGAGAAGCCGCGCAGAGGTTTGACGCCCGTCAAGCTGCTTCAGGAAAAAGGGGTTAACGTAGCCATTGGCATGAACAACGTGCAGAATCCCTTCACCCCGTTCGGCAAAGCGGATCCCCTTGAAACGGCATGGCTGCTTGCGGTTACCGCTTATATGGGAGGCGATAGCGATGCGAGCCGCTTGCTGGGGATGCTCACAGAGGGCGCAAGCCGGGTGTTAGCCCTCGAGGGCTACGGGATTCTGGAAGGGGCGCCGGCTGACATGGTGTTGTTCCGGGAGAGGACGGAAAGAGACGTACTGCTTCATAAGTCCGAGACCCGGACGGTATGGAAAAGAGGCGTTATGGTCGCGGATACAAGAATCGAGAGAGAGAGATTGTCCATCATATAAAAGATAGAGGAGAGGATCATAGATGAGTAAACGTTATAACCTGAAGGTATGGTGTGCGGCATGGATGGCGGTTATGGTACTGGTGCTCGCGGGCTGCGGCGGCAACAAAGCGGCTTCGGGCAATGGCAACAAAAGCGATAAACCCATTCTGATCGGCATGTCGACGGAAGCAACGGGCGATAACGCCATGAACTCTATTAATTTGTACCAGGGGGTTCAAATCGCCGTTGATCAGATTAACGCCAAAGGCGGCTTGCATGGCCGAACCGTTGAGTTGGTCGTTCGCGACACCGAGCAGAATCCTACGCGAGGCATCAGCATTATTAGGGATTTTGGGCAGAAGGAAGGCGTGCTTGGAGCAGTTGGGGGCTTCTACAGCACCGTTATGCTGGCGCAATCCCCCATTATTATGGAGGAGAAATTTCCGTTTGTCGTAGCCACCTCCAATGTTCCCGCATCGGTAGAAAGCGGCATGCCTTGGACCTTTGGCGTACGGATGAACGCGAACATTACCGCGCAATACGCTTTGCAATTCATTAATAAATACTTTGCTACCGACAAAATCGCGATTCTTCATGAGAATGGCGGTTACGGCAAAGGCGCCGCTGCGGCGATGACAAAAGCGCTTGAGGAAAAGGGACTGAAGCCGGTAGCCGTGGAGTCGTTCGACAATGCCAAGGATAAAGATATGACCGCGCAGGTCAACCACGCAAAGGAAGCGGGAGCCGAAGTGATCTACCTGTTCGGGCAAGGAGCCGGCAATGGCTATGTGCTTCAAGCGATGGATAAGCTCGGCTGGAAGGTTCCGATCGTTGGCGAGAACGGCATGGCCAACAAAGGCGTGCAGGAGGTAGGCCAGCAGCTGGCGGAGGGAACCTACGCGATTCAGACAGCCAACTTTAACGTTGATCAGACCCGGGAGCCTGCGGCGGCATTCCTGAAGGATTTTACGGCAAAATTCGGCCATATTCCAACGACGTTTGCTTCCGCGGCGCAAGGCTATGACGGCGCGATGATGCTGTTCCAGGCCATTGAACGCACGGAGCTGACGGGCAATCTGAAGAAAGACCGCGAGGCGGTCAAAAACACGCTGGAAACCAATCTTGGCCAATACAGCGGGGTTATCAAGGATTGGGATCAGGCGTTCACGAAAGACAACCATGATGCAATCGACGTTCATTCGTATTTGATGTCCGTGTGGAAGGACGGCAAGCTTGTCGTATCCGACAAACAGTAACAGAGCGGAAAAGAGGGATCAGCATGTCGCTTATCTTGCAATTAATCATCAGTGGTCTTGCGGTCGGCTGCCTCTATGCCGTTATCGCTCTCGGCTACAGCTTAACCTATGTCGTAAACGGTACTCTCAATATGTCGCAAGGGCAGCTCGTTATGGTAGGAGGAGTCCTGCTGTTTGGTTTCTCCGAGCACGCGGGGCTGCCGTTTCCTCTCGCGTTTGCTGCTTCAATCCTGCTGGTAGCCTTGCTCAATCTCGTGATCGAGAGGCTGGCCATACGCAAGTTCGATAAGGGTGCGAATTCGGTTGAATGGGTACTCAGCACAATCGCGGTCGGCATTATTATCCAAGACGTTGCCCTCTATTTCAATGGTCCGGATGAAGGGGTTGTCCCTTCTCCGGCAGGCAGCGGAATGCTTCGCATTATGGATGCCGGCATTTATTGGAAGGAGTTTATTTTCTTCCCTATCGTTGGCGTGCTGCTCGCGTTGTTAATCCTGTTTTATCAAAAATCGCACTGGGGCTTGTGGCTGCGCGCAACGGCGGATAACCGGACAGCCGTTGAGATGATGGGCATTAGCAGCGGGCGTGTCGTGGCAGTTGCTTACGTATTAAGCGGATTGCTCGCGGGGATTGGCGGGGCTTTAATGTCTACGAACTATGCCGTATCCGTCGATGTAGGCTTGCCGCTAGGTCTAAAAGCCATCTCCGTCGCCATTCTGGCAGGCGTCAATAATCCCAAGGGAATCGTAGGCACGGGGCTGCTGCTTGGCGTCGCCGAGGTGTTTATCGGTCAATATATCTCGACCGCATTCCGGGAGATGTTCGTGTACGGCATTGTTATTCTCGTGTTGTATTGGAAGCCGATGGGGCTGTTTAACGTCAGGAAAATAGTCGTCAAGGTATAGGGTTAGACTTGCTTAGGGGGAAGCGGAAATGAATGATACCTGGAAAAATATAATCTTCCGCAGGTCAGCTCTATGGGGCGGACTGCTTGCCGCAGCGGCAATTGCTTCCGCTTCATGGACGGCTGATGCCTATATGCTGAACTTGTTTTTTACAATCGGCATTTATGTGATTGCGTGTGTCGGCATGAATATTCTGGTCGGCTATTGCGGGATTGTCTCCATCGGCAATGCCGGATTGATGGCTGCGGGAGCGTATACCTCGGCATATGCCAGCACGCATTACGGATTGAACTTCTGGCTGTCCGCGCTTGCCGGCATTGCGGTTTCACTGATCATCGGAAGCCTGATTGCCATTCCTACGATTAAAGCGGGCGGCGTGTATCTCTCCATGATTACGATCGCCTTCGGGGTAGTTGTGCATGAAGCATTGATCAGGTGGGATGGGGTTACCGGCGGGCCGCTTGGCATATCGGGCATTCCTAAGCCAAAGCTAGGCGATTATGTCTTTGATCTGCAGAGCATGTATCTCCTCGTAGCGGCGGTTGCTATTGGGTCTCTTATCCTTGCTTACAATATACGGCGATCGGCTTGGGGGAGATCCATGATCGCCACGAAGGAAAATGAGATAGCCGCGGCTTCCTTGGGTATTCGAAAGTTTAAGCCGCAATACATCGGATTTGCGGTCAGCGCCGTTCTAGCGGGTCTTGCCGGTACGTTGTATGCCCATACGAACAGTTTTATCAGTCCGGATACTTATCATTTCCAGGCCTCGGTTCAGCTTGTGCTTATCGTAATCTTAGGCGGCTCCGGACGCTTGCTTGGGCCCATCATCGGCGCAGTTATACTGGTCTTCCTGCCTGAAATGCTGGAGATGGAGAAGCTGCGTATGGCGCTGTACGGGACGATCATGTTCGCGGTTCTTTATTTTCTCCCGAAAGGGATTATGGGAACGATGAATGATTGGCTGGAAGCGCGGTTTGGCTTAAAGCTAAGTTCACAGGAAGCGGATCGCAGCGGCGGTAAGGCTGATCTTAGCTTACTGTTCGCGAACGATAGGAAAAAGGGCGGATTTCCTGCTGCCGCACTTCGCCTAGAGGGCATTAATAAGTCGTTCGGCGGTCTACAGGCCTTAAAAGAAGTTTCGGTTGAGATTAAAGCCGGCACGATTCATTCCCTTGTTGGACCCAACGGTGCCGGGAAAACGACTCTCCTTAATGTAATCTCCGGCTTGTATACGCCGGAACAAGGAGCAATGGAGCTGCATGGAGCTTCTCTCTCCGGTTCGCTGTCGTCGGTATCCGGATTAGGTATTGCCCGAACCTTCCAGCATTCCAGGCTGTTTAAAGAACTGACCGTTCTTGAAAATGTCATGACCGGAATGACCGTAAAGGCGAGGACCGGGCTTGGAGCGGCTTTCCTTCGAACACCGGGACAACGCCGCAGGGAAGCGGAATTGCAGGAGAAGGCGCATCGGTTGCTTGATCTGATTGGTTACGATGGGAACCGGCATATGTCCGCCAGCCAATTGCCTTACGGTCATCAGCGAATGGTGGAGATTGCAAGGGCGCTTGCGACGGAGCCAAGCGTATTGCTGCTCGACGAGCCGGCGGCCGGCATGACGGCAGCCGAAATCAAGCAGCTGGAGGAGCTTCTTCAGAGGCTTGTCGGTTATGGCCTCACGATCGTGCTGATCGAGCATCATATGGATTTTGTTCAGCGCGTATCCGATACCGTCACTGTTCTGGATTTCGGCAAAGTCATTGGGACGGGTAACCCTGCCCAGCTGCTGAGCGATCCGCGGGTCATACAGGCGTATTTAGGCAAAGAGGAGGTTGCTGCGGATGCTGAGCGTTAATGGCTTATCCGTCAGGTATGGTCCGGTCGAAGCGTTAAAAGGCGTGGATATCGAAGTGATGAAAGGCGAGATTGTAGCCATTATCGGCTCGAACGGCGCCGGCAAGACAACGCTTATGCAAACCATTTTAGGGCTTGTGAAGCCGCATTCCGGCAGAGTGCTGCTGGAGGGGACGGATATTACCGCGATGCCGGCCAACCGGACCGCAAACCTTGGGGTGTCGCTTGTCCCGGAGGGGAGGGAAGTGTTCGGTACGTTATCGGTGCTAGAAAATATGCGGATGGGCTTAAAGCGACGGATTGGTTCAGTCCGAAAGGAGCAGTTCAACAAGGAGCTGGAGCCGTTATTTGACCGGTTCCCGAAGCTGTATGAGCGGCGGACGCAGCTTGCTTACACCTTAAGCGGCGGGGAGCAGCAGATGCTGGTTCTGGCGAGAGCGATGATCAGCAGGCCCAAGCTGCTGCTGCTCGACGAACCTTCGCTTGGTCTTGCTCCGATTATCGTAAACGAAATTTTTGAAGCGATCTACGGTTTATCGAAGGAAGGGACATCGATTCTGCTTGTCGAGCAGATGGCTCATAAAGCTCTAAACCTAGCAAGCAGAGGATACGTGATCGATAAAGGCTCGGTCGCGATGCACGGGGATTCCGACGAGCTGCTCCGGGATGAGCGGATGGTTGAAGCTTATTTGGGAGCCCATTAGCCAACCAGAGAGGGATGAAGGTGATCAGTGATGGAAGCGAATAAAACAATAGTGCGAAACGTAAAGATCGAAGACCGGTTGTATGACTTGACTCTGGACCTGACGACAGGCTGCGTGGCAGAGATTGAAGCCAGCGGTAAAACGATGCCGTCCGCAGCGGACTTCGCGCGAGTCTGGGATGCTGACGGGCTGCTCTACCTGCCGGCCTTGTCCGATATGCATATCCATCTGGACAAACATTTTCTCGGAGAGCCGTGGAAGCCGCTGCAGCCTTTAGTTACGTTACCCGGGCAGCTAGAGTTCGAAACTCGCATGCTGGAAGCACTGCCAACGCGTGCTGCGGAAAGAGCGCACCGGCTGGTGCAGCTTCTGCTGATGAATGGGACAACGGCGATTCGGACGCATGTGGATGTTGATCCCAAGCTTGGACTTTCTCATCTGGAGGATATCCTGGAGGTCAGAGAGCATTTTAGAGGGCGGATGGCTATCGAGATTGTAGCTTTTCCTCAACAGGGCCTGCTGCGGTCCCAATCCGTATCGATTATGAAAGAAGCGCTTCGGGCAGGAGCGGATTACGTAGGAGGAGTTGATCCGGCCGGGCTGGACGGACAGGTTGACGCGAGCCTGGAAGCGATGTTCGAGCTCGGCACGGAGTTTAATGCCGGCGTAGATCTGCATCTGCATGACCCCGGGCATCTGGGAACCTATACGATTAGCCGATTCGCTGACTTGACCTTGGAGGCAAGCCAAAGCGGTCGTACGGCTGTCAGCCACGCCTATTGTCTCGGGCAGGTCAGTGAAGCCGAATCCCGAGAGCTGGCGCAAAAGCTTAGCGCAAGCCAAGTGGCGATTATGACCAGCGTTCCTATCGACCGTCCTATGCCGCGGGTAGATCAGCTGCTTCAGGAAGGGGTTCGGGTTCATGTCGGTTCGGACAATATTCTGGATGCGTGGAGTCCGTTCGGCAACGGAGATTTGCTTGCGCGCGGCTCGCGGCTGGCTGAAAAATTCAGCTGGATTACGGACGAACAGCTGCTGCAAACCTATTCGCTTATTTCATCGGATTCGCTTGTTCCGAAGGTTGGAGACCGCGCAAGCTTTTCTTTGGTTAATGCCTTAAATGCCCGACATGCTATCGCGGCTGTACCTCCCCGCGAAGCCGTCTTTTCCGGAGGGATGCTGGTAGGCGGCCGTTGGCACGTAAGCGGTAGACAAGATCAAATCGTATTAGCTTAATCATTGTGATAAGCAGAGCAGTGTGTCCCGAATGGATGCACTGCTTTTTTGTTGCTCCGCATTCCCGAACATCCGGCTTGATTATCTTGGAATTACATACATTTTCCGTAGATTTGCATCTTATTCCAATAGCCTTATCCTTCCTATAATTAGTGATATGCCTAATGAAAGGAGGACCGTTAAGGGACAACTTGTAATCGCTTCCAATTGAAAGGCCAATCAGAGTTATCATTCGAGGAGGAATAGAATGCGCAACAAGCATATCGCGTGGCTGTTAATTGCTACGCTGCTGATCACGAGCCTGTTAGCATCCATTGGAGAACCCGCATCCGCTGCGGGAGGAACGAATCTAACCCTTGGCAAGACCATCACGGCAAGCGGACAATCGCAAACGTACACGCCAAACAATGTGAAAGACAGTAATCAGGCTACTTATTGGGAAAGCGCGAATAACGCGTTCCCGCAATGGATTCAGGTTGATCTAGGTGCCGTTGCAAGCATCGATCAGATTGTACTGAAGCTGCCCGCTGGCTGGGGAGCGCGGACGCAAACCCTGGCAGTCCAAGGAAGCGCGGACGGCTCGACGTTTTCGAATATTGTTGCTTCCGCCAATTACGCGTTTGATCCGGCCGTTCAAAACAACACGGTTACGATCAACTTTGCCGCGGCAAGCACCCGTTACGTCCGTCTGAATGTTACGGCAAATACCGGATGGCCGGCAGCCCAGTTATCCGAGTTCGAAATTTATGGAGCGAGCACTCCGGCAGCGCCCGGTACATATCAAGCGGAATCCGCCGTTTTGTCGGGCGGGGCCAAGGTAAATACCGATCATACGGGCTTCTCCGGTACCGGCTTCGTTGACGGATACTGGACGCAAGGGGCATCGACTGCTTTTACCGCAAACGTAGCTTCCGCCGGTAGTTATGACGTCGCTTTGAAATACGCCAATGCCAACGGAGCTTCGAGAACCGTCAGCATTTACGTCAATGGCACAAAGATTCGTCAAACAACGCTGCCCAATCTGGCGAATTGGGATACTTGGGGAACCAAGGTAGAGACGCTTACGCTAAACGCAGGCAATAATACGATAACCTACAAATACGACGCCGGGGACTCCGCGAACATTAACATCGACGAGATCACAGTAACGGCGTCCAGCTCGCCGACACCAACGCCAACGCCAACACCGACACCGACGCCAACACCAACGCCAACACCAACACCAACACCGACACCAACGCCAACACCAACACCGCCGGCAACCGATAACATCGCGATTGGCAAGACCATGACGGCGTCCTCAAACACGCAATCGTTTGTAGCTTCGAACGCTAACGACAACAATACGGGCACGTATTGGGAAGGCGGCAGCAACCCAAGCACGCTGACTCTTGATCTCGGCAAAAACTACGATGTCACCTCCATCGTATTAAAGCTGAATCCGGCAAGCGAGTGGAGCACTCGCACCCAGACGATTCAAGTGCTTGGCCACAACCAGACAACAACAACTTTCGGCAATCTTGTCTCCTCGCAGTCGTATACCTTTAACCCGGCTTCCGGCAACACCGTGACGATTCCGGTTACGGCTACGGCTACGGTAAAAAGGCTTCAATTAAACATTGCGTCCAATTCCGGAGCTCCGGCAGGTCAAATCGCGGAATTCCAAATATTCGGCACGCCTGCGGCCAATCCGGATTTGACGATTACGGGCTTGTCCTGGTCGCCCGTTTCACCGGATGAATCCAGCGCAGTTACGCTTAACGCAACGGTTAAGAATGATGGCAATGCCAGCTCTGCGGCAACTACCGTCAACTTCTACCTGAACAACGAGCTTGCCGGTTCTGCTGCAGTGGCGGCGTTAGCTGCCGGTGCTTCTGCTCCAGTATCCGTCAATTTCGGCAGCAAGACAGCAGCAAGCTACTCGGTCAGCGCGAAAGTAGACGAGAATAATGCCGTCATCGAGCTTAACGACAACAATAACAGCTACACGAACGCGGCGGCATTGGTGGTTGCGCCAATTGCAAGCTCAGACTTTACCGGAACAACCTCATGGACGCCTAGCAATCCGGTAGCCGGCAATTCGATTGCCTTTACGGTAAATTTGAAAAACCAGGGTACCGTAGCTTCCGCTGGCGGCTCCCATGCCATTACCGTGGCCTTGAAAAATTCGGCCGGCTCCACAATCCAGACGTTTAGCGGCTCGTATAACGGCGCATTAGCCTCGGGGGCTTCGGCTAATGTAAGCATTCCGGGCACTTGGACGGCCGTCAACGGCAATTACACCGTAACGACAACCATTGCGGCGGATGCCAATGAAGCGGCGTCCAAGCAAGGGAATAACGTAAGCACAACGAATCTGGTTGTTTACTCGGTCCGTGGCGCAAGCGTGCCGTATACCCGGTACGATACGAATGACGCAACCCGCGGCGGCGGAGCAACGCTGCAATCCGCACCAACCTTTGATCAATCATTAACGGCATCCGAGGCTTCCGGGCAAAAATATATCGCGCTTCCTTCGAGCGGTTCCTATCTGCAATGGACTGTACGGCAGGGTGAGGGCGGAGCGGGCGTGACGATGCGCTTTACCATGCCTGACTCGGCGGACGGCATGGGTCAAAGCGGCTCCCTTGACGTCTATGTCAACAACGTGAAAGTGAAGACCGTAGCGTTATCCTCTTACTATAACTGGCAATATTTCTCGGGAGATATGCCGGCGGATGCTCCAGGCGGCGGACGGCCGCTGTTCCGCTTCGACGAGGTGCATTGGAAGCTGGATACTCCGCTTCAGCCGGGTGATACCGTTCGCATTCAGAAAGGAAATGACAGCATCGAATACGGGGTAGACTTCATCGAGGTCGAACAGGTTCCGACGGCAATTGCCCAACCGGCTAATTCGGTGTCCGTTACCGATTACGGCGCGATTGCCAATGACGGGCAAGATGATCTTACGGCTTTCAAAGCTGCGGTTAACGCTGCGGCAGCGGCCAACAAAACGTTATATATCCCTGCAGGCACGTTCCATCTCGGCAACATGTGGGAGATTGGCTCGGTCAGCAACATGATCAATAACCTGACGATTACAGGCGCGGGTTATTGGTATACGAATATTCAGTTTACGAATCCGAACGCAGCCGGCGGGGGAATCTCGCTCCGAATTACAGGCAAGCTGGATTTCAGCAACGTCTACCTGAATTCGAAGCTTCGTTCCCGTTACGGTCAGAACGCGATTTACAAGGGCTTTATGGACAATTTCGGAACGAACTCCAAAATCCATGACGTGTGGGTGGAGCATTTCGAATGCGGCTTTTGGGTGGGGGATTATGCCCACACTCCTGCGATTTACGCGAACGGGCTGACGATCGAGAACAGCCGAATTCGGAACAATCTGGCGGATGGCGTCAACTTCGCTCAAGGCACCAGCAATTCCATCGTTCGCAACAGCAATCTCCGCAATAACGGCGACGATGCTCTGGCCGTCTGGACGAGTAACACGAACGGCGCTCCCGCAGGCGTGAACAATACGTTCTCCTACAACACGATTGAGAATAACTGGCGCGCGGCGGGCATTGCGTTCTTTGGCGGCAGCGGACACAAAGCCGACCACAACGTGATTATCGATACCGTTGGCGGCTCCGGCGTCCGCCTGAATACGGTCTTCCCGGGTTATCACTTCCAGAACAATACGGGTATTACGGTCTCGGAAACGACGATCATTAATAGCGGTACGAGTCAAGACTTGTATAACGGGGAGCGGGGAGCGATCGACCTGGAGGCTTCCAATGACTCGATCAAGAACGTGACCTTTACCAACATTGATATCATTAATGCGCAGCGTGACGGGATTCAATTCGGTTACGGAGGCGGCTTCGAGAATATCGTCTTTAACAACGTGACCATTGACGGTACCGGCAAAGACGGGGTAACGACGTCGAGGTTCTCTGGCCCGCATTTAGGGGCGGCCATCTATACCTATACGGGGAACGGATCGGCAACGTTTAACAATCTGGTTACGAGAAACATCGCCTATCCGAACGTGAACTACGTGCAAAGCGGATTTGCGTTAACTTTTAATTAGAGGAAAGGACCGCTCCGATTGACTAGGAGTGGTCCTTTTTCAAGCGCGATTTACACAAACAAAACGTGGCGTTCATACAATCCCTCATGTCCTTTTATATACTTGAGAAGACGACTTTCAAGGACTAGGGTGATATAAGATGATTAAAAAACGAGATTTGCACGAATGCCACTCCTTGTATCATTTATTGGTTGATCCCGCTGTTTTCCCTTACGTTCGCTACAAACCCCAGTCGTATGAACAATATTTATTCGCAACCAAGCAGTTGATCGTCGAAGAGGAGCAGGGCACCTGTATTTCAAGAACGATTCTGAATGAGACGGCACAACCCATTGGCAGTATCGATCTTTACGATATTGTCAATCGTACAGGCTTCCTGGCTACATGGATCGGTATTCCTTATTTCGGCAAAGGGTATAACCAGCTGGCTAAGGATGCTTTTTTCACGGAGCTTTTTCTGGAGCATGGGATTGAAACGGTATTTTTAAAAATTCGCAAGCAAAATATCCGATCGAAAAAAGCGGTCGAGAAGCTGCCCTATGTCGCCTTAGCCAATGAGCTTAATCCGTATATGTATACTCGAATCAATGAGACCGAGCAAATCTATGATTTGTATCAAGTAGAAAGGTCGGTATTTTTGGATAACAGCCATGCTATTCAGCAGGAGATTGCGACTTGATAAAAGATAGCGTTGCAGGCAGCTATGCCCGCAACGCTATCTTTTTGATCGTTATTCGTTAACGGAAAGTACGATAGGTCAGTTTTAACGCAGGATAATGAATTGTTTTCGATGAGGCAACTCCTTAGAATCTTAAGAAAACGAGGGCAAAGGAGATCTTATCTACATGAGCACGAAGCCTGCATTAACAGTACGCTCGAAGGAACGAGGCGCGGAATTAGGCGACTTGTTCGGCATATTTTTCGAGGATTTGAATCATGCGGCGGATGGGGGGCTTTACGCGGAGCTTGTTCTGAACCGTTCCTTCGAATTTGATCCGATTGACCATCCCAATTACCACGCTTTCATGGGTTGGGAGAAGGTAGAAAGAGGCGGCGGACAGGCGGAAGCAACGATCGGGGATAGCCAACCGCTTAACTCGCGTAACCCTCATTACGCCGTAATTGAAATTGCTGCGGAGGGGAATGGCGTTGGTCTTATGAATCTTGGTTTCAACAGCGGCATTCCCGTCAAGCAAGGCGACCGTTATTTATTTTCCGTATTTGCGCGGCGTGACGCCAGCTTCCATGAACCTCTGACCGTCACGATTGAAGGGGCGGATGGTGCCGTATATGGCGAGGCGGCCATTGAGGTCCATTCATCGGAATGGATGAAATACGAGGCTGTAATAACATCAGACGCGACGGATATGGGCAGTCGTCTTGTTCTTTTGACAAAAGGGCAAGGGAAGCTGTATCTCGATATGGTATCGTTGTTCCCGGAGAAAACTTATCTTAAGCGGCCTGGGGGCTTAAGAGAAGATATTGCGAAGCTGCTTGCCGACCTGAAGCCGAAGTTTATGCGTTTCCCGGGCGGCTGCCTCGTGCATGACGGCTCCTTGAACGCGGATGACCGAAATTCGATGTACCGGTGGAAAAACACGATTGGCCCCGTTGAGCAAAGACCGGCCAGAAGGAACAACTGGCGCTACAATCAGACGCTGGGTCTTGGCTATTACGAATATTTTCAATTATGCGAGGACATCGGCGCCAAGCCAATCCCGATTCTGCCGGGCGGCTATGATCCGCATCACAACCGAATCGTTCCGGTCGAGGAGCTGTCGCCATGGATCCAGGATGCGTTAGACCTCATTGAATTCGCTAACGGCGATGCTTCGACTACATGGGGAGCGATTCGCGCGGAGCTGGGTCACCACGAGCCGTTTGGGCTTGAGTATATCGGAATCGGCAACGAAGAGGTTGGGGAACCGTTCTTCGAACGATACCCGTACTTCCATCGCGCCATCAAAGAGAAGTATCCGGCAATGAAGGTGATAAACTCCTCGGGGCCATTTGCCGCGGGAACGGAATATGAACGCGGCTGGCAATCTGCCAGAGAGCATCAATCGGATCTGGTGGACGAGCATTATTACAGTTCGCCGGAATGGTTCCTAGCCAACTACCATCGCTATGACAACTTCAAAGCGGATGACCCGAAAGTGTTCCTCGGCGAATATGCCTCGTGGGGAAACACGTATTATAACGCGCTTGCCGAAGCGGCTTATATGACGGGGCTTGAGAAAAACGCGCATGCCGTAGGACTTGCCTGTTATGCACCGCTCCTGTGCAACGTCGATTACGTGAACTGGAAGCCGGATATGATCTGGTTCAACAATCATGAAGTTTACGGCACGCCTAACTATTATGTGCAGCAGCTGTTTATGCATCATCAAGGGGATCAGCTCATAACGATCGAAGCAAGCGGTCTGGAAGCTGCTCCGAACGATATAAAGATGCCGATTAACGGAGCATTATCTCTTGAGACGGATCGCTGCTCCTTCCGTTATTGGGATATCTTGCTGGTGAACAACGAGAACGGGGAAGTAAAAGAGCTGAACGGTGGCTTGCCTTGCACGCTCTCCGATACGGAAGAAGACAGACGGAACGGGACGTCGGTCAAGGCAATTGATCTAGGGGAAACGGATTGGGAGAACTATACGATAACCCTGAAAGCGCAAAGAATGAGCGGACCTAAAGGCTTTAATCTCAAGTTCGGGCAAACGGACGAGAAGAACAAGCGAATCTGGGAGTTTGGCGGCTGGCAGAATCAGGATTCGATTATTGCCTCCCATATCAATGGAAGAGGCTCCGTCCTCACCCAAAGCCTTTTTAGCGTAGAAGATTTTAAAGAATACGACATGAAGCTGGAAGTGTCGGGTCGTCGGATACGAGCATGGATTAACGGCGAGCTCATTAATGAGACGGAAGATACGCTGCCGGTCATCGAGCCTTTGTATTATTCCGCCAGCTATGATCGCACAACGGGCGATACCATCGTAAAGGTTGTGAATGTACAAGACAACTCCGTGAACGCTGACGTGGTGCTGGAAGATTTGCAGAAACCGTTCCTGAATGTTGATATCCACGAGATGTCCGGCCATTCGCTGGATGACGAGAATACATTCGAAGCGCCTGACCTTGTATCCCCAAAGCAGAGCCATATCCGTGTCCAAGGCAACCGGTTTGCGTACGATTTTCCCAAGCATTCCATTACGGTATTCAGAGTGAAATAAAGCAAGTTTTCAAAAAAATCGCCTAAAAAGCGGTTTTTTTGTTGTTTCGTCTATTTAAGGGCCTTACAGCCGTTATTCGAAAAGGGGATCGTTATGCTGAACCGGATATGGAAGCCCAGCTTGATGAGGCAGATCTTGATCTTGATTGCGCTTATGCTGGTCACGCTGCTTATTACGTATATCATTACGAACCGCATTGCCCAGCAAATTATCGAACGGAAGGTAACCGCTTCCGTCAATACCATCCTGCAGCAGGTCAACGAGAAGATGACGAGCTTCGACAGCGACATGCAGGGAATCTCCACCTTCTTGTTTTATAGCCCTACCGTGCAGACTTATATCAATACGGACGATATGCTGGACCGGGTACTAATGAACCGCGAAGTGCTGTCGGTATTCGCGAATACAATGTCGATGAAATCCAATATAAGAGGGATTCAGTTGTATGACCGAAGCGGGAAGCTGATGACAAGGCTTGGCGAGGGCCAGGACGAGACGACGGCACCCGTTCAAACGATGTCCTATTCCGGGTTGGTTAATCTGGATGACCGGCCGATGGAGCATTTTTACATCATTACGGCTCCGATCTATGGACTGGACAGCAACCATATCGCAACGGAATACCGGGGCACCGGCCGTTACGTGATGGATGTCTCCAACCTGAGCCCGATTCTGAGAAGCGCAAAAGTTACGGCCAACTCCCGGGTAATGCTATTGGACCGGAACGATCATATCTTAACCAGCGAAGGCAAGGTGTCCAGCAGCGATTCGGTGAATGTAGGCAAGTGGAAGGCAAACTCGAAATTTATCGTCCAGTCGATTACGCTTGCTCCTTCCGGCTGGAAGCTGATCAGTATCATTCCGAAGAGCGAGCTGCTTAACGAGCTGGGAACGGTCAAACGGATTAATATAACAACCTACGCGATTATGTTCGGCATTCTGTGCATGTTCCTGCTTATTTTCTTCAGCCGAATTCTTAAGCCTATTAAATCGTTGATGGATTTCATCAAATCCTATCCGAAAAACGGAGAGGATAGCCGCTATCAGGTCGTTCACAAAAACGAGATCGGAGTGCTTGGCCAAAAGCTGAATAATATGCTGGACGATATAAGCGAGCTGAGCGATGAGGTCCGCTCTACCCAAATCCGAATGCTGGAAATTGAGCTGGCCAAAAAACAAATGGAAATATCGGCTTTCCGGAACCAGATCAATCCGCATTTTCTCTATAACACGCTGGAAAGCATCCGCGCCATGGCCTTTTACCATAATGTCCGCGATATTGCGGATATTTCGGAGTCTCTGTCGCGCATGTTCCGCTATGCGGTGAAAGGGAGCAATTTTGTGACGATTGCGGAGGAGCTGGCCCATATTAGGGAATATGCGAGAATAATAGATTTTCGATTCAGAGGGCGGTTTAAGATCGTTACCCGCTGCGAAGAGAATTTGCTGAACGAGACGATGCTCAAAATGTTATTGCAGCCGCTTGTTGAAAACGCGGTATTTCATGGGCTGGAACGGAAGCTGGGTGAAGGAGAGGTGTTGATCGATATCCATAGATCCGCCGATCACCGGATCCATGTTCTTGTTCAGGATAACGGCTACGGCATGAGCGGGAGCCAGCTGCAAGAAATAAGGGAAGGACTTGCCGGCATTCAGGAATTTGTCTCAGGGGAACTGGGTAAGCAAAAGGGGATCGGAATCTCCAATATCTATAACCGGACGTTTTTATTCTATGGCGAAGCTGCAACCCTTGAGGTTGACAGCGTGTTGAATGAAGGGACGAGCGTCAGGATTTCTTTCCCGCCGCGCGTCATCGAGGGAGGAAACGAACATGTATCGCGTGTTAATCGTGGATGATGAGCCTTGGGTCGCTTACGGCATATCGAAACTTATCGATTGGGAGTCGGAAGGGTTTCAGGTTATTGGCGAAGCTTACGACGGTTCGTCGGCTTTGCGGTTTATTGAGGAGCATCGTCCCGAAGCGGTAGTCTCGGATATCCGGATGCCTGGTCTTAACGGGATTGAATTGCTGAATGAAATCGCCAAGCGGAAGCTGGGGACGGAGGTTATTCTCGCGAGCGGGTATTCCGAGTTTGAATATGCCCAGCAGGCATTGCGGCTTGGCGCGTTCGACTATTTGCTTAAGCAAATCGAGAAGGTGCAGTTGCTCGAAACGATCGGGCGTTTGAGAGGCTATTTGGAGCAAAAAAAGCTGGCTGCTGGCGACCCCGATGCACAGTTGAACGATCTGTTTGAACTGCTGGATGCCGATGGTCGTACTTCGATCGATCAGTATATGCTCAATCGGGGGATAAAGCCGGAGCATCCGAATGTTCTGCTCATAAACGCTCTATTTCCGTATGCTACGGTGACGGATGCCTCCGAAAGAGTTGCTGAATTGTCTGGGATGAATGCCCATGTCATGAGAACGGGCTCAAACAAGCTGTCTCATATTTTGCTATACGATGAAGCCGTGCATGCCAAGGAGCTGCTGGATTTTATAACTGGAAGTCTAAATGATGCGAGTCATATCGGAATCAGTATGACGGCGGATTTGTCTTATTCGCTCTCAAAGATGTTTCATGCGGCGGATATCGCGTTATACACTTCCTGCTTTTATCCGGATCAACGGATTGTCCGTTATAAAGAGCATGAGGCAGCGGCCGCCGGGATTTCGGGAACTATGCTGCAGCTGGAGCTGAGCATGAAAGAACGAAAACTATCGGATATGCAGGAATGCCTTCAACGGCTGATGGAGCAATGCCGCGGCATGCAGCTGGACCAATTCGCCAGCGTGTACAATCAGATCATTTCGCTTATCCATAAATATTACAGCCACGCAAGCATGCAGCCAGGATATTGAATTTCTGGCTTGCGATCAGCTGGCAAGGAACTATTCTTCGATAGATGCCGTATTTGAGAGGTTGAAGAATGGCCTCGAGCTGGAAGGAACGCCTGATCTCCCGGTAATAAGCGGGCAGGTGAAAGCCGTGATGGATTATATCGATTCAAGCTTTACGGAGGATATTATGCTGGGAGCCATCGCCAAACGTTTTAATTTGAGCCTTAGCTATCTCAGCTTCCTGATTAAGAAGGAGACGGGAACCTCTTATTCGGACTATATTACGGGCAAAAGAATCGCGCTAGCAAAAGAACTGCTCAAAGAAAACTCTACTTCCGTTCACGAGGTAGTGGAGCGTGTCGGCTACAAGGACTATTTTCATTTCAACAAGCTGTTCAAAAAACACGTCGGGCTGACGCCAAGCAAGTTCAGAAAAATATGAAAGCGCTATCTACAATCCAGACCAATTTGCAAAATTACAAACATATGGCTCGGGGCGGAATCCAACTATCATGGGAAGGGTAAGAGCCATTACAAGTCTTAAGGGGGAACAAAGGTATGAGAAAGCATTACAGCTTGTGGACGGTCATGCTATTGTCTTGTTCGATAGCGCTTTCAGCCTGCAGTTCGAATCAACCGGATTCCAGCAAGGAAGGGAAAAATAACGCCGCAGCTAACTCTGCAGAGCCGTCAGCGAGCGCAGCGCCCGCGGATGCGGCTCCGGTCAAATTGACTTGGTTCTCCGATGTTAGCGGTTGGAATCCGCCTTCGCCTTGGAATTCGGATCCCAATTCGGTAGAAGGGACGATTACGAGCAAGACCGGACTGTCCTTCGAGTTCAACATTCCGGCACAGGATGCGGGCACGAAATTAAGCCTGATGCTTGTCTCGTCCAATAAGCTGCCGGACATTATGACGCTGACGGACGGCACTTTGGAGAAGAAGCTGATTGATGCCGGAAAAGTATGGGACCTGGATGAATTTCTGAAAAAGTATGATCCTTCCTCCCCGCTGCTCGCCAATTTTCCGCAGGACTTAAAGCAGGCTTTAATCGAGCGTGATGGTGGTTGGTACGCCTATCCAAGCCATATGGATACGCAGGATGCACGCAAGATTTACCCGCCGTCCAGTGAATATTACTCCGATGCAGCCAAGTACCGGAATAATAATTCGATTATGTTCAATCAGGAGATTATGCAGCAAGCGGGCATTACGGAAGATGGGCTAAAGACGGAAGACGGCGTGCTTGCGGCTTTTGAGAAAGTGAAGGGACTGAAAATCGACGGAGCACCCGTTGTTCCCCTGATGATTAACGGGAAAGATTATCAAGGTTTATCGGTTGGCGGAACAGGGCATGGCGGCACCCTTGGCACGCTGGAAGCGATGTTTGGCGCCATGCCGGTCGACAAGGATGGCAATTACCGCGACGTCATCCTGGCTCCGGAAACGAAGCATGCGCTTGATTTTCTGTACAAGGCGGCAAAGGCGGGCGCCTTTGATCCAAGCCAGATGACCGTGGATGATACATCCACAAAAGCATCCGTCAAGACCGGTCGGGTATTCAGCTTCATCGGCAATTCCGCGAATACCGGATTTACGGATGAGAATGCGGTCGGTACATGGATTACGCCAGGTCCGATGTTGTCGAATGAGGGGACAAAGCCGGTAGCAGGCCGCTCCTTGAAGGCGGGTACAGGCTGGATGAACACGTTTATTTCGAAGGATGCTCCTAACCCGGAGAGAATCGCTAAATGGTTGGATTTCATGACGAGCGACGAGGGACTCTTGCTTAATTATTACGGCTTCGAAGGAACCGATTATACGCTCGATGCGAATGGGCTTGTCGTGCAAACGGAGCAAGGGCTGAAGGCTGCCGCGGATTATTCTAAAACCGGCGTATTTGCCTTTTGGCCGTTCCATAATATTGCCTGGCATGACCATGCAACGGTAGCCCCAACCTCGAACAAAGGGGCGGACAGCGTAATGGCCATGCAGGTACAGACGACGATTGGCAAAAATTCCGAGATTTACGATTCTTCGGCCTTGATTATGCCTAGCAATTTTATTGAGGCCGGCAGCAAGATGGCCAATGATCAGCTGCAAATCAAAACCTATCTCGAGGCTCAAATATCCAAAATTGTTTTGGCAAAAGACGAGGTGTCAAGAGACAAGCTCTATGACGATATGATCGCCCAGGTGAAAAAGATGGGACTAGACGATATCAACGCGAAGATCAACGAGCAATTCCATAAGCAGCAGGAAAGCTACGGTACAACGATTAAAGGCATCAATTCTTAAGCAAGGCAAGAAGGGGATCGTGTCAAAGCCGAATGCTTCGGCACGATCCGCCCTTGAGCAGGAGGGAGTCAACTGATGAATCCGTCGGATAAAAAAAGGAAGAAACAAACAGGCTATGCGCTGCAATCCGACTTGCGAACGCAGACCGAGCTAGCGGTAATGATAGGGCCTGGCGTGATCTCCATCATCGTATTCAGCTTTTTGCCGCTGTTTGGCCTGCTGATGGCCTTCAAGCATTATGACCCCATCAGCGGCGTTAAAGGGATTTTCACCAGTCCCTGGAATCATTTCGATAACTTCAAGCTTATCTTTGACAACTTTCAATTTTGGCCCATGGTCAAAAATACGCTTGGCATTAATCTGATCGGGTCGCTGGTCGGCATACCCGTCACGATTATTTTCGCATTGCTGCTCAACGAAATCGTCAGTACCCGGTTTAAATCGGCTATTCAGACCATTACCTATTTGCCGCATTTCTTGTCTTGGGTCATTTATGGCGGCTTGTATATTACGCTTCTGAATCCGCAGGAAGGGATTATCAATTATTTGCTGGTCCATCTGCATCTGGTGAAAGAGCCGCTTCAATTTCTATCCGATCCAAGCTATTTCTGGGGTCTCGCAATCGTGACGAATCTGTTGAAGGATCTAGGGTGGGGAGCGATTCTGTACTTGGCGGCGATGGCCGGCGTCGACCAATCGTTATACGAAGCGGCGTCGATCGACGGAGCGGGACGGTTCAAAAGAATGTTCCATATTACGTTGCCCGGCATCATGCCAACTTTAATGATCATGATTATTTTCGCGGTAAGCGGCATGCTGAACAATAACTTTACGCAAATTTACGTGTTGCAGAACTCCTTGAACCTGCCTGCGAGCCAGGTCATCGATACGTACGTCTATCAGACGGGCCTATTGAATTTCCAGTTCGATGTCGCAACGGCTATCGGATTAATGAAGTCCGTGCTTGCGCTTGTCCTGCTTGTGGGAGCTAACTTCGCTTCGAAAAAAATGACAAAATCAGGTCTGTTCTAAGGAGGCATCCCGGTATGGTTGGAGGAAAGTCTCTAGGAGACCGTACATTTTCCGTTACGAATACAGTGATCATGGTCGTGATCATGATTGTGACCGTATATCCTTTTTGGTACGCCATTATCAGTTCCCTGAACAGCGGGATCGATTTGCAGCGCGGACCGGTGTTTCTATGGCCTCGTATATTTACTTGGGCGAGCTGGCGAGCGGTTCTGGCCGATCCTGGTCTGCTTAGCGCAGCTTGGATTACGATATCCCGTACGGCGTTCGTAACAATCATCTCGATTTTTTATACGGCGATGTTCGCTTATGCCTTCTCGCGTCCCTATTTGAAGTGGAGAAAATGGTATATGGCGCTTGGATTTACGAGCATGTATTTCAGCGGCGGTCTTATCCCGTCTTTTCTATTGATTAACTGGCTCCATCTCTATGATAATTATTGGGTATACATTATTCCTTCTTTGTTTGGCGGCTTCTGGAACGTTATTATCCTCAACGCGAATTACAAAGCGATTCCGGATGCCTTGTTTGAATCCGCCAAGCTGGACGGGGCAAGCGAATTCTCGATTTTCCTGAGACTTGTTCTGCCTCTGTCGAAGCCGGTATTGGCGGCATTGTCGATCTTTACGGCGGTCGGAATTTGGAACGATTACGGAACAACGCTTTATTTTACGCAGTCCAATGACCTTCAGACCCTGCAGTATTTGATCCTGAAGCTGCTTCAGACAAGCTCGGCGGTAGAGCAGCTGTCAAGCTCGGCCTCGCTGTCCAATCCCGCGGTATCCGAGCTGCTGTCTTTGGCGCAAGGACAAGGCGAAATTACGTCGCGTACGATCGAATTAGCTTCCATGGTAATCGCGTCGATTCCGATGATTGTGATGTATCCATTCGCGCAGCGGTTCTTTATTTCGGGCGTGTTGCTAGGTTCGGTGAAAGGTTAATTCCAACTGGGAACGGAGAGGAACAGCGGCTATGAAAGCACCTTTATTCAGAGATCCGATCTATGACGGGGCAACGGATCCTACGATCATCTATAACCGGGAAACAGAAGAATGGTGGATGGTCTATACGAGCAGGCGGGCAACCGCGGAAGGGCCTGGGGTGGCCTGGGTGCATGGCTCAGATCTCGGAGTCGCGACGTCTGCGGATGGCGGACGGAATTGGGTATATCGGGGGACGCTGCCAGGGCTTGATTTCGAATGGGGGCGCAATACGTTCTGGGCACCGGAAATCTATTGGCATGACGGCATTTATCATATGTACGTCAGCTATATTCAAGGCATCCAGGTGGAGTGGACGGGGGATCGCCGGATTATTCATTATACGAGCAAAAACCTGATCGACTGGACACTGGAAGGACCGCTCTCTCTAAGCTCGGATCGCGTGATTGACGTATGCGTTCATGAGCTTCCGGGAGGAGGCTTCCGGATGTGGTACAAGGATGAAGAGCATGGATCGGCTACTTATGCGGCAGACAGCGAGGATTTGTACCATTGGCATAACGCCAGACCTGTACTTACGCACCGCGGGCATGAAGGACCTAATGTCTTCCGGTTCAAGGGCAGCTACTGGATGATTATCGACGAATGGAGAGGGCAAGGCGTTTACCGCTCGGATGATCTGGACAATTGGGAGCGGAACGGGATGATTCTCGAAACTCCGGGCGTCCGTAAGGATGACGCATGGATCGGCCATCATGCGGATGTAGTCGTCACCGGGGACGAGGCGTATGTCTTTTATTTCACCCATCCGGGAAGAAACGGGATGCAAGAGGGCGCAAAAGAAGGATACGAGCAACGCCGGTCATCCGTTCAAGCCGCCCGGCTCGATGTGTGGGACGGGATTCTCGTATGCGACCGGGATGAGGAGTTTGAGATGAACTTGATAGCTGAATAAATAACCTTCAATAACCCGGTTGATCACGAACGGGTTATTTTTTTTTATGATTAAAACAATTCTGACATAAACCTTACACTGGGTTCAATAACTTTTTCCGGATGCCGATAAAAGTCATGGACGCTCTATATGGAGTGACAAAGATTTTATTTGAACGATATGGGAGGGAATTAATGCAACGCAAGTCATGGAATGACGAGCAGGAACGGTCCGCGTCATTTATTAAATCTGAACTCACTCTTCCGAAAGGTGGAGGAGCCGTCAGAGGAATGGGCGAGACTTACGAGCCGGATTTATTCACGGGCAGCATGCATATGAGTATACCTGTCTATTCGTCGCCCTGCAGGGAGTTTGAACCGAAGCTCCAGCTTCAATACAGCTCGGGCAGCGGGAACGGTGTATTTGGACTCGGCTTTTCCTTATCCGTCTCATCGATTTCTAGGCGAACGGATACCGGAATTCCGAAATACGACGGTACGGACCGGTTTTTGCTGGATGGCGAAGAGATTATTCCCAAGCTTGATCCCGACACCGGCAATCCGCTGATTCGAACAGAAAACGCAGGTAATCACCTTTGGAACGTTACCGACTATATTCATCGGCTGGAAGGCTCTTTCGCGAAAATCGAATTCTGGCAGACCGCCGGAGCTTCTTTTTGGAAGCTGCAATCCGGCAGCAACGTTAGCTCGGTTTACGGCCAGAGTGCAACGGCACGAATAGCCGATTCGGCGCGTCCGGAACGGATTTTTCAGTGGTGCCTGGAGCAAGAGGCCGACGCTAAAGGCAATAAGCGAGAATATTCGTATATTCCCGAGAACGGGGAGAATATTCCGCTCGCTTTGTCCGGGCAGAACAGGCAGTGTATGGCTGCCGTTTATTTGCACAGCATCGATTACGGCAACTACTTCGATGAACAACAGGAAGAGAAATTTGCCTATCAGATTGTATTTGATTACGGAGAATACGATATCTCCTTAGAGTCGCTAAATCAGGCCGGCAGCAACCCCCACGTCCCCCAGACATCTTGGCCGACACGAGTGGACTCATTCTCTACCTACCGAAGCGGATTCGAGGTGCGAACGCACCGGCTTTGCCGTCAGGTTCTCATGTTTCACCGTTTTGCGGAGCTTGGTCCAGATCCTTGTCTCGTTCGCATCACGCGATTCTCCTATTCTCTCGATCCCTTGGTTCAATTGAACCGGCTGACTTCGGTCGAGATGATTGGCTGTCAGAGACAACAGAATGGAAGCTACATCACCCTTTCCACACCTCCTTTAGAATTTACTTACACTTCTTTTCAACCGAAACACCAAGCATTTCAACTCCTTCAGATTGAGGGAGGACATACCATCCCCGGATATCTGGACGGTACTTCCTATGAATTTGCCGACTTATACGGCGAAGGATTGCCCGGTATCCTGCAAGTCCGCTCCATTTCGGCTGCCTATTGGGAACAGGAAGGAAACGGAAATTTTCGAAGCGTGCGGGTTGCAGATTCATTTCCCGTGACGGAGGAGTCTGCAGCGGAATCGAGGACCTTTACTTTAACCAGTCTCGATGGCGATGGCGTCATGGATTTGGTCGTAACGGATACGCATTGGGCAGGCTACTATGAAACCGAATACGGGCGATCCTGGAATGGCTTGCGGCCATTCGAAAGCTTCCCGCTGGAGTATTTGCAAAGCTCCAATCCGAAAGAGCTGGCGGATATGCAAGGAGACGGCGTTCCGGACTTGGTTGTTTTTGAGGACCGCCAAATCAAAATCTACCCTTCCAAGTATGAACGAGGCTATGGGAATCCGATTACCGCAATGTACCCTGCAGCATTTCCGCTTGGCTCAACGGACAGCGCGAATGAAGTAGTAACGTTTGCCGATGTTATTGGCGACGGTCTGCCGCACCGGGTCCGGATCCGGAACGGCAGTATAGAATGCTGGCCGAACCTGGGATACGGACAGTTCGCGCCGGTTATCCGGATGGAGCAAGCCCCTTGCTTTGAAGACGAATTTAATGCCTCGCGCCTGTTTCTTGGAGATCTAAACGGATCAGGCTTGACGGATATCGTCTACGTGTACCCGGACCGGGCGGATTTGTATTTCAATCTGGGCGGCAATGCGTGGAGCAAACCGGTAACGGTCAACTTGCCCGAAACGTTTGCGGAGACGGATCGCATTCAGCTTACGGACGTGCTTGGCAATGGTTGTGACTGCCTGCTCTTCACTAAAGTCAGCACGGATTCGGTCAAGCATTATTACTATGATTTTTCCGGCGGACAGAAGCCAAACCTACTGAACCGGACGGACAACGGCGTAGGCGCCATAACCGAAATTGAATATGCAAGCTCGGTCAAGTTTTATCTGGAGGATAAAAAGGCAGGCCGCCGCTGGCAGACCGTACTTCCGTTTCCCGTCCATGTGGTGGAGCGGGTTCTCGTGACAGAGGAATGCACGGGCAATCAGCTCACTACCCGGTACGGCTATCATGAGGGGTATTACGATCCGGCGGAAAAAGAATTCAGAGGCTTTGGCTTCGTGGAGCAATGGGACGCCGAGGAACGTTCAGCGGGAACCGGAGCGGCTCCCGTGTATTGGAGGCGTTGGTACCATACAGGCTCCTCGCTAAACGCAGCCGCTTTGTCCCGCCGCTATTACGATCAGTACTATAAACAGGACGCATTCGCTTATGCAATGCCGGACAGTGCTCTTGACGAGGCGCTGACAGGTGCGGATGGAGAGACGCTGCGCCAATGCTATGTTGCCTTGAAAGGTATGCCTCTTCGCGAAGAGGTGTACGGATTAGATCAACCGGGAGGAATCTCCGAGCATCCGTATACCGTGCACGAGAGTAATTACACCGTAAAGCTGATCCAAGCACGGCGGCCATCCGCCATATTTGCCTCGCTGCTCGTCCAGGCCAGGGAATCGATAGATTACGAGTATGAGCGGGATCCACACGATCCGCGCGTGCGTCATGATCTGGTTCTTGCGGCGGATGAGTTCGGACATGTGACGAAGGAGATTCAAATTTATTATCCTCGCCGGTCAAATGCTGAATTGTCCCTGCCTGAACAGCATCAGCTGCAAATGCTGCTTCAAGTGAATGCCTATATTAACGAAACCGCCGAGTTTCGTCTGCTTGGCATGGAATGCGAGAGCCAAGCTTACGCGTTGTGGGGGATCGGGCAGCCGGCAGCCTTTTATTTCAATGTGACAGATTTGCAATTCCGGTTCAAAGACTCGCTGCCTCCGGTCATACCGTACGGTACGCTTCCAACAGCAGGCCTGGTTCAGGCTGAGCTGCTTTCCTGGACCCGGCATTACTATTGGAATTTGGCTCAGACGGATGCTTTGCCGCTTGGTCAAACGACGGGAATAGCGCTTCACCATCATAGCGAGCATGCGCTTCTTGCATCGGACCAGGTCAGCAGCCTCTATGCGTCCAGGTTGACAAACGGAGAAATCACGGACGACTGCGGCTATGTTCTGAATGAAGGGTATTGGTGGAATCGGGGGCTGGTCCAGCACTACGCGTCGAGTACGGATAACCGTTTCTATCTGCCTTGGAAAATCGAGAATACGCTGCTAGCCGGCAACACGAATCTCTTCAACCGGACGCAGTTCAGCTACGATCCTTATTGTCTGGTTCCGACGAATACGACTCAGTATGTCAGTGAAACGGTATCCACCTCGATGTCCATGGTTCTGGATTACAACGTCATCAAGCCGAAATACACGACGGACGTTAACGGAAATACGGCTCAGGTTCTTTATGATCCGTTAGGCATGGTCACGGTATCCTCCTTGTTCGGGACTTTGCTCGGCAAGAGGGTAGGAGACGGAGATCTTAACGCGTACCAGACCGTCGCGGGCGGCTCATTCGAGGATGTTCTAGCCTACCCGGAACGTTACCTTCAGCAGGCATCGTCGTTTACTTACTACGAGCTTTTTGCCTGGGGACAAGGCAAGGGGCCGAACCGTACCGTCGAGCTTTTCCGGGAAACGAGCGTGTCGGAGGAATCCGGCGGCCAAACAACCCGTATTCTCGTCAACGTCACTTATATCGATGGACTAGGAAGGGTTATGGAAACGAGGAAAAGAGCGGATTCCGCGGGCGCTTCTCCGCACGCTGAACGCTGGCTCGTCTCCGGCCGCACGGTCTACGACAACAAAGGAAGACCTGTCGAGCAGTATTTGCCCTATTATTCCAGCGTTCCGGTCTATGAGAAGGATGCGGATTCACAGGCAGTATTGCCTCCGCCGACAAGAACCTCTTATGACCCGCTTTCCCGTGTATACCGCGTGGATTCGCCCAAAGGATTTTATGCGAAAACGGAATATACGCCTTGGGAGGAAGCGCAATACGATTCAAATGACACGATTGCGGATTCCGAATATTACAAGCAGTTCATGCAGAGTTACCCAAGCCAGCCGAATCAAAGCCAGGCAGACGAGAAGGACGCTCTGCTCAAGGCTTACCGGTTCCGTAACACGCCGCTTGTGCAAGTGAAAGATAACTTGGGACGCGTTTTCCTGAGACTGCGCGATAATCTGGGCGAAACGTCAAGCGGGTTGTTTTCTGCTATGGTGCAAGGCAGCGGCATTTCCGCATCGGATGTATGGAATGAGCTTGTTCGACAAGGGTATGTGGAGATGACGGATACCGCTTCTGGAAGCGGGAGAGCATCGGCAAGGTTCCGTCCGTACGCCCCGGACTTCAAGCTTGCGATAGGACCGGCATACGAGCCTTTCGCGGATCGGATTGCCGTGCTTCTCAGACAGAGCTGTCTGCCGGAGTACACGGGTTATGACAGCAAAGGTAACGTTAAATACGAGATCAACGCGAAGCATTATTATTCGGGCATCTCGCAAGGCACCACGCTGAAGGATGTGCAGTTTACCTATGATATGCAGAATCGTCTGTTACGCACGGACAGCAGGGACGCTGGCGTGCGCCTTGGGATAAACAACATGTTTGACGATCCTGCGCATACCTGGGACAGCCGGGGGTTTCACACCGCTACCCTTTATGACGGACTGCAAAGAACGGCCCGGATTCGAGTGGACGGGTCCGATCCAGCTTCCAATCTGAAGCTGGCTAATACGGTTGAAAAATATGTTTACGGGGATAATGCCGGACTTAGCTTGGCCGATGCCCAAAACCGGAATCTTCTTGGCAAGCTGTATACCTTATATGACCAGTCTGGCGTCACGCATTATCAGCTATATAGCCTGCAAGGACATATAGAGGCTACCGAAAAGCTCCTGCTTGTTGATTACGCGGCGGAACCGGATTGGGATGCGGAAGACGAGCCCGCGCTAAACGGGGAATCCTTCGTCACTTCTTATTCCTATGACGGCCTGGGACGCCAGATCGCCGAAACCTCCGCCGATCAAACGGTGTACAGGACCGCTTATAACTTGGCCGGCCAACTGCAGAAGGTGACGGTTGACTTCGCGGAGCAAGCCGGAGTGCCATTCATTCAGGACGTTCAATACGACGCTGACGGCCAGCATTCGCGGATTATCCGGGGCAACGGGACAATAACGGATTTTGTTTACGAGGAGACTACCCGGAGGCTGCTTGGGATAACAACAACCCGGTCGGCCGCGGACGGCAAAGGGGCGGCAAGAAGCACGCTCCTTCAGAAGCTTTCTTATGCGATGGACCCTGTCGGAAATATAACGAGGATGCGCGACGACAGCTTTGATACGGTATTCCAGAATCAACAGATCGTGGAGCCGTTAAGCGACTACACCTATGACGCCCTTTACCGGTTAATTCAGGCTTCGGGACGTCAGCATCCGGGAATATTGCCGGATACGCACGCAACGGGCTTTAAACAAAGCATGTGGCTGCCCGCCGCACCGCCGCACTTGAATGATGCGGACAAGCTGGAAAATTATACGGAAGCCTATTCGTACGACGAAGCGGGCAATCTGGTCAAAACCCGGCATGCCGCAGCTTCCGCCACTTGGACGCGAACGCTGACGGTAAGCGAGGATTCCAACCGGCTGAAGGAAATGACCGCAGGCACGCAGACAGGGCTTCCGGTACAGCTGCAATACGACGATAACGGCAATCTTCGGGCGCTGGAGCATTTAAGCTCCCTGCAGTGGAATTACAGGAACAACCTGGCAAGCGCAACCGTCATCGCGAGAGAAGGGGATCAATCGGACTGCTCCTACTTCATCTACGAAAGCAGCGGACACAGGGTTCGAAAGGTGCTGGAGCGCAAAATCAGCGACGGCATCACCGAGATTCAAGAAAAAATCTATGTTGGGCGTCTGGAAATCAAACGCATTACCCGGGTTCAGAATGGCGTGCAATCCATCATTCTTGAGCGGTACACCTACCGGGTCATGGAGGATGAGCGAATGGCCGCCATCGTAAACTTTTGGACCAAGGACGATCCGGGACGCGAGACCGATGCCATTGGCAAACGGCAATTGCGGTATCAATTAAGCGATTATCTCGGTTCCTCCACCATGGAGATAGACGAGGACGCCGGTTTGATCAGCTACGAAGAATATTTCCCTTATGGCGGGACGTCTTACCTCACCGGATCGAATCAGCTGGAGGTGCAGCTGAAGGAGTACCGCTATAGCGGCAGGGAGCGGGATGACTGTACCGGCTTGTATTATTACGGGGCAAGGTATTATCCGCCTTGGCTGGGACGTTGGATGAACCCGGATCCGGCAGGTATGTCGGATGATCCGAATATGTATGCATTCGTCAGCGGCAACCCAATCCGCTTCGCCGATTTGAACGGGATGGCGAAGAAGAAAAAATCCGGCAATGCGGTCGCCAAGAAGAAGCTCCACGCCAAGATGAAGGCACAGCAACGGAAAAACGATTTGACGAAGTTTGTTAACGGCGACAGCGCGACGAAAGCCCAAACCATCTCGCAGCTGAGGGGGCGGCCTCTCAGGGTTACTTTGGCACGGCAGTCTTTTGTCCGCAAGGTGCTCCATAAGGAAGCGGACAAGGCGCAGGTAGAGCTGGATCAATTCGACGTGCCGCCAAGCTCCGGCAAAGCCCTGCCGGTAAAGGTAGCCGACCCGGCAGGCGTGCAGGGAGGCTTCTTCTTCGGCAAACGCGACTACATCGAGAGACAGCATATCGTTTCCCCATCCAGTCTAAACGTGGACGGCCGCGATTCCACCAACGACACGATGGGCAAGGCAAGCGCCTTCCACAGCACAAACAACTTGCCGGCGAGTCTGTATTCCAACCGGGATGATACCAAGCTTGGCGGCTTGGGCGAGGCCTGGTGCCATCTGATCGCTCACTGCCTGGGCGGCCCCGAAGCCTCCAACAATCTCGTGGCGGGAAGCCAAGGCTCGAACCTCGTGCAGCTAGGAATAGAGCTCGCCGTTAAAGATTTTGTCAGCACAACGGGCGAGAAAGTGCTCATTAAGGTAGGCGCCAACGTGCGGCTTAGGGCTGACGGCGCAATCACGCATATTGCGGATGAATTCTTCTACCAAATCTATGACTTGAGCGGCAAACAAGTTTACGCCACCAAGTTCAAAGCCGATATTCTTCGGGCGGATACGCTCCAGAAGCAGAAGAAGACGGAAGCGACCAAGAGTTTGAACAGCCATTTCGGCTATTAACTCCATTCGGGAACCAAGGAGGATCATATTTACACATGGATATTCGATCGTATCTGAGCGATACTCATCCGTCGGTGGCGCAATTTTACGCCAATAACCCGAAGTTCGACATTACCAGCTTCCAGTTCGCAGACGCTTCATCGGTAGACGCGTTAAACGGAACCGGCGAACAACATGCGGAGGCGCTGCATAGGCTTGGCGGCTACCAAAGGCTGCTCCGACTCACCGATAATCCGCAGGCGGCCGGCGTATTGCTGGCCGGCAGCGACAACGGACATCCTCCTCTGCATTCGGCGATTCAGATTGCAGCGGTCAATCCGGAGCATTTTGTAAGCTTCTACGGACCGCTGCTGGGGGATGACGGGGAAGCGCAAGCAACCGCCATTCATGAGAAGGCTAGGCATATTCAAGCGCAGTTGATGCATGAATGGGCTTCCGTCTCGCAGCTGTCTGCGCCGTATACGCGAAATTTCGCGGTTAACTCCATATCGGGCGCTATTGTTCAGCATTATGAAGAGCTCCCCGATTATCAGAAGATCTTCGGTACGCTGAACTACTGCGAGTGCGATGAATGCAAATCCATTTTCGGACCGGCAGCGTACCTGGTCGAGTTGATGCGTATTGTGAATCAGAACATCACGGTGCCAAACCAATCGACTATTCCGGCTAATATGGCGTTGGCGGCTCGCCGTCCGGATTTGGCCAATCTAGCGCTTACCTGCGAAAATACGAACACCACGATGCCTTATCTGCAGGTTGTTAACGAGCGCCTCGAGGCGACCGTCAGGTCGGCAATGGAAATCGAGGGGGATCTGTATCAGAAGCTGGCGGCACAGGTGTATCCGTTTAACTTGCCTTTCCAATATCCTTTGGAGCAGATCAGGATATATTTGAACCGGATGAACGTAAGACTCCAGGATTTGTTTGCGGTATTTGGCGCACCTGACGAGGGAACGGCTGCTGAAACGCTAGGCCTGTCTCCGGAGGAATTCCATTTGATTGGGACCTCTGCAACGGACGATACGCAGCTGAAGGCCTTTTATGGCGTAACCGATCTTGCAACGCTGTCCGACGTAAAGACCTTCTGCGGGCAAACCGGCATAACGCTGGTGCAGCTTCAGACGTTGTTAAACCAAGATCTTTCGGCAGCCGAGATTGAAGCCGGGCTAATGAAATCGTTCTTCATTAACTATGGGCTTGCCCAGCCCCTTCAGGTCAACAGTCAAGGTGCCGCCTTGAAGATCGATTATCTAACCAATGACGCTCTGGACCGGATCCACCGGTTCCTGAGGCTGAGCAGCAAGCTGGGCTGGAGCTATGCGGATCTGGACTGGGCGCTGCAATGCGTCAACGCCGGAGCTCCGAAGCTGGACGCCGGAGCATTGGCCGGTCTTGCGAAGCTGAAGTCGGCGATGGAGCAGTGGAACTTGTCCGTCCTGCAGGCCGGCGCGCTTATCTTCGATGTGAAGACGTACGGGCAGGGCGATTCTGCGGTATCGAACACGCTGTTCGATAACCTCTTTAACGGACCGGAATCGGCTTTCTATCATCCCGCCGACGAAGGGAAAGACAGCTATGCCTTTAATCCGATGTTTAGGGATGACCTTTTGCATTGGACAATCGGTGCCGCGGATGCCGACAATACGAAGCTCGCCGCCCGGATTGCCGCGGCCTTAAAGCTGAAACAAAACGATCTTGAGCAGCTTGCGACAGCGCTGTTCGGCAACCAGTCTAAGGTAGCGTTAACCGTAGGTCAATTATCGGTTCTCTATCGTTATTCCTTGTTTGCCGGCATGCTCGGAATGCCTATGGCGCAATTTGTTATGCTGCTTGCCTTGTTTCATTCCTTCACGCCCGTACCTTCAATGGATGCGTGGATGTTATTGAGAAAGAACGCGGACCGCTTGAAGCGGTCGAGACTTAACGTTTACGAACTGGACTACGTGGTGAACGGGAACGTATCCGACTACGTCGATCCGCTGTACCGTTACGCGGAGCTGGACGGTTGGCTCGGCAATCTGCCGAAGCTTATCGCAAGCGCGGATTCGGATCAGGATGCCGGCATGGCGTTGAAGGATCAGCAACTAAAGCTGATTGGACAGCTTGCGGCATTCTTTCATGTGCAAACCGCGCAAATAAGCAGCTTGATTCAACTGCTCGGCTATACCGATATGATCGCCGTATTCACCGATCCGAAGCAGCAATCCACGGCGGAAGCAACAATAAAGCAGTTGTCGCAGTGGCTTGTGCTGGCGAAGAGGTTCGGGCTGACAAACGATGATCTTGCGGTGATCAAGAACAGCCTCACCGCATTTGGCATTGTTAACCCGGCAAAGCTCAGTGCCTCGAATGTACTTGACATTTACGCTTATCAGGAATTGAAAGCGATCTTTGGCGATGTGAACGGAGCGGTTGCCGCATACTTGAGCGCCGCCTCGGACAGTGATGCATCCGCTGCTATTGCCCCGCTGACCGGTCTAGCGGATACCGAATTGACTTCCCTGTTTGCGTTGTTCCCACAGTTGTCCCGTATTGAACGCTTGTATCTGCTTCAGAGGGTGACGGGAATCCTGCATGCAACCGGCGCCGGCTTTAGTCTTCTGTCAGAAGTAAGTAGGCTTTCCGGACAGGATGCCGCAACGCATTGGACGGACTACGCGAAAGCGGCGGATAATCTGCTATTGGCGTTAAGGGCGCGTTTGGGAGGCGACGATTGGGACAGCTTGTTCCTCCAGGTGAACGGAGCCGTTCAGGAGAAGCAGAGGACGGCATTGATTCCAACCGCGTTGAATGCACTGTCGCAAAAGGACGACTTGGGATGGATCAAGAACAGCCGGAATTTGTATGAATATTTGTTAATCGACGTGGAAATGAGCGGCTGCGCGACAATCTCTTATATCAAAGAAGCGTTAAACGCCATTCAGCTGTATCTCCAGAGATGCAGGGAGCGATTGGAGCCCGGGGTCATTCATTTCGATATTCCTGAGGCCTGGTGGAGCTGGATGATCAACTACCGTCTTTGGGAAGCGAACCGCCAAGTGTTCTTATATCCGGAAAACTACATTAATCCGTCCTACCGGAAGAACAGGACCTCTCTGTTCACCGATTTGCAGAATACGCTGAAGCAGGGCGATATTACGAAGGAGACCGTGGAGGCCGCCTTTCGCAGGTACCTCGACAGCTTCGCCGAGCTTGCCAAGCTGAAGGTTGTCGACACCTATCATACGCGCGTTACGGATGAGACGCATAATAACGCGGAGGTGACGTATCTTTTTGCCCGGACGGAGACGCAGCCTTACAAGTATTACTATATGACGCGGGATGAAGGCAACGTGTGGTCGGAATGGAACGAGATCAAGGTTTCGATCAATTCGGATACCGTCTCGCCTGTATATGTATTCAACCGCCTCTTCCTGTTTTGGGTAGAGCAGAAGTCCGTAAGGGATAACGGCACCGGCTCGGCCCAGCAGCGATCGGTAAGAGCAACGATCCGGTATACGTTCTATAACTTCAGCGGCAGCTGGGTTGCCCCGCAAACGCTGTCGGAGGATACGGTCATTTCGGCGGACAACAGCACCTTTATGAATTTGAATGGAGTCAAAACGCTGTTCGACGCTTCGCAATTCGATGCCTCTCAGCTTTGGTGGAACAAGGTCTATCCGCTTAAGATCGAAAGAAATAACTATCTAACGCCTAATGTCGGGGCCAACCAATTCGAGAAGCTGGTCATTTTCCTGGGCCCCATGATTGATATTGGCGGTCTGTCCGCATTCGCGATGCCGGCGGCCCCGCAGTCCGCTACAGACGCGCTGCAGCAATTCGAGGACCGTTTATACGAAGTGACTCATCAGTTCGTCCTGGCTAAAAATGTCGGGCACACCGGCTTCCTGCCCGTGTTCCGTCCTATCGTAATGAACGATGACCTTCAGCCCGGCTTTATCGTAAACCCGGACGAGTACATCATAGCGGGGAAAGAGGCGTTAATCAGCCAGACGTATTTCCGGCCGGAAATCGACCGCAGCTCCGGCAGGCTGAATCTGATTGACACGAATCAAATCGTTTACGACAACTATGCGGCGGATTCCATCCGGACTCCTTCGCCGGTTATTGCGGCATCCCGGTTGAATGAAGCTTCTTTTGTCTCGGCAAGGCTTGGCATGGATGCCGCACAGTCAACGGCCGTTTGGAACGGCCTCATCAAATCCGGCTACATCAACGAAAGAGGTCTCGTTCTAGGCTCCTTCAGCTTTGCTCAGCTCGGGAAGGACGTGGCCGGCTATCTGTCGGGACAGGCGGATATCCCGGCGAAAACGTCTTATGTGCTGCAGCAGATCAGCGGAGCAATGGGAACGGTATCGCTGTCCGGCAATATGCGGGGCAATGAATACGAAGTGCTTACCGTAAAGAACCATCCGGCGGCCTTTTTGTTCAAAGGAGATAAAGAAGCCTTCCTGCTGATGGATATCGATGAGGAGCTGCATGTGCCCGCAATCAGCGAAGCGTTGCTGAACCCGGATACGATTTTTACGACGGCGTCCTTTATTTCGCCTAATCTCAACATTAACGCAGACGGTTCCCAATCGATCTACAATCTGCTCGCGCAAGGAGGTTTCCTGGATGAGGACGGGGTCCTGCAAAATGACTCGGATGCCCAGAGCTTAACGGAGTATCTGCAGCCGCAGCTCGTCGCCAATACTTCGGCAGTCGTGAACATTCTGATGAACAGTCCCATGTTCATGGAACAGTCCTTTGTCGCGCCGGCGCCGATTGATATTGAAGCTTCCGGCTCCCAATCCGTGTACCAGCAGCTCGTCAAATCGGGGTATTTGGACCCTAACGGCAGAATTATGGCCGATATCGATTTCTATGAATTAAACGAATTCGTCGAAGGGCTGCTGGACGGACAGCCAAACGAGAATTTGAAGGTCCGTCATGTCATGGATACGCTGTATCAATGGCCGTTCCCGGTGTCCGTCGGTTTCCTGGACCGGAACAAGGATGGCATTGGAAGCATCAAATACAATTTTACGGCTTTCCGCCTGACGACAGCAGCCGTTCACCGGCTTAGCTCCGCGCTCTTCACCGGCGGAATCGACGCGCTGCTCAGCCTCGAGTCGCAGCAAATACCGGTTGAAGCGGAGCTGCTGTTCAAGCGATTCCGGTTCGACAGCCATTTTGTCATAGCGCCGGCTGCTGCGGACGGAGCGCAGGTTGATTTCGACGGGGCTTACAAGACCTATTATTGGGAGCTGTTCTTCCATGCCCCGTATTTAATAGCGGATCTGCTCAAGACCAATCAAAGCTATCAGGATGCCGAGAAGTGGTATCAGTACATTTTCAACCCAACCTTGCAGCCGCTGCGGATCGGTCCGGGAGACTTTCAGACGTCGACGATTGGTCTCACAAGCTCTCAGCGCATTTACAAGATTCTGGTCGATCAGAAGATTATTACGGACGAAGGCGCCGTAAGCGGGGATTTCTCGGAAGCAACGCCGATCAACCAGCTGTTCGCCTTTCTGGACGACAAGCAGATCGATTCGGTCCGGAACCGGCTTCTGAATGACCAATTAAGCAACCCGAATGCACGCTTTTGGCAGTTCAATCCTTTCCGCAACCATAGCTTGGAAGCTCTTAAGGATCAATTGACCAATCCGCAGGAGATTGAAGCCTATAACATGGATCCGTTTGATCCCGACGCCATCGCCGGCCTTCGTATAGGCGCTTACGAGAAAGCGGTGGTGATGGCTTATATCGACAATCTTCTGCAGTGGGGCGATTCCTACTTTGCGCAATACACCTGGGAATCGATTGTAACGGCTACGATGATGTACGTGTACGCTTATGATCTGCTGGGGCCAAGACCGGAGGATCTGGGAAAATTCCCTGAGCCTGAACCCAAAACGTTTAACGATCTTCTTGCGCAGTACCAGAAGGACATTCCGCAATTTTTCATTGCGTTGGAGCAGGAGGCGCCTGCAGGCGACGCTTTAATGGCGTATTCTCCGTTCAATGCGCTGGACACCTATTTCTGCGTACCGGAGAACCGGCAATTTATCGGGTATTGGGACCGGGTGGAGGACAGGCTGTTCAAAATCCGGCATTGTCTCAACATCCAGGGCATACCGCAATCTCTGGCTTTATTCGAGCCGCCGATTGATCCTGCCCAATTAATCCGCATGGTCAGCTCGGGCGTGAATCCGCTCTCGGCTCTTACGCCGGTAAATCAAGGAGTTCCTTACCGGTTCGCCTTCCTGCTGGATAGAGCCAAATCGATCGCGGGAACGTTAACGCAATTTGGCGGAAGCCTGCTAGCCGCGCTTGAGAGGAACGATGCGGAGGGTCTGGCGCTCCTGCAGAGCACGCATGAGAAAAATATTCTTAATCTCACGACAATGATTAAGGAAAAGCAGCTGGAGGAGATTGCGGATACGGTTGCGTCCTTAACGGAAAGCCGTGCAAATGCCTTGTTCCGTCAGAATCATTACAGCTCCCTCTATAACGAGAATATTAACGGACTTGAAATTACGGATCTAACCTTAAGAGGGGTCTCGGCTAATCTTCAGGTGGCCTCCGTTGCCATTCACGGGCTGTCGATCGGGGCTTATCTGGCACCGAACATATTCGGATTGGCGGATGGCGGCATGCAATTCGGCGACGCGGTAAATGCGGGCGCCGCCATGGTGGACGGAACGGCAAGCGGATTGGATAAAGCCGCCGGCTTGATCAGCACCGGAGCACAGTACGTGCGCCGCCGGGAGGAGTGGGGGCTGCAGCGGGACATTGCGGCTTCCGAGGTGAAGCAGCTGGATCAGCAAATTGCCGGTTCAAACGTCCGCGCGGACATGCTGCAGCGGGAGCTGGACATTCATCAGCAATCGATGAAACAGCAGGATGAAGTCGAGCAGTTCCTGCGCGGCAAGTTTACCGGCCAAGAGCTGTACCAATGGATGATCAGCCGGCTGTCAACCGCCTATTTCCAGTGTTATCAGCTGGCAATGGACTTGTCGATGGCTGCGCAAGCGGCTTACCAGTACGAGCTGGAGCGGCAGGATCAATTCCTGCAGTTCGACTACTGGGACAATCTCCACCGGGGACTTCTTGCCGGAGAGGGGCTGCTTCTGGCCTTGAACCAGATGGAGAAGGCATACCTGTTCAACAACTCGAGAGATTTGGAGCTGGAAAAGACGGTTTCCTTGCTTAGCTTGGATCCGGTTAAATTTATAGCTTTTAAAGGGGGGATGCCGGGCGGTACGGGGACACAGGGCAAGCTGGATTTCGAATTCAGCGAGAAGCTGTTCGATTTCGACTTCCCGGGTCATTATTGCCGTAAGATCAAGTCCATCACGATATCCATTCCGGCTGTTGTCGGACCTTACCAGAACCTTAACGCGATACTGGTTCAAAACCGCAATTCGGTTGTCGTCCAATCGGACGATAAAATCTCGGGGGTCAAATATCTCCTCGATCCGGCTAATCCGTTACCGGGAACGGACGTATTAAGGCAAAGCCGTCTCGCGCAGCAGGTTGCCGTAACCAGGGGGATGAATGATTCCGGGCTGTTTGTTCTCGATTTCAGAGACGACCGGTATTTGCCGTTCGAAGGGACGGGAGCCGTATCCTCGTGGACGCTGAGTCTGCCGCCGGAGACGAACCGTTTCGATTTCGGCAATATATCGGATGTAATCGTCAAAATTCAATACACGGCAAAAGACGGCGGGACAGACTTTGCCAATCAGGTACGGCAGCAACTGCATGCGGACAGCGCTCCTTATCCGTATACGCCGGCGAAAATGATCGACCTGAAGCAAGCTTACCCAAGCGAATGGTTTGCTTTGTTTAGTCCGCCTGCGGCTCAAGGCGTGCAGCAGATCAGCTTCCCAATTACGGACCGGACGATTTTGACTCATTTATCGAATGTAAGCCTATTGTCAGCCACGGTTCTGGTACAGACGTCCAATCAAGCAATCGTGTCCGATAAGGATGCGAATACGCCGTTTTTGAGCTTGAAGCTTGGGGATAATCCAGCGGCGCCGATTCACGTTACGAACAACTCGGGCACTTGCGATTTAAGCAATATCGCAGGAACCGGCTTCAATGCCGTCCTGCAATTCCAATTATCCAATACGCCGGCGGCTCTTCTGCTTAATGGAGCATTAAATCCGGATGTGTTAGCAGGGCTTACGGTCATTATTACTTATCAATCCAATGTATTCGCGAAAACAAGCACAACCAACTAAACCAATAAAGGGGTTATGAATGATGGATTGTTTAGACTCTCTTAAAATCAACTTGGGCGAGGCGAAAAATTTGACGGACGTGAACTGGTCCCAAGTGAAT
Source organism: Paenibacillus sp. ATY16 (assembly GCF_003399985.2). Taxonomy (NCBI): domain Bacteria; kingdom Bacillati; phylum Bacillota; class Bacilli; order Caryophanales; family Paenibacillaceae; genus Paenibacillus; species Paenibacillus sp. ATY16. The sequence goes on along the minus strand of NZ_NMOK02000023.1, from coordinate 28,011 downwards.
ATTCAAGATATTAACAACAACAACTTTCAATTCGGAAAGCCGTTCTACCTGGTATGTCCCGGGGAGCATTGCCAGGATAACGTCAATTTCACGCCTCAAGCTCACCGCTTGTGCCAGTGTACGGACATTAACGGGCATTCGATTCCGGGCTGTTCCCCGCACGACTACCTGTACCCGTATGCGGCTCAAATATGCTTCAATACCAGCAATCCATCCGATTTGAGCCATGCCACGCTTGGCAACCGAGGCTGCATGAGCCTGGGCGATACCTGGAATGTCGTTACCTGCTATTGCTGCTGCTCCTGCTTCGCGCACGGTACTCAAATCGGCACGCCGCAGGGCTCTCAAGCGATCGAGAAATTCAGCGTTGGGGATAAAGTGATCACGGCCAGCTTGAAGCAAAGCTCGGAAGGGCTGCAGCTGGAGTGGAAGAAAGCCAAGCTGAATTTCAGTAACGGTACCGGCCCCGAGAGTCATCAGCCCGCGATGATCTACATCCGCTTCGGCGGTCATGGCAGCATCATCGTAACGCCGGACCATCTGTTCCTTATGCCAAGCGGCAAGCTGAAGCGCGCTGACCGGCTTGTGCCGGGCAAGGATTTGCTCGTGTCCTACAACAATACGCAAGTAGAAATCAACGAGATCAGCGTTGGCGAATACAAAGGCGGCGTGCATCATATCGCTACCGATGTTGCTTTTGACGGAACGCTTGACGGGCACTTGCTGCTGTCAGAGGGACTCGTATCCGGCGATTTCAATCTGCAGATCCATCAAAGAGAGCTTCAGGGAAGCGGTCTGCTCGAGGATACCGAGGATCTTCCGATAGTAGGCACAAAAGAATACGAAGCGGCTCACTCGCATTTGGTTGCCGGAAATTATTTGTCGTTCAGCGCTCCGAATCTTAAAGCTGGCGAGGATACGCATGCGGTAGCAGCTACTCCCGAAGCAGCGGCGCAGCGCAGCAAGTTCTACGTGCATGGCTCCAACGTGGCGTTTGTACCGGACAACGCGGCAAGCTTCATCAGCCCTCTGCAAGCCATCGATGTAAACGATAAAGCGGACAGATGGGGCTTTACGGAAGTGAGCATCGGCAATGCGATGGTGAAATATTTGGTGAACCTGTTCCAGGGCTTCTACCCGGACATTACCTTCTATCATGATATTGGCCGTCTGGAGCCAAACGCTTACGCCTTCACCCAATATGGCAAACAGTACATTGTATTATCCGGCGGATTGACCCGCATTAAAGGTCTCGGCATGGAAGGAATGGCCTTTATCCTCGGAAATATGGTCAGCCGTCTTCAGAAGAGCGCCCCGTTGAACGCGGACGGCTTCACAACCGTTGGCATGGCGGATTACTACACGCCGGCGATCCTGCAAAATATGTTCTTCGGCAATCTCTATGCACCACTGATGACCAGCGGTTTGGAGCAGATTCAAAACGTGATCTTCGGCAACATTAACGTCTCGCTGCACGATGCCTTCGAGACCGATCCTTTCCAGCCGACTACGGGAACGAGAATGGATGCGGTGGAAGCGGGCAACGGCATGAATTTCCCTCCGAACGGGATTGGAGGCCCTGAGCTGAACGGGCTGAAGGTTACCGGAGCAACGGTAACGGGGCCGGCAATCAGTATTGCTTCGCTAGTGACGGCGGATATTGCGGCCGACCTTGCGGCGGCGGCGTTCAAGCTGCTGCAGGAGAAAAGCATTGTAGATGCGTCTGGCTTGATTGCGGCGGATTTCACGGTAGCAACGGATTTATCGTTCCTGTTCGCCGATCAGGCTGACGAAATGAGGACCCTGCTTACGGAGGAGGTTCGTTATGTCTTGCTGCATGCCGCATCCACCGTTGAGCTGCATTTTAATACGGCTGTAAAAGCGATCCATGCGGCCGATGAAGACGATTTTTCGTTTACGCCTAACGCCGTTATTACGGATGCGCAGCCGGGCAAGAACAATTCGTCGGTATTGCTGAAGGTTTCTCTCGAGCGCGGAGTCACGTATACCGTGTCCGTCTCCAGAGCATTAACTTCGGATATCGGATCAACCTTGGATCCGAACGCCTCGACGGCAGAAGTTACGTTGAAATAACAGCTTAATTACAACGAGAAAGGGGATTAAGAGATGGAATCAGCCGCTCCAGAGATGGGAGCATTCACAGGGACGATTGAAGAACAGTGCAGGCAATTCGGCAGTATCCTGGGTTTGGAAGGCCCGGTATCGGAAGAGGTATTGTTCGCGGCTGTTCATGATCCCAGCTACGCGCATAATTTATTGTCCGCAAGAAGATCGGAGATGTTTCTGAATTATCTGCTCAGTAATCCTCCTAAGGTGGATTCGGCGTCGGAAGCGGAGACGGAGGCAACATCCGCTGAAGGAAACCCTTCCAATATGGAACTCGCCAAGAAGGTTGGACATGCTTTGTGGAAATGGGCCAAAGCGGGCTTTGCCACGGTAGAGGACGAGATATACCGCAAGCGGATGGATGCCTGTACGGCATGCCCGCACAGTCAGAGCAAACCGGATAAGCTGCTATACAACGCCTTGTCCAAATCTGCGGCAAGCGACGGAACTGCCGAGAAGATCTGCGGTAAATGCGGCTGCGTGCTATCCAAGAAAACCAAGCTGCCAACGGAATCCTGTCCGGACAATCATCCGGAGCTTGCCGGAATGACCCGTTGGGAAGAGCCTATTACCGTCTGATTCTTTTTATAGTTCGTACAAACGGAAAGCTGACGCTGGTATTTAACCGGCGTCAGCTTTCGTGGTTTTGCTTGATCAACGCAGCTTCCTGAACGCAGACCTTAATTCATTGGTAAATAACGCCGGCTGCTCCCAAGCGACGAAATTGCTTAGAGTATAGCGGTGCAGAAAGCACCGCTATACTTGTTCGGTTTATCCTTTTTTCGTCTGCAAGCGAATCACGTTCCAGGAAGCTTTACCCAGGACGGCTTGAACGCTGCCGTTATCCGCCGTCGTGCGGCCTCCGGCATGCGGAACGACGTTGCGCGGATTGGATTTGGTGTTGGTTGCTTTCAAATCCTTGCTTTCCATGACGACATGCTCGATTACGCTTACCTCGCCAAAGCTGCGGAGGTCCAGGCTAAGCTCCATTTGCTCTTCCAGATGGCGGTTAACCGCAAACACCGTGATCAGACCCTGCTCCTCGTCGAAGACGCTGATCGCTTCGAGATACGGAACGTCGGTGAAATCCTTGGAATCGTATTTCGGAGAGGTGATATTAGCTTGCAGCACCGTACCCCGTCCGAAGTTTGAGGCATGCAGGAACGGATAGTAGGTCGTTTGCAGCCAGATCGCGCCGTTCGTCTCGGTCATAATTGGGGCGATAACGTTAATTAATTGAGCGATGCAAGCCATTTTGACGCGGTCCGCATGCTTAAGCAGCGTAATCAGGAAGCAGCCAACCGCAAGAGCATCCTCGTGCGTGTACACATCCTCGAACTCCGGAGGAGCAATCTGCCAACGCTCGTCGGCGCGGCTTGTGCCGATGGTGTTCCATACATTCCATTCGTCGAGGGAGAGCATGATTGTTTTTTTGCTGCGTTTCTTCGCTTTTACATAGTCGCAGATCGCGGCTACGCTGTCGATAAATTGGTCCATATCGAGCGATTTGGCCAAGAAGTTCGCCGTATCGTTATTGTTGTTATTGTAGTAAGTATGGAGAGACAGGTAGTCCACTTGATCATAAGTAAGATCAAGCACCGTAGCTTCCCAGTCTGCAAAGGTGCTCATGCCGCTGCTGGAACTGCCGCAGGCAACAAGCTCGATCGACGGGTCAACCCATTTCATTACCTTTGCGGTCTCATTGGCAAGCCGTCCGTATTCGACGGCCGTCTTGGCGCCTATCTGCCACGGACCGTCCATCTCGTTGCCCAGGCACCAGGTTTTGAAGCGGTGAGGCTCCTTGTAGCCGTGAGAGATCCGCAGATCGCTCCAGTAAGTACCGCCGGGATGATTGCAATATTCCACAAGATTTCTTGCCGCATCCATGCCCCGCGTCCCCAAATTTACAGCCATCATGACATCGGAGCCAACCAGCTTGGCCCAATCCGCGAATTCGTTGGTGCCTACCTCGTTCGTTTCCGTCGTCCACCAGGCCAGCTCGAGCAGGCGTTTCCGTTCACTCTTTGGACCTACGCCATCCTCCCAATTGTAGCCGGATACGAAGTTGCCTCCCGGATAGCGGATAATAGGTACCTGCAGAGCTTTGATGACTTCAATGGCATCTTGGCGGAAGCCGTTCTCGTCAGCCGTCGGATGTCCCGGATCGTAAATGCCGCCATAGACGGCGCGGCCCAAGTGTTCGATAAAGGAACCGTATACACGGGGATCAACAGGGGAGACGGTAAAGTTCTTGTCAACAAGCATGCTGGAACGAATAGTCATGGTAAAGCCTCCTTTAGAATTAGGGAAAAACAAAATCCGTATGGTTGAAATCCTATAATATTCGTAACATAATAGGTATTAGCAGACAACAATAAGTTTTAGGATTTTGGAAAAACAAAATCCTATCGAGGTGAAATGATGCTATCAACCAATGCGGAGTCCTTAATTGTCTATGAAGCGCTGGCAAGCGAGGTGCGTTTGAAAATTATTGATAAATTGTTCGAGAGGGAGCGCCATGTGAAGGAGCTCGCCTCCGAGATGTTTCTAAGCAGCGCGGTCATCAGCGGCCATATCCGCAAGCTGGAGCAGGCGGGAATTGTCGGCAGCAAGATGAAGCGGATTGACGGAGGAACTTACAAGTATTGTTATATCAAGTCTGAATTTCTTCAGATCAAGCTGTCTCCCAATGTATCATCGTCATTAAGCTTTCATGGGCTGTCCGTGCCAATCGGCCACTACACCGACTATGAGGCATGGCCAACCTGCGGGGTTGCAACCACGGAGAAAATGATCGGACAGTATGATAATCCGGCCTGCTTCATGGACCCGGAGAGGGTAAACGCGGGAATCCTGTGGCTTGCAAGAGGGTGGGTGGAATATAAAATTCCTAATTACCTTTATAAGGATCAGCGGCTGCACGAGATCGAGATTTCCTTCGAAATCGGCTCCGAGGCTCCTCGCGTCAATGAGAATTGGCCATCGGATATTCATTTCAGTCTTAACGGAAAATCGCTTGGCGTATGGACAAGCCCGGGAGATTTCGGGAAAACGAGGGGAAGGCTTACTCCGGATTGGTGGTCCAGCGACGTCAATCAATACGGCCTGTTGAAGGTGCTCCGGGTCAAGGAGACAGGCTCGTATATCGACGGTTTGAAAATTTCGGACATAGGTCTTAAAGATATCGGGACCGGCGCGATCAACTGGACTTTCCGCATTGCGGCTGAAGATACCGGACGCGGAAGGGGAGGACTAACCCTATACGGAAAGGGCTTTGGGAATTACGATCAGGATATTGTTTTTAGAAGTTTTTACGTGTAAATCCGCTTACGAAAGAGGCCGCACCTGCTGCGGTCTCTTTCTATTTGCCCGATTGGAGTGATAAACGAACGTACAGGCAATAATAGGCAAAGCCGATCTTTAGGATTCGTTATCAATGTTTAGTATTCGTTATATCGCCTGAACCGGCGATCCAGTAATGTTAAGGATGCTTAATAAAAATTTTTCGACGCAAATCGACGTTGCTTTTGAGGCAAGGCCGATTCCGCTTGAAGGAGAGAAGAGTAAGGCATGAAAAAGCTGCAGCTCTTACAGACCGGATGGGCTGGATTATTGGTCATTGCAGCGTTAGCCGGATGCAGTAACAGTAACAGTCCGGCCAAACAGTCGGGCTCAGCAGAGAACGAAGCAAAGCCCGGAGATGGAATCCAAGGCCGAACGATTACGTTCGTAACCGGATCCCATCCCTGGGTTGACGTCATTAAGCCGTTAATTCCCCAGTTCGAGAAGGAAACCGGCATTAATGTGCGGATCCAGGGCTATTTCGAGGATCAGCTGACACAAAAGCTGACGGTGCAATTCACGGCGCGCTCGGAAACGCCTGATGTGTTCATGTACCGGCCGTTGCAGGAAGGCAAGCTTTTCTTCCAGAGCGGCTGGCTTGAACCGCTTGATGCTTATGCAGGGCAGGATGCGGAATACGATTTGGGCGATTTCTCGCCGCAATCGATCCGTTCTTCAACGGTAGACGGCCACCTAGCCGGCATTCCGATCGTGACGGAGCAACAAATATTGTATTACCGGAAAGATTTGCTGAAGGAAGCCGGGATTAAGGTTCCCGCTACTATCGATGAGCTTGAAGAAGCGGCGGCGAAGCTGAATCATCCGGAGCAAGGCGTTTACGGCTTTGTAGCCAGAGGACAACGGAGTCCGCTAGTGACGCAGGTCTCGTCGTTTCTTTACTCCGAAGGCGGAGATTTTATCAAGAACGGCAAAGCAGCGATTAATTCTCCGGAAGCGATCAAAGCCTTTGAGACCTATGGCGGTCTTCTTCGAAATTACGGGCCGCCTAATGCGATCAACATGTCCTGGCCTCAGGCAAGCGCTTTTTTTGCGCAAGGGAAGGCCGCGTTATACACCGATGCCAATTCGATCTACCGCGCGCTGGATACGGAAGAGTCGAAGGTGCGGGGAAATGTCGGCTTTGCGCCGTTTCCTTCGGGGACAAAAGGTTCCATGCCGTACAACATTACGTCCTGGGGGCTTGCCATTAACCCGAAATCGCCGAATAAACAGGCGGCATGGGCATTTATCAAATGGGCAAGCGGAAAGTCAGTCATGCTGCTTACTCAGCAGGCGGGCAATCCCGGACCAAGATCGTCGGTATGGAAGGATCCGCGGGGCACGATTGGCTTCCCGGAGCAACTGGCAGCCGTATTCCGGCAAACGGTTAACGGAGGCATCGATCACGACCGGCCTCAGACCGTTGATGTAGCGGCAGCGCGGGAGCAGGTAGGGAAAATCGTGCAAATGGTCATCACGGGAGAGACGGACATCCGGCAATCGGCCGATCAGGCGAATGCCGCTCTGCAGGCTCTCCTTGATGAGGAAGCGGAGTAACCAAGATGCCGCGCCGATTATCGATTTTCAACAAGATTGCCTTCACCATCATCCTGCTTCTAGTACCCGTTGTGCTGCTATACGGTTATTCGAACCGGATTGCAACCGGCGTTGTGGAAGAGCAGATGCGTTCTTCCAGCTTGAGCAAGCTTGTTTTCTTTATGGATCAAATGGACGGAACGATGGAAAATTTGTCGATGTTCCCGGTCATCTTAAGCGATGATCCGCATATTCGCGATTTTCTGTCTCCCGCCCAACGCGAGCCGGAAAGCGTTTTGCTGAAGGAGCAGGCCAGACTAACGGAAAAGCTGGGACTGCAAAGCGTATCCAGCTCATGGTCAAACGATTTAACCTTTGCTTTTCCGGAGAAGAATCTCGTTCTCTCCTCGAATATTTACTTAAACGGCAGCGAAGTCCAATCACCGGGGAGAATGATCAAGAAGGATTGGATTTACGAGCGGGACAGCTCGCGCGGTTATCCGATTGATACGTTCGTCCGCGAGACAGGAGTTCCTGCCGCTGCCGTAAAGGTTGAAGACGCGGAAGCGGTTATTCAGGTCCGTTTTCCCGTCCAGAATATTAGCGACATGCTTGATTTATACAAGAAGGAGAACCGGGGCGACCCGTTTCTGTTCCGATCTAATGAGGAGCCTGTACGCAACAGCACGTATGCGGAAGTGTCTTCCGCCAAGGTCATTCGGGAGCTTGCACACGGGAGCCTCGGACAAAGCGGTCAACGGATCTTGAAGATGGATGGACAGACGTATCTGGTCAGTTACGCGAAGTCGCGCCAGTTAGGCTGGTATTTGGTTGATTACGTACCGGTCGAACGGATTGTAGCCCCTATCATTCAGGCCAGGAACTGGTTTTACGGTTCAATCGCTTTTCTGGTTTTGATTGGGCTGCTGGCCTCCGTTCTGCTCTACCGCAATGTTCAGATCCCGTTGTCCAAGATGATTGCCGGTATCAAACGGATGAAGGGCGGCGATTTGTCCTGGCGGATCGGCTATAAGGCTAATAACGAATTTGATGACTTGATTCGTCATTACAACGAAATGGCCGGCCAGATTCAGCGGTTGATCGAGGATATATACAGCGAAAAGCTAAGATCCAGGGAAGCGACGTTGAAGCAGCTGCAGTCGCAGATTAATCCTCATTTTCTGTATAACTCGCTGTTCTTTATTATCAACTCGGCGATGATGGAGGACCGGGATTCGGTTATTTCGATGTCCGAAAATCTGGCCGAGTTTTACCGGTATACGACCAGGGTGGACAATCAGCTGTCAACGGTGGGAGAGGAGCTGGATTTCGTCCGGCATTACCTGAATATCCATACGCTGAGGATGGGGCGGCTAGCCTTCGAGATCGATGTTCCGGATGCCCTGCTAGAGGAGCCGCTTCCCCGTCTGACCCTGCAGCCGATCGTCGAAAATGCGATTGTGCACGGGATTGAAGGCCGGATCGGCGGAGGGCTTATCACCATTAGCGGCAGGCAAGAGGGTGATTATAACCTTCTTGAAATTGCCGATAACGGAGCGGGAATGACCGGCGAGGAACGGCTTAGGCTGGAAGCGCTGCTAGACGAGAAGGAAATGGGCGACGAGATCGGATGCGGCACCTGGAACGTGCATCAGCGGCTGCAGGGCCGGTTCGGAAAAGGCTCGGGGCTTCGTTTCCGGCATGTTGCGGATGGAGAAGGTCTTGTCGTTACGGTAGCGTGGCTGAAGAGCGAGGTAAATGCCAAGGCAGGGAATAACGATCGGTTGGAGGGTGAAACGGAATGGCCCAGCTCTTAATTGTGGATGACGAAGCGCATGTCGTCGACCGTCTGGCGACAACGGTCGATTGGGAATCCGTGGGCATCGATCAGGTGTACAAGGCGTATTCCGGTCAGGAAGCGCTTGAGCAGCTTCATCAATTCTCCATCGATATCGTCATTACGGATATCCGCATGCCGGGGATGTCGGGGCTGCAGCTTATTTCCGAGATCAAGCGGCAATGGCCGAAGACCAAAAGCATCCTGTTGTCGGGCTATTCCGAATTCAACTATGCGAAGCAGGCTATGCAGTTCCAGACCGAGGACTATCTGCTCAAGCCGGTTAAGACCGCGGATCTCTTGTCAACGGTGGAACGCGTGCTTCTAAAGCTGAAGCAGGAGTGGGAAGAAGTGATCTCCGCCCAGCGGATGACGTATACGCTGAAGGAGCATCTGCCCCTGTTAAGGGCAAGCCTGTTGCAGGAGCTGCTGCAGGGAAAGCTGTGGAGCAGACAGATGCTTCGGGAGAAAATGTCGCGGTTAGAGCTTGGCGACCGGGATTGGGAGCGATTTTCGCTGATGGCTGTTCGGCTGGATGACCGGTTCGGGGAGTTTGCCGAAGAGGACATGTCCTGGAAGGAATATGCGGTTGCCAATATGGCCGAAGAGCTGTTCGGCGGTCGTTACTCGCTTTGGCATGCGAAGGATGCCCATGATTATCTCATCTTTCTGCTGACCCCTGAGGATGTAGCGGAAAGGGATGATCCGGGCTGGCTTGAGCGTACGGCATCGGTGCTGCAATCCGCCATAGGGGTCTACTTGAAAGGAAAGATATCCGTTCTGGTAAGCGGCGCGGGAGCTTTTCCGGAAGATGTTCCCGGCTTTTATAACCGATCCATTACGGCTTTCCGCAACCGGATCGGGCAGGAGCCGGAGCAGTTCATGCGTCTGGAGGAGAAGGAAAGCGAGCCTGCGGCAATCCGGTCGTTGGACTGTCTGTACGAGCCGCCGGCATTGATTCATTTGCTGGAAGCCGCGAGATGGGAAGCGGTAGAAGAGAGGTATAAGCGTATTTTCGCGGGAGTGGAGGGCAGTGTATCCGTTTCCGAAGAGCATCTGCTCGAAATTTATTTTACGATGGCTTCGGCCTATGCTTATATCGCCCATAAGAACGGACGTCTTCTAAACGAAACACTTGGTACCGATTACAACCGGATGACGACCGGCATGCCGCTTCGGACCGTGCAGCATCTCCGGGAATGGGCCTTCCGTACCCTGAAAGCGTTGCAGGAGGATATGGCGAAGGAAACAAAGGACAACCGCCATACCTTGATCGAGAGAATTAGAAGCTTTATAGACGACAACGTGACCGGCGATATCTCGCTTCAATCGGTAGCCGATTACGTCAAGCTGCATCCCGTCTATGTATCCAAGGTATACAAGCTGGAAACAGGCGAGAACTTAAGTGATTACATTCAGCGCGCGAAGATGGAAGAAGCCCAGTCCATGCTGCGGCGCAGCGATGAGAAGGTCTATGTCATTGCCGCCCGGCTGGGCTATCAACGGCCGCATTCCTTCATCAGCGCCTTTAAGAAAACGTTCGGCATGACGCCGCAGGAATACCGCGACGGTCAGCCGCAATAATCCATTTCAGGGGGAACTAACACCATGTTGCTATTTATTGTACTCGCAGCGATCGTTGTGCTGCTGCTGCTCATTACGGTTGCCAAGCTTAACCCGTTTGTCGCTCTTATCATTACGGCGATCGGCACAGGGCTTGCCGCGGGAATGCCTATTGTGGCTACCGAAGACCAGACCGGCATCATTGATTCCATCAAGACCGGGATGGGGAATACGCTAGGCTTCCTCGCGATTGTATTGGCGCTTGGCACAATGCTCGGAAAAATGATGGCTGAATCCGGCGGCGCCGAGCGGATCGCACGAACCTTGATCGGATTGTTTGGAGAGAAGAGAGTCCATTGGGCGATGATGTTTGTTGCGTTTATCGTAGGAATTCCCGTCTTCTTCCAAGTTGGTTTTGTCTTGCTTGTACCGCTTATTTTCACGATTGCGAAACAAACGGGTCTTTCGCTTGTCAAAATCGGCGTACCGCTGGTAGCCGGCTTATCCGTCGTTCACGGTCTGGTGCCTCCGCATCCGGCTGCCATGGCTGCCGTTGGCATCTTTAATGCCGATATCGGCAAGACGATTTTGTATTCGATTATCGTTGGTCTGCCGACGGCAATCGTTGCCGGACCGCTGTACGGCAGCTGGATTGGCAAACGAATTCATAAGGAAGTACCGAAGGAAATGGGAGATCAGCTTGCGGAAACCGATGAGAACCGCGAACTGCCCGGTTTTGCCAATACGCTCATCACGATTCTGATTCCGGTATTCCTGATGCTAATTGCCACATTCGCGGACGTATTCGTGGAAAGCGGCTCCCTTGCGAAGGATGATACTCTATTCCTTGCCGCGAAATTTGTAGGCGATCCGGTTGTGGCGCTTCTGATTGCAACGGTATACTCGTTCTTCAGCTTAGGCTTTGCCCGCGGTATCAGCCGCGAGAAAGTATTGAAATTTACGAACGACTGTCTCGCCCCTACGGCAACGATTCTGCTTGTTATTGGCGCGGGCGGCGCGTTTAACCGCGTGCTGCTGGATTCCGGCATCGGCGACTACATCGCTGATCTTGCTACTTCTTCGCATGTATCGCCTATTCTGCTTGGCTGGGGCATCGCGGCGATGATCCGGATCGCAACCGGTTCCGCAACCGTCTCGATGATGACGGCTGCGGGTATCGTGGCTCCAATCGCGGCAGCAATGCCGGGAACCAACGTGGAGCTGCTTGTACTCGCAACCGGCGCAGGCTCGCTTATTTTGTCCCATGTGAACGACTCCGGCTTCTGGCTGATCAAAGAATATTTCGGCATGACGGTGAAGGAAACGCTCCTGACCTGGACAGCGCTGGAAACGATTATTTCCGTTGTGGCGCTTGTGCTCATTATGGCGTTGAACGCCGTCGTTTAAAGATAGAAGGCATGGTTGGATAGAGAGAAAGGAGAGTGAGCGGCATTGGCTTCCTCTTACGTAATTGGAACGGATATCGGGACAACAAGCACGAAATCCGTATTGTTTGACAAGGCCGGACAAGTCATCGCGACTCATACGATCGAATACCCGCTGTACTCGCCGAAGCCCGATGTAGCGGAGCAGGATCCGGACGAGATTTTCCGCGCGGTAGTTGGCACGATCAAGCAAGTGGTTGCTCTTGGCGGCATAGGCGAGGAAGGCGTATTGTGCGTATCGTTCAGCTCGGCGATGCATAGCGTGATCGCGGTTGATGGCGAAGGCCGTCCGCTGACGCGCTGCATCACTTGGGCAGACAACCGCAGCGCGATGTGGACGGAGCGGATCAGGAACGAGATGAACGGCCATCAGATTTATTTGCGCACGGGTACGCCGCTGCATCCGATGGCTCCGTTGTCCAAGCTGGTATGGCTGCGCAACACGCAGCAGGAACTGTTCGCCCGCGCGCACAAGTTTATCTCCATCAAGGAGTACGTGTTCCATCAGTTGTTCAGCCGGTACGTGATTGACTATTCGATTGCATCGGCAACGGGAATGTTTCATTTATCCCAGCTGGGCTGGGATGCCGAAGCCTTGCAGGTGGCAGGCGTTACGCCCGAGCGGTTATCCGAGCCTGTGCCTACGACCTATGCGCTGGAAGGCATGAAGGCGGAATGGGCCGCCGAGATGGGGCTGCCTGCTTCAACTCCCTTCGTTGTTGGAGCCAGCGACGGCGTATTGTCCAACCTTGGCGTGAATGCGATTGAGCCGGGAACCGTTGCCGTAACAATCGGAACAAGCGGGGCAATCCGGGCCGTAACGGACCGGCCGGTCACCGATCCGAAAGGACGGATCTTTTGTTACGCGTTAGCCGAGAATATGTGGGTGATTGGCGGTCCGGTTAACAACGGCGGGATGATATTCCGATGGCTGAGAGATCAGCTTTGCGCCGCGGAGACCGAGACCGCTAAACGGCTCGGCAAGGATCCGTACGATATTCTAACGGAAATTGCCGCGCGCGTGCCGGCGGGAGCAGACGGTTTGTTGTTCCATCCTTATCTCGCGGGCGAAAGAGCTCCGCTGTGGGATGCCAATGCAAGAGGCTCGTTCTTTGGCCTTGGCCTGCAGCATAAGAAGGAGCATATGATCCGCGCGGTGCTGGAAGGCGTAATTTTTAACCTCTTCACGGTGTATATGGCACTGGAGGAGCTGATTGGCCATCCGACGAAAATCCAGGCAACCGGCGGTTTTGCCCGCTCGGAGCTGTGGCGTCAGATGATGTCCGATATTTTCGAGCAAGAGGTCCATGTGCCGGAAAGCTTCGAAAGCTCATGCCTTGGCGCGGCGATCCTAGGCTTGTACAGCATTGGCGAGGTAGATTCGCTTCATGTCGTGTCGGGCATGATGGGAACTTCCCACAAGCATTTGCCTGAACAAGCCAACGTTGAACGTTACAAGGAGCTGAGCCGGATCTACGTCCGGGTATCCAGGCTGCTTACGCCAGAATACAAAGAAATTGCCGCTTATCAGAAAAAGTGGACTTAAGGGAGGAAGAGCCTGCGCGAGCGGGCTCTTTTTTTATGGGTGGATGGCAGAAGTCTCTCCGAATTGGCTGGTTACAGTTTTTCCATTTGGTCCTATTATGGGCTGAAGGAGGGATGTGCCTTGCGATTTTTCACTACGGGAATAATGTCTGCCATGCTTGCTTGTACCGGAGGCGCAATCCTGCTTGTCCAAGCGGCGGATCGGGCCGGAATGTCCGATCACGAGCTTTTATCTTGGTTTTTTGCCGTTTATGTCGCTGGCGGTGTGTTAAATACGATACTCACTCTTAAGTATAAAATGCCCTTTGCGGGAGCGCATTCCATTACGGGGATTGCCTACATTGGATCCATTGCCGCCCATTATACGCTGCCGGAATTAGCCGGGGGATTTATACTGTCGGGAGTCATCATGATTGCGGCTGGCAGTACGGGGATTTTTGGACGGGCTCTGCCTTTGATTCCCAAGCCTATAATCGATGCCTTATTGGCGGGGCTGTTATTATCCTATGTCTGGGGAATGATTCCGTCTTCCGTACAGCTTCCGCTATGCGGCATCCTGGCCGCAGCCGGGTATTGGCTGATTCCTCGTTATACGCGGTTCCTGTCGCCGGCCTTATGGGCAATGATCATGGGATTTGTTGGTTTGCTTCTTCAGCAGCGACTTCCATGGGCGGCTGTGCAAGGCTTACCGTTTGAGCTTCCCGCGCCGATCATTCCCGAATTTTCGACTACCGCTATATTTTCCATTGCAATCCCCTTGTCGTTTATCGTGATGAGCAATGACCTGGCAGTGGCTCTTACCGCCCTAAAAAGCCATGAGTATGATCCGTCGGTCAACCGTGTCATAAGCGCTTCCGGCTTGGCATCCGTAGCTGCCGGACTGTTCGGCGGGCATGCGGCAAACGTGGGTGGGATGATGACGGCTCTCTGCAGCAGTCCCGAAACAGGCTGGCCATCGCGACGGATTGGCGCGGCAATCACCTCGAACGTTCTGGTTATCCTCTTCGGGCTATTCGCTTCGAAATTGATCGGTTGGATTCAGATTTTGCCTGCCCCGTTTATCGCTTTGATGACCGGTATTCCGTTGCTTGGCCTTTTTATGAAGTCAGTCAAATCGGCCGTGCAGCTGCGTCCATACATCGTTCCGTCCACCGTTACCTTTGTCCTGGCCGCTTCGCATCTTCATTTGTTCGGCATATCGGCTCCCTTATGGGCATTGCTGGCGGGAGTTGTGCTATTATATGTTAGGCAGAAGTTTGCGAACAGAAAAGGTGGCATGCAAGATGAAGTATGATTTTGATGAAGTCATTAACAGGAAAAACACGAACAGCTTTAAGTGGGACTCAGCGAAGGACAAAGAAGATATTGTACCCATGTGGGTTGCAGATATGGATTTCAAGGCAGCGGATCCCATCCTTCGGGCATTGGAGAGCAAGCTCCAGCATGGGGTATTCGGTTATGCCCATTTGCCGGACGCCTATTATGAAGCGGAAATCAACTGGTGGCAGAAGAGACATGATTTCCAGATTGAAAAAGAATGGATAGCCTTCAGTCCCGGCGTTATTCCGGCTTTGGCCGCTATTATTCAAGCTTTTACAAGCCAGGGAGACAAGGTGCTTATTCAAGCTCCGGTATATAACAGTTTCTATACAACCATTGCCAATAACCGCCGCGAGATCGTCGAGAATGAACTGATCCATACGGGCGATTCCTATGAAATCGACTTTGAGGATTTCGAGAGGAAGGCTTCGGATGAAGCCGTTAAGCTGTTTATTTTGTGCAATCCCCATAACCCGGTAGGAAGAGTGTGGCGGAAGGACGAGCTTGAGCGGTTAAGCGCCATTTGCCAAAAGCATGGGGTTCTTGTTGTAGCCGATGAAATTCACAGGGATCTGGTGTTTGAAGGACAGCCTTATGTTCCGTTTGCTTCGATAGACGCGATCAACTCGATCACCTGTACCTCTCCGAGCAAAACCTTTAATATTGCCGGATTAAAGATGGCGAACATCATTACCGCCAATAAGGAATACAAGGATAAATTCAAGAAGGATCTGCTTATGAGGGGCGTTCATGAACCAAACACTTTTGGGGTGGAAGCTTTAATCGCTGCGTACAATAAGGGAGACGAGTGGCTGGATCAGCTGCTGGTTTATCTGAAAGCCAACCGTGACTATTTCCTTTCATATATTCAAGAAAAACTGCCAAGGCTAAAGGTAATCACGCCGCATTCCACGTACTTAATGTGGGTGGATTGCCGAAATCTCGGGATTGGGTCAGAGGAGCTCAGCCGCAGATTGTTTGACGAAGCCGGTCTTCGGATTAACGAGGGTTCGACTTACGGCAAAGCCGGAGACGGGTTTATCCGCATTAATATCGGCTGTTCGCGCGCGATTTTGACAGAAGGCTTGAATAGACTCGAAAATGTAATTAAGACAATTGAATAAAGGTCGATCCGTGTCATTCGCCGGTTCCAACTTCAAGTTGGAGCCGGCTTTTTTATGTTGGCTATCCTGGAATATTACTCCAGAATTACGACGCATTATAGTGTGGTCATTTCCTTAAAATGTCCGTTTTCTACAATTGACCATTCCTTAATAATCCTTTTATAATGACGCTGTAAGCTTACATTAACGATAATGTTAACGTAAATGGAGGTGCGAGAGAGCTCAAAACGCAAAAAATCCATCATGACTTGCAACATTGGTTGAAAGAAAAAGAGTGGGGATCTTTAACCAATTTGAGGGAGGTAAGTCTATGAGAAAATCGGCAGGTGTGGCATCGGCAACTTTATTAGCGCTTTCGGTCTTGATGGCCGGCTGCGGAAGCAGCAACGGGAATAACGGCAATAGCGGTATTAACGGTAATTCGGAAGCGAAAGAGTCTTCCGGCAATACGGCAACGACTTCCGCAAATACTCCGGCCAATAGCGCCGGCGGGGAAGAACCGGTGAAGCATGATCCGGTGACGCTGAAATATACGTTCTGGGGAAGCCCGAACGAGAAGAAGGTACAGGAAGCGGCGATTAAATCGTTTACGGAGAAATATCCGTGGATCAAGGTGAATACGCTTCATATCCCGGACTCCTATACGACCAAGCTGACAACGATGGCTTCTTCGAATCAGATGCCGGACATTGGACTCCTGAATGGCGATGTTGCGCTGGAATGGGCATCGCAGGGGCGGATCTATAACATTATGGATTTCCTTGCGAATGATCCGGATGTCAGCGTAAACGATATTTTGCCAAACACGATGTATTACTGGGAGGAAGGAAAGCTGGCAGGCGTTAACGGCGCGCTTGAAGCCTTCGCTTTGTTCTACAACAAGGAAGCCTTTACGGACGCGGGTCTGCCGCTTCCGCCTACAAAAGCCGACGAGGCGTATACCTGGGATCAATTCGTGGAGACGGCGCAAAAGCTGACGCTGGACCAAAAAGGGCGGAATGCGCTTGATCCGGATTTTGATCCGAGGTCGATCAAGCAATTCGGAGTAACGATGCCTCTCTGGGCCTACATGAACGGCGTCGTGTCAAACGGCGGACAGTTCGTGAACGAGGACGGGACACAGTTCAAGCTGGCTGATCCGGAAGCGGCCGAAGCGATTCAGCAATGGGCCGATCTGATTAACAAATACCATGTCGCTCCGTCGCCTACCCAGTCGAAGAACATTCCTTCCGGCGCCAATGCGTTGTCCTCCCGCAAGGTGGCAATGACGCTTGACGGCCAGTGGAGTCTGGTTGATCTTGGCGCGGCGAAAAAGCTGAACTTCGGCATTGGCGTAGCTCCCGTCATGAAGAACAAAGCGACGATGACCTTAGGCGAACCGATCGTGATCTTCAAAGATACCAAACACCCGGAAGAAGCTTGGATGCTGTACAAGTGGATGATGAATCCGGAGAACACGCTGGAGCTGCAAACAAGCGGACTGTGGATGCCGGTTCTGAAAAAATGGTACGAGAATGCGGATCTGGTTGCGAAATGGGCGGCCGGCAATCCGGCTCATCCGGAAGGCTACCAGGATGCGGTAATGAGAAACGCCTTTGACAACGGCTTTCCTAATACATCCTATTACGTGAAGAACTTGTCCAAAATAAACAGCATTATCGACCCGGCTCTCGAGCAGGTCTGGCTTGGCAAAACAACGGCGCAGGAAGCATTAACCAAGATCAAACCTCAAGTGGAGAAAGAGCTGAAAGGGGTTTATACGGAGCGATGATCACCGGGAGGAAGCTTTGGAATAAAGAGGCTAGGGCCGGCATTTTGTTCGCGTCACCGGTTATTGCCGGATTTCTGATCTTCGTCCTGGGGCCGATGATTGCCAGCTTTATATTCAGCTTGTCGGAATACAACGTCATAACTCCCTTGAAATTTACCGGCTTCTCCAACTATTCGGATCTGTTCGACGGTAAGGACCCGCTATTTTACAAGTCGCTTGGCGTTACGGGCTATTATGTCATCTTGAGCGTGCCTTTGCAGATTTTGCTGGCGTTTATGGTGGCGCTGCTGCTTAATCAACCGATTAAAGGGAAGGCGTTCTTCCGCACCGTCTTTTATATGCCAACGATTGTGCCCGCAGTAGCTTCGTCGATGATCTGGTTGTGGCTGTTTGATCCGGATCTTGGTCTGCTTAACCAGCTGCTCAAAGTATTCGGGCTTCCTGGACTGCAGTGGATTTATTCGGAGAATCTGGCCGTACCGTCCCTGGTTTTGATGAGCCTATGGACGATCGGGGGAACAATGGTTATTTTCCTGGCCGGGCTTCAAGGCATTCCGAAGCATTTGTATGAATCGGTAGAGGTAGACGGCGGCGGACCTTTTCATAAACTGTTCTCGATTACGATCCCGCTGATGACGCCTACGATTTTCTTCAACCTCGTTATGGGATTCATCGGAAGCTTTCAGGTGTTCGGGCAGGCCTACATTATGACGCAGGGCGGGCCGAACAACGCAACGTTGTTCTACTCTTATTACCTATACCGGGAAGCATTCGAGTTCTCCAGCATGGGAAGCGCATCGGCAATTGCCTGGATCTTGTTCCTGGTTATTCTGGCGTTGACCTTGACGGTGTTCAAGACATCGGCGTTATGGGTGTACAGCGAAAGCGAGGGGAAACGATGATTAGAGGCCGGTTCTTATCCAAATCCATCATCTATTTGCTGCTCGCTGCCGGAACTTGTCTTTGTCTGTTTCCTTTCTATTGGCTGCTTCGAAGCTCGTTTATGGACCAGTCGGATATCTTTGTCATCCCGCCGATCTGGATCCCCCATGACTGGCTGATCAGCAACTATCGGGAGGCGCTCACGATTCTGCCGTTCAACCGGTATTTTCTGAATACGTTAATTATCGTTGTGCTGGAGGTATCCGGTGTTGTGTTGTCGAGTTCGATCTGCGCTTATTCGTTCGCCAGACTGCGGTGGCCGGGAAGAAACCTCGTATTTATGGTCATTCTGACGAGCATGATGCTTCCCGGAGCGGTGACGCTGATCCCTCAATACGTCGGATGGGCGAAGCTTGGGGCGACCAACACGTTTATCCCGTTGACGCTGCCGGCATGGTTCGGCGGAGGTGCGTTTAACGTATTCCTGCTCAGGCAGTTTTTTATGACCATTCCGAAAGAGCTGGATGAAGCCGCATTGGTGGACGGGGCGGGTTACTTCCGGATATACAGCCGGATTATGCTGCCGCTTCTAGTGCCGGCGCTTGTCGTAGTCGGCTTGTTCTCTTTCCTGAACGGCTGGAACGACTTTATGGGTCCGCTCATTTATTTGAGCGACGAGAAACTTTATACCCTTGCGCTGGGTCTGCAAACCTTCAAAGGCATGTATAACGCGCAGTGGCATTTAATGATGGCGGCGACAACGGTCGTGCTTCTGCCGGCGATGCTGGTCTTTTTCCTCGGGCAGAAATACTTTGTCGAAGGCATCGTCATGACCGGATTAAAAGGTTAACAAGCTGTTCTCCTCTAGATAATTGACTCCAAAAATTTCAAGTGCTAATCTATTTATCAAACAAGAGAGTCTAGCAAACACATTCTAGTAGCTGGGGGAGAAAGCATGGAAGGCAGGAAAGTGACACTGAAGGATCTGGCCGTCAAAGCCGGGCTTTCGGTCAACACCATCTCAAGAGCTCTGAAGGACAAAGAGGATATCGCAGCCTCCACCCGGCAGATGATTAAGGATTTAGCCAAGGAAATGGGATATGTCGGCAACGCGGTTGCCGGTTCGCTCCGGTCGGGTCTGACCCGCACGATCGCGGTTATCGTCAGTGATGTAGCCAACCCGCACTTCGGCATTATGGTGAAGGAAATCGAAAAGTCGGCGCGCAAGCATCATTACACGATCTTTGTCATTAACACGGAAGATGACTACGAGATGGAAGAGAGGGCCATATACACCGCTATCGGCAAAAATGTGGATGCGATCATTATCTGTCCTTCCCAGCGCGGAGCCGATAACATCCGGTTTCTGCAGAAGAACGGCGTGCCGTTCGTGCTGATCGGCAGAAGGTTCAAGGATGAGCCGGAATTCGATTACGTGATCTGCGATGACGAGAAGGGCGGGTATCTCGCAACCAAACATTTGATCGACAACGGACATAAGAGAGTGTTGTTCCTGAACGGGCCCATCCGGATTTCCAGTGCGCAGGAGCGGCTTGAAGGCTATAAGCGGGCGCATGAGGAAGCGGGCTTGCCGGTACTCGAGGAGCTCATTATCGAGGTCGGGGCTTCCGCGGGAGATACAAGGCAGGTTATGAAGCAGCTTATCGAGCAGCAGACGGCGTTTACCGGGATCTTTGCCTTCAATGATGTAATTGCCTGGGAAGCGGCATACGTATTAAGCAAGCATAGCTTCAAAGTACCGGAAGATTATTCGGTTATCGGCTTCGACAATATCCAGTCGCGGATTTTTATTCCGTTCCAGCTGTCCTCGGTGAGCAATTCCAAGGGCAAAATGTCCAAACGGGCCGTCGATATTGTTCTGCACAAGATCAATCATCCGGATTCGAAGCAGAAGTTTAACGAAATTATCGATACCAAGCTGGTTTTAAGGGAAAGCACCAGATAAACGCAGATGGGATGCGGGATGCGCCCCTTTTTACCCTTAGACATGAACGATAATGTGAACGGTTAAGGAGATGGAAGAAGATGAGTCAAGTTATCCATGTACCACAAACAATGAACATTCCGCTTTTTGTAGGCCAAGGTAAAATCGAATACGGCGAGAAGCCGGTACCCGTACCGGGCAAAGGACAGCTGCTGCTGCAGGTAAAAGCGAACGCTCTTTGCGGCTCGGACCGCAGCCAGTTCTATGACGGAAGCGATACCGTTCCCGGTCACGAAGCGGCGGGGATTGTCGTTGGCGCAGGTGTTGGTGCAGCAACGGCCATCGGGACGCCGGGAGTTGTGTTCCTGATGGACTTCTGCGGGGAATGCCGCAGCTGCAGGCTGGGCTTCACGAACCAATGCCTGAATAAGAGAGCGGATTACGGCTTCACGCATGATGGCGGTTATACGCCTTATATCGTTGTTAATGAAAACGTCTTCTTCCCGATTGATCCGTCTATTCCGCTGGCTGAGGCGACTATGCTTCTCGATATTATGGGCACGGGAGGACACGCCATTAAGCGTGCAAAGCTGGTTCATCCGGATATTCAGTCCGTTCTTATTGCGGGAGCCGGTCCTATCGGTCTTGGCGTGCTTGCCATGGCGAAGCTGCTGCTTGGAGAAGAAACTCCGGTCTTTATTATGGATTACGTCGATTATCGTCTGGAGCTTGCGGAGAAGATGGGAGCTATTCCGGTGCAGCTGGCGAATCAGTCGGTTCAGGAGGTCATCAAGGCTGCCGGTCTTGAAGGTACGGATATTGCCATAGATACAAGCGGCAAAACCTCCGGCCGCCGTACGTCTCTCGATGCGCTTAACCAGCGCGGCGTGCTGGTCTGCGTGGGTCATGGGCAAGAGCTGAATCTCGGCGTATCGAATGATCTGATTGCTCCCGAACGCGCGGTGCTCGGAAGCGAATATTTCCAATATAACGAGCTGGCGGAGAATCATGCCCTTATTCTTGAGCATCTTCCTTACTTGCAGCAGATTATTACGCATCGATACGGCCTGAATGAAATTCAGGAGGCTTACGAGCTGTTCTTCCAAGGCAATACCGGAAAGGTGTTAATCGAACAATGAATAATGCGGACAAAAAGCTAAAAGTAGCCTTAATCGGTGCCGGAGGAGCAATAAGCAGCCGAGGAAGATCGGAAGGGTTCCAATCGGCAGGCAGCTGGGGCCTGCAGCATGCACGGATCTGGGAAGCGAGACCGGACGTGGACTTCTGCGCAATCGTAGGACGCAATGCTGCCCGGACCGAGGAAAAAGCGGAGTTGTTCGGAACTAAAGCGTATACGAGGATTGCCGATATGCTTGAAAAAGAAACGCCGGATTTGGTCAGCATGTGCCTGCCGAATCAGGGGCATTTCGAAGCGACGTTGGAGGTTATTCAGGCCGGTTATCCGTTATTGGTCGAGAAGCCGCTGGTGTTCAGCTTGAAGGAAGCCGACATTCTTCTTAATGAAGCTGCTAAACGGAACGTCTTTTTCGCCATCAACTTCAACCACCGGTTCGCCAAGCCGGTACAGCTGGCGCATGCTGCCATTCAGGGAGGAAAGCTCGGCGAGCTTTCCTTCGCAACCTGGCGCTTTGGCGGAGAAGGAAGCAGCGATCATCCGCATGCCAATCTCATCGAAACGCAGTGTCACGGCTTTGATATGCTTGAGTATTTATGCGGTCCGGTTGATACGGTTGTGGCGGAAATGACGGATAAGACGGGGGGCGGTTACCGGACATTGTCGCTTGCCTTACGGTTCGAGAACGGAGCTGTCGGCAGTCTGGTCGGAAGCTATGATTCTTCCTATGCTTATCCGGATACGCACCGCGTCGAGATTAACGGATCGCTTGGCCGCTGCGTTATTCAGGATACGGTGAAGAAATATACGTATCATGCCGCAGGCAACGAGGTCGGGGAAAGCTGGGAAGCGGGTTATTTCAACGACGCGGACCGCGATTTCCACCATACGTTTGATTACCATGTCGATGCGTTGCTTCAGGCTTTGCGTAACGGCGAAGCGCCTCCGGTTCATGCTTCGGCGGGTTACCGGGCTTTATTAATCGCGGAAGCGGCGATTGAATCCTATAAGCTTGGGCGTAGAGTTCGGGTAGAAAAGTAAAAGCCGAAGAGGTGGATAAACGTTGCTAAAGCTCTTCGTATCGGATATTGACGGCACTTTGATGGACAGAAACAAACTGATTCGCAAGGAGGATATCGACGCCATCCGCTTGGCCCATCGGCAGGGCGTTCACATCTGTCTGGCGTCCGGACGGATGCATGAGGAGATCAAGGTCGTTATGGAGCTGCTTGGCGTACCGTGTTACGCGGTTTGCCAGAACGGGGCAACCATTGTGGACCAGGATGGAACCGTCATTCGGGCCAGTACGTTCCAGGCTGATCTGGCGCTTGACGTGCAGCAGCTGATAGCGCCGGCCGATCTGGTTACCGTTATTTGCGGCAGCGAGGGCAATTACGTTGCCAGGCAAACGGCAGAGACGGAGCGTGTAGGAACGCGCTTCCTGACACCGTTAATCGAGCGCCGCCAAGTCATTGAAGATATGGCAAACGGAATGCCCGTCACGAAGTTTTCCGTCTATGGTGAGGTTCCACTGTTAGAGCGGATGCTTGAGACTTTGGATGAGCGTTTCGCAGACCGGATTACGGCATCGTTCTCCGACCCTGACGGCATTGATGTCATGCCCGGCGGCGTAGATAAAGGCGCGGCTGTCGAAGCTCTAATGCAATTATTGGATATCCGCAGGGAAGAGACGGCATGCATTGGCGATTCGTTTAACGATTTGGCGATGTTCCGTATTTGCTCCCGCAGCTTTGCCATGTCCCATGCCCACGGTACAGTTCTGACTACGGCTACCCATCGAGCGGATACCGTTGGTCAAGCTTTGAAAGAATTGCTCGCGGTTTAACGATACGAATACAATTCCATTCCATGCGAAGGGGTGTTCAAGTTTGACTTCCAAAGCAGCTCAACTTAAGAAGAAACCAACAACCTACAAGTATCAGACGGTGCACAACGTGCCCGTTCAAGCCGTCCGCATCCAGGATGCGTTCTGGAATCCGAAATTAAAGGTGCTGCATGAAGTAACCGCCTATGATGTGCTCCGCAAATTCGAGAATGACGGAGCGATGCGAAATTTCGATTTTGTAGCGGAGGGATCGGGCGGATTTCATTCCGGGGAGCCTTGGTTTGATGGGCTCGTCTATGAAACGATCCGCGGGATCTCCGATATTCTGGCCGTATCCCAGGATGAGCGTTTGGATGATAGAGTAGACGATATTATTCAGAAAATTGTCCTTGCCCAAGAAGCTGGCGATGACGGATACATCAATACCTATACGCAGCTTGACCGTCCCGGCCAGCGCTGGGGCGAGAACGGCGGATTCCTGAGATGGCAGCATGATGTGTATAATGCCGGCTGCCTGATTGAAGCAGCGGTTCATCATTATAAGGCGACGGGCAAAACAACCCTGCTTAAAGCAGCGGTTCAGTACGCCAATCATATGAGCGGCATTATGGGGCCTCCGCCGAAACGGAACATTGTCCCGGCCCACTCGCTGCCGGAGGAGGCGGTTCTGAAGCTGTATCAGCTGGCTTTGGATGAGCCTGAGCTTGGCGCGGTAATGAAGGTTCCTTTTGTTGCATCGGATTATCTGGAGCTTGCTGCATTCTGGATTCATAACCGGGGCAATCATGAAGGCAGATACTCGCATGGCGGGGAATATGCGCAGGATCACAAGCCGGTGCTGGAGCAGGAGGAAGCGGTCGGGCATGCGGTTCGCGCGACTTTGTTGTACACGGGTCTGACGGCTCTCTATTTATGCACGGGTGAAATGCCTTACCTGGAGACCGCAAGGAAGCTGTGGGATAACATTTCGTACCAGAAATCGCATATTACCGGCGGTGTTGGAGCGGTTCACCATGACGAGAAGTTTGGCGCAAACTATGAATTGCCGGATAACGGCTATTTGGAGACTTGCGCCGGCGTTGGCATGGGCTTCTTCAGCTGGAATCTGTTCCTTGCAACCGGTGAAAGCCGCTATATCGACAAGCTGGAGACGATTATCTACAATATCGTGCTGGCGGGACGTTCGATGGACGGGCATAAATACTTTTACGAAAATCCGCTGGTCAGCAAAGGCGGCCATAACCGCTGGGAGTGGCATAGCTGCCCTTGCTGCCCGCCGATGATCATGAAGCTTTTGCCTGAGCTCGCTTCCTATATTTACGCCTATGACGGCAAGGGAGCATTCGTTAATCTGTACATCGGAAGCGTAAGCGAATTGCTTATCGGGGAGGTGACTGTAACGGTTAAGCAGCAGACGAATTATCCGTGGTCGGGAGCAGTTGGAATTACGGTTACGCCGGAGCGGGATGCCGAGTTTGACTTGAGGCTGCGCATTCCGGAATGGTGCGGGCAGTATGCGATCCGCGTGAACGATCAAGCAGTAAGTTATGAGTTGGAAGACGGATATGCCGTCTTGCACCGGGTATGGTCGCCGGGGGACCGGATACAGCTTGAACTGGATATGCCCGTTCATTTGGTAGAGGTTCATCCGAATGTAACGACACATGCGGACAAAGCAGCCATCCGGCGCGGACCTGTGCTGTATTGTCTGGAGTCGGTGGATAATGAAAAAGTGGAAAACGGCAGCATTCTCTATACCCGCGAAGCGCTGCGAGAGAATCATATGGACCGCAAGCTGCCGATTCAGCCAGTATTCGAAACGGAGCATGACGCAAGCTTCTTCGACGGCGCCGTTATCATCCGGACAACGGATGCGGACGGCCGTCCAATTACGGCGGTTCCTTATCCATACTGGAATAACCGTTCCCGGGGCACGATGGTCCTCTGGCTGCAGCATGAGCATCCCGTCCGCCAAGAAGGCTGGGAGAATAAGCTGTACCGCATAATCGAATAGAATGGGCAAGGCGCCTTAGCAATTAAATTGCAAGGCGCCTTTTCTTTACAGCAAGACGGTGCGTACCGCTTCTTCTTCCTCCGGGGTTAGAGGAGTGAGAGGTTCGCGGAAGCCGCCCGCTATGATCCCTTCAGCTGCAAATTGGTGACGGATAACTCTGACCCAGCCGATGCTGCCGAGCCGTTCAAGCTTAGGTTGAATAACTGCAAGGTTTAACAAAGCTTCTGCTTGTTGTCCCGAGCTTAGCAGAGTAACGATTACTTTCATTTCTGTAGGGAAAAGGCTGCCTGCGACGCTCGTTAGGCCGTTATAACCTTTCGAGAAATAATCTGCAATGGTAGCGTCGATTCCGGACAACACCTGAAAGTCTGCTCCAAGCTCTTCTGTAATGCCTCTAACGACATCAGGATTGCCGGCTTCTTTTAGCGCTTTAATTTGAGGGAACTTCTTAGCCAGGGCTATTAAGGTTTGAGGCTCCAGATTAAATCCCGTTCGTACCGGATTATTGTAGAGCATCACGGGCAGTGCCGTCGCTGAGCATACCGCTTCAACATATAAAGCGGCTTCACGTTGGCTTGGGCGGACATAAGGCGGAAAGCCAAGCATAATGGCCGCATGTCCGGCTTTTTCAGCCTCCGTCGCAAGTCGGACCGCGTCACGAGTCCGGATCGCCGCTACTCCCGCGTACAAAGGAGTGTCTGCAGGAGCGGCTTGCCTGGTCCGTTGATAGAGAAGGATTCTCTCCTCCAAGGACAAGGAATGCTGCTCCCCGGTTGAGCCTCCAACTAGCAGGGCAGGAACCTGTTGCTTTACATAATATTGAACCATTTGATGAATTCCTTGTTCGTCAATCGTGTCATCCTGACGGAAAGGCGTAATGATGGCTACGCTATAAGGCGAAAAACGGAATGTAGACATATTTGCTGCCTCCTTAATGAAGAAAGAAAGGATTCTTTTTCGCTATACTAGCATATCGAATGATTGATAGGAAGGCTGGAATTCGTTATAGTTGGTGTTAGATGTTATTTCCAATATTAGGGAGGAGGGCGTCGGCGAGCATGCAGCAAACCATGATAGCAACGGAAAAGTTTAATCCTCGCAGTTCTCTAATTGCGATAATCACAAGTGTGCAGGAAAGACTAAAGCAATTATATGCTTGGAGCGGGAATCTAACGGATGCCGGCAGTAGATGGGAAGCGGATCAATTCTCAGAACGGAAAACAAATGGAGAGTGCTCTACATGCAGCGGCAGTCCGGCAATGATTGACATTGATCCCCGCCGCATGATTGCTTCGGAGCTGTCTCTTAAGCGCGGTGCCGTCCTATTATGGGCAGGCACAAACTGCGGACCCGTCGAAATGATGAAGCAATTGTCCGAAGTGCTTGGCATCAGCTATGATCGTCCGTTGGCAGAGCAAGATCCTCTCTTTATTGAGATTTTATTGTACGGTTATAAGAAAGAACTCCTAACTTATACGCACAGATCTAAACTCAAACAGGGCTTCTACAGGGGTTGCGTGAACGATGTTAAGTTTCTGAGAGACTCCGGCACAACAAGCAAAGGCAATCTAAAAGCTATTGATTATTTTTCAGGCTCGGTTCATTGCCCGGATTGCAGCCAAAGCAGTCATTACGACACGGAATGCTTGTCTGTTACGATAAATGGTCTGACGATTAATGAGACTTCGAGATTGTCTATTCAAAAGCTATTGTTGTTTGTCCGTGATCTTATACCTCCTAATAAAGCAACAGTTTCGCTTCCTATATTGCTAGAATTGGAAGAGCGCCTGTTGCATCTAAATAAAATTGGCTTAAGCTATTTGTCTCCTGTTTACCACGCCAACCTGGAGGGATCCTGTTGAAAGTTCAAGCCGTATTCTTTGATTTGTTCGAGACTTTAATTACCGAGTTTGAGAACGGCGTACGGAAAGCGCCGCGTTCGAATCATTTTGTCGGGCAGTTGGGGGTTGATACCCATCTGTTCGAGCAAGAGTGGAAAAAGAGGCAAGAGCGGAGGATGAACGGGACATTTCCGGATTTCCCTTCCGTATTAAGAGATATTTTGAGTACGCTTGGACATGAAGCAGCCGAAGAAATCATCGATAACATTCATAATGAACGGATTGCTTCCAAGTCCGTCCCGTTCAACCAGATAGAGCCGGCTATTCTGGACATGCTTGAGCAGCTTCGCTCGTCTGGAATTAAACGATGTCTGATTAGCAATTGTGCGCCGGAAGAGGTATCTTCATGGGAAACCAGCGAACTAGCCGCTTACTTTGACGATGCGATTTTCTCTTATGCGGTAAATACCGCCAAGCCTGAGCCCCGCATTTACCAGCTTGCTTGCGAACGGATCGGAGTGCCGCCGTCTGCCGCCTTATTTATTGGCGATGGAGGCTCTGATGAATTGTCCGGCGCGTCAAGCTCCGGCCTGCAGGCTTACCATGCGACCTGGTTTCTTCCCGAAGAAAGAGCGGGAAAATGGACGGAGTTTCCAAAGCTCAGAACCCCGTCCCAACTAATCGAACTCATCTCCCGATAGAAAACAAGGGGGTGTCCCATAAGTCATGAAAATGACG